>NZ_CAXAOW010000006.1:0-214544 GCF_963970805.1 Pseudomonas sp. EA_35y_Pfl2_R5 | reverse complement strand
TCCTGCAGCGCCTGGTGAAGCGCGGATTTCTGTTTGGCACTGAGCTGGCTCACCTGGGCCAACCAGCGCTGAAAGGCTTGAGTATCCATGGTGGGCTGACCTCACAAGCGGATGTCTGCCTTAAAGCGTAGTCCTTGCAACACGGTCTTGGGACATAGCCATAAAAAAGCCCCGCAGTGCGGGGCTTTTTACTGGGCGCGGTTTACAGGTCAGGTTCTTCCAGCACTGTCTTGTCGCGCCAGCCGTGGCCGCCCGGCAGGACCAGGTTGAGTACCAGGGCGCAGATGGCGCACAGGGAAATGCCGGAGAGGGCGAAGTCACTGTTGCCGATCATCATGCCGCCGATGCCGAACACCAGGGTTACCGAAACGATGATCAGGTTACGTGCTTCGGACAAATCGACCTGATGGCGAATCAGGGTATTCAGGCCGACCACTGCGATGGAGCCGAACAGCAGGCAGAGAATGCCGCCCATCACCGGTACGGGAATGCTCTGCAGCGCGGTGCCGAACTTGCCGACAAAGGCCAGGCCGATGGCGAAGCAGGCAGCCCAGGTCATGATCTTCGGGTTGTAGTTCTTGGTCAGCATCACCGCGCCGGTGACTTCCGCGTAGGTGGTGTTGGGCGGGCCGCCGAACAGGCCGGCAGCCGAGGTGGCCAGGCCGTCGCCAAGCAGGGTGCGGTGCAGGCCGGGCTTCTTGATAAAGTTCTTGCCGGTTACGCTGCCGATAGCCACTACGCCGCCAATGTGCTCGATGGCCGGAGCCAGGGCGACCGGGACGATATAGAGAATCGCGCCCCAATGCAGTTCCGGGGTTACGAATGCTGGAATCGCCAGCCAAGGTGCGGCCGCAATATTGCTGGTGTCGATCACCCCGCAGAAGGCGGCGACGATGCAGCCAACGATAATCCCCGCCAGGATCGGCACCAGGCGCAGCAGGCCACGGCCCATGGCAGCGACCAGCACGGTAGTGATCAGTGCCGACATGGAAATCAGCATCGCGGTTTCATACGGCACCAGCTGCGCGCTGCCATCACCGGCTTTGCCCATGGCCATGTTCACCGCCACGGGCGAGAGTGCCAGGCCGATGGAAATGATCACCGGCGCAATCACTACCGGCGGCAGCAGGCGGTCGATAAAACCGGCGCCTTTAACCCTTACCACCGCGCTGAGCAGGATATACACCAGGCCGGAAGCGATGATGCCGCCGAGCACGGCCGGCAGGCCGAACTCACCCTTGGCGGCGAGAATCGGTGCGATAAAGGCGAAGCTGGAGGCGAGAAAAACCGGTACCTGGCGACCGGTCACCAGTTGGAACAGCAAGGTGCCGATACCAGCGGTGAACAGTGCAACGTTGGGGTCCATGCCGGTGATCAGCGGCATCAGCACCAGGGCGCCGAACGCTACAAACAGCATCTGCGCGCCGGAAATGCCCTGACGCCAGAGTGGGTCGTTGTATTCGTCCTGCATGCTTATGCGTCCTTCTGTTTGGTGCCGAAGATCTTGTCGCCGGCATCACCGAGGCCGGGAATGATGTAGCCATGTTCGTTCAGGCGCTGATCGATGGAGGCGGTGTAAATGGTCACGTCCGGGTGTGCGTCGTTGACCACCTTGATCCCTTCCGGCGCGGCAACCAGGACCATGGCGCGGATTTCCTTGCAGCCGGCTTTCTTCAGCAGATCGATGGTGGCGACCATCGAGCCTCCGGTAGCCAGCATCGGGTCGATGATCATCGCCAGGCGCTCGTCGATTTCCGGCACCAGTTTTTCCAGGTAGGTGTGCGCTTGCAGCGTTTCCTCGTTGCGCGCCACGCCCACGGCGCTGACCTTGGCGCCCGGGATCAGGCTGAGCACGCCTTCAAGCATGCCGATGCCGGCACGCAGGATCGGCACCACGGTGATCTTCTTGCCGGAGATCTTTTCCACCTGCACGGTGCCGCACCAGCCTTCGATCTCATAGTTTTCCAGGGGCAGATCCTTGGTTGCCTCATAAGTCAGCAGTGCGCCGACTTCCTGGGCCAGCTCACGAAAGTTCTTCGTACTGATATCGGCGCGGCGCATCAGGCCGAGTTTGTGGCGGATCAGCGGGTGGCGGATCTCAAGGATGGGCATAGCGGGGTCTCCGGCTGGACGGGCGTAAAATTGAGTTAGATTAAAGCATTGGCTATGCCAATAGCTGCGTCATCCATGGGTGTTAGCGGTAATTGGCCGGTAAATGTCGTCGATTACGTGCAATTGTCGCAATTGGTCTGCTGGGGCTTGCTCTGTCAGGGGCGGATGCGTACCTTTGCCGGCTTTTATTTTGACGCCTTGATCAGCTTTCTGCTCTGGCCGTCCCACTTCCAAGAGGAAACAGCATGTCCGTCGATCTCGCGCACATCCGCCAAGTTATGGCCGAAGCCGATTGCCTGCACAGCAATGCCGAGGTCGAAGTGGCCATTGAGGCCATGGCCGCCGCCATCAACAACGAGATGACTGACAGCAACCCTGTGGTGTTTTGCGTGATGAATGGCGGGTTGATCTTCTCCGGCAAGCTGCTGCCCAAGCTCAACTTCCCGCTGGAGTTGTCCTACCTGCACGCCACCCGCTACCGCAATGAAACCAGCGGCGGCGAGTTGTTCTGGAAGGCCAAGCCGGAAATTTCCTTTATCGACCGCGACGTGCTGATCATCGACGACATCCTCGATGAAGGGCACACCCTCGGTGCAATCATCGATTTTTGCCGGCATGCCGGTGCCAAGAACGTGCGCATCGCCGTGCTGGTAGACAAAACCCACGACCGCAAAGCGCGTCCTGACCTTAAGGCTGATTACGTCGGCATGTCCTGCGTTGATCGCTATGTGTTTGGCTACGGCATGGACTACAAGGGCTACTGGCGCAATGCGCCGGGCATCTACGCCGTCAAAGGCTTGTAAGGCTGATGGCTGGTCCACGCTTTCTCGATCAGACCCTGTTCGGCACACTGGCCGAGCAAGCGGCGGCCAACCCCCGGCAACGTCAGCACCATAACTTCCACCAGATGGAAGAGCCTTGCCACCGCATGGCGGTGGGGTTGCAACCGGATACTTATATCCCGCCGCATCGCCACCTCTCGGCGGATAAGGCCGAAGCGCTGCTGGTGCTGAAAGGTCGCTTGGGCTTGCTGATCTTCAATGACTCCGGTGAGGTGTTGGATAAGCGTGTGCTGGAGGCGGGCGGTGCCTGCATCGGCGTCGACCTGCCGCCTGGGGTGTTTCACGCCCTGGTGGTGTTGGAAGCCGACAGCATTCTGTTCGAGTGCAAAGCCGGGCCTTACAAGCCTGTAGGTGAGGGCGAGCAGGCCAGCTGGGCACCGCGTGAAGGTGAGCCTGACGTTGCCGACTACCAGGCCTGGATGCGCGCGCAATTTACTTAGCCCGCTGATTCCCCATCGGGCTTTGTTGCTAACCAACGCAACGCTTTCTCCCTGGCTTGGGCCAGGTCGCGTACATAAGCCAGCTGACCTTCAACGCGCACGATGCCGGCGCGGCGTAATTGCAGGCGCACCTGCGGCGTTGGCCCGCTCAGCACCAGGGCGACGTGTTGCTCGCGATAGTCGCGCAGCACATTGTCCAGTGCGGCAATGGCGGTCATATCCAGCAGCGGCACGGCGCTGATATCGACGATCACCACCTTCACCTCAGGGGTAAAGCGCCGCAGCACGCTCAGGGCCTTTTCCGCTGCGCCGAAGAACAGCGGGCCGCGAATGGCGTAGGCCAGCACGTGTTCGGGCAAGTCATTAAGCGCCTGGTGGAAGTGCTTGGGCAGCGCTTCGGTATCGGTCAGGTCGCTCATGCGTTTGATAAACAACCCGGCGGCCAGCAACAGGCCGACGCCCACCGCCAGCACCATATCGAACAGCACGGTGAGAATCAGGCAGGTCAGCAGCACCAGCACATCACTGCGTGGCGCGATACGCAGGGTATGTTGCACGTGCCGCGGCTCGCTCATGTTCCACGCCACTATCAGCAGCAAGGCCGCCAGCGCCGCCATCGGCAGGTAGCTGAACAGGGGCGCGAGAAACAAAATGGCGATCAGCACCACGCCGGCGTGGGCGATGGCGGCCATCGGCGAGTAAGCCCCTGCACGTACATTGGCGGCGCTGCGGGCAATCGCGGCGGTGGCGGTGATCCCGCCGAACAGCGGCGCAACCAGGTTGCCGATGCCCTGGCCGATCAGCTCGCCATTGGGATCGTGCTTGCTGCCGGTCATGCCATCGGCGACCACCGCGCACAGCAGCGACTCGATGGCCCCGAGCATGGCGATGGCAAAGGCCGGGGCCAGCAGTTGGCGGAACAGCTCGAAGCTCACCACCAGCGGCTGGCCATCGGCACCCGGTAAGTGCCAGGGCCAGATAAAGCTCGGCAGAAACGGCGGAATACCCGGATGCTCAACGCCATTCAGGCTATAGCTGAAGCGCTCACCAAGGGTCGCCACGGGAATCTGCAGGCTTTCCAGCAGCAGCCCGAGCAGTGCGCCGACCGTCAGCGCCACCAGATGCCCGGGGATCTTCGGCACCCAGCGCGGCCATATGAGCAGTGTCGCCAGGCACACCAGCGCCACCAGACAGTCACCCAGTTGCAGGCTGGGCAGGGCATGCAGCAGGCCGTTGAGTTGTTCTATGTAGTTGTGCGGCTCGCTGCTCAGGCGCAGGCCGAGTAGATCCTTGATCTGCAGGGTGGCGATGACGATGCCGATACCGGCGGTAAAGCCCAGTGTCACCGGGTAGGGGATAAATTCGATCAAGCGTCCAGCGCGCATCAGCCCGAGGGCAATCAGGATCACCCCGGCCATGAGGGTGCACAGCAGCAGGCCACCGAGGCCGAATTGCTGGGTGATCGGCAGCAGAATCACCACAAAAGCGGCGGTCGGCCCGGAGACGTTAAAGCGCGAACCGCCAAACAGGGCGATCAGCGTGCCCGCCACCAGCACCGTATACAGGCCGTGTTGCGGCGCTACACCGACGGCAATCGCCAGGGCCATGGCCAGCGGAATGGCGATAATGCCCACCGTGACGCCAGCGCTCAGGTCGCTGCGCAGGTTTTTCCAGCCATAGCCGGCGCGCAAAGTCTGGCGCCAGGCGGAGAGCAGCGGCGGTAAGGGCAGCGACATAATGACTCCCGGGTGTCCGGGCGCAGTATAAGGGCGGGGCGCGGTGGTCGGTGTTGACCTAAGTCGGCTGTTACCCATACGTGGCTCGTGTTAGAAGAGTCGGCTGAACTGCTTCCGTTGAGCCATTGCCCGCCCCGGAGGTACACTGCCGGCCCCGTGTGGCCTGGTTAGCTGGAGTGAACGATGCGTAAAGACAAGAAACAGGTGATTGGCGAAGAGATTGGTGACGAGCCGATCAAGCTGTTCCTCAGCGTAGAGCCGGCCGATGCCACGCCGCCGTCGCTGCACAAGCTGGTCAAGGCCTACCGTGGCCTGCGTATCGACGATTTCGAGCGCTTTGTCGGCTTCTTTGTTGCTGCTGGCTACGACCTGAGTGCCAAAGACGAGCAGGGCAATGATTTTGTCGCGTTGATCCAGGACCAGCGTTTTGCCGAGCCTTACATCGAAGTGATCAAAGCCGCTCGCGGCTGATTCAACCCTCCGCCAGGCAGGCCCGTCTGGCTTGGCTCCGCGTTTTGCTCCCAGCAGAACGCAGCGCTCCATTCTGTTGTTGCTGCACAGCTATCGCGGACATGGTAGCCAGCCCTGCTCAGGCAATTACCCGCTGTGCTTCTTACCTGTAATCACGCAAATCAATAGTGCTGGGCTAGGCGAGACGACCGGTCATATTCTTGCCGGCATGAACACCAGCATTCGACTCGACAAGCGTGACCTGATCCTCGCCAAAGGCGCCGAGGTGATGACCCGTCGTGGTTATCACGGCGCTGGCGTGCAGGAAATCGTCCAGGCGGCGGGGGTGCCGAAAGGCTCCTTCTACCACTACTTTGCGAGCAAGGAAGACTTTGCCCTGCAGGCGCTGCAGCAGGTCTATCAGCCGCGCCTGGCGCGTTATGCCGAAGCCTTGGCCAATCCTGCATTGAGCCCGCGCGAGCGCATCCTCGGTTATTACGCCGAGCTGGTGGAGCACTTCGCTCGCCAGGAACGTCTGGAATACCACTGCTTTATTGGCAGCCTGAGTTTCGAGATGGCCGAGCTCTCACCGACTCTGGGCGCGCAGGTCGATGCGATTCTGCAGGCCTCTGCGGACACCCTGCAGGCTTGCCTAGAACAGGCGCAGGCCGCCGGCGAGCTGTCTGTCGATGAGGATTGCCGCAACCTGGCGAGCTTTATCGCCAATGCCTGGCAAGGCGCGCTGACCCGGCTCAAGGTGGCGAACAACACCCGCGCCCTGACTGACTTTATCCAACGCCTGCAACTGCTGTTGCGGGTCTGAATACAAGCCCCTTTAACCAGTTGCGGCGCTCTGGCCGCCCCGAGGAATGATGATGACCGATCCCGTTAAAGCGCTGTTTCAACCCTTTAGCCTGGGCAACCTGGAGCTGCCGACCCGTGTGGTCATGGCGCCGATGACGCGCTCCTTCTCCCCGGGCGGCGTACCGAACAGCAAGGTCATCGAGTACTACCGTCGCCGTGCTGCAGCTGGCGTTGGCCTGATCGTTACCGAAGGCACCACCGTCGGTCACAAGGCATCCAACGGTTACCCGAACGTACCGCGTTTCTACGGTGAAGATGCTCTGGCTGGTTGGAAGAAAGTGGTAGATGCGGTGCACGCTGAAGGCGGCAAGATCGTTCCGCAGCTGTGGCACGTGGGCAATGTGCGCAAGCTGGGCACCGAGCCGGACGCCAGCGTTCCAGGCTACGGCCCGAGCGAGAAAGTAAAAGAAGGCAACGTGGTTGTGCACGGCATGACCCAGGACGACATCAAGGAAGTGATCGCCGCCTTCGCCCAGGCCGCCAAGGATGCCAAAGCCATCGGCATGGACGGTGTGGAAATCCACGGTGCCCACGGCTATCTGGTCGACCAGTTTTTCTGGGCTGGCAGCAACCAGCGTAGCGACGAATACGGCGGTGACCTGGCGCAGCGCTCGCGCTTTGCCATCGAACTGATCCAGGCTGTACGCGCCGCCGTCGGCCCGGAGTTCCCGATCATCTTCCGTTTCTCGCAGTGGAAGCAGCAGGACTACAGCGCCCGTCTGGTGGAAACGCCAGAAGCTCTGGAGGCCTTCCTTAAGCCGCTGGCCGATGCCGGCGTGGATATCTTCCACTGCTCGACCCGCCGCTTCTGGGAGCCTGAATTCGACGGCTCCGAGCTGAACCTGGCTGGCTGGACGCGCAAGCTCACCGGCAAACCAACCATCACCGTCGGCAGCGTTGGCCTGGACGGCGAGTTCCTCCAGTTTATGGTCAATACCGACAAGGTGGCTCAGCCGGCTAGCCTGGAAAACCTGCTGGAGCGCCTGAGCAAGCAGGAGTTCGATCTGGTTGCCGTAGGTCGCGCACTGCTGGTCGACCCGGACTGGGCGGTAAAAGTACGCGATGGCCGCGAGCAGGACATCCTGCCGTTTAGTCGTGATGCGTTGACCAGCCTGGTTTAACAACCTACTCGGATCTGCGGCGTCGCGAGATCCGCAACAGGCTCTAAATACCCGTTTTATCGTGTGCGTCGCAAAACGGCGCAACACTCCTCAAGCCCCGGCACATCGGGGCTTTTTTTCGTCTTTTTAACGGGCAACCTGTAGGCGCGGGCCATGGCCGCGAAGCCCATATCGCGGCCATGGGCCGCTCCTACGACCGGATGGTGCACAACGGTCACAGGCAAGCTGCGAGTCGTTGACTAGTATTGCCAGTGCCCCGTCATCAGGTACCGACTATGAAGCGTGCTGTGCAGATATCCGTATCCCTTGTCCTGTTGCTGCTGATCAGCCTGGCCGCTGCGGTCGCCTGGAACTGGGCGCCGGATCGCCCCGTAGCGGAGCTCAAGCCGCGCTGGGCCATGCCGCCATCCGAGTTTCTGGCCATCGACGGCATGTTGGTGCACCTGCGTGATCAGGGCCCACGGGATGACCCTGCGCCGATTGTGCTGCTGCATGGCACCTCGGCCAGCCTGCACACCTGGGAAGGCTGGGTGGCAGCGTTGCAGGCTAAGCGTCGGGTGATCAGCCTCGATCTGCCCGGCTTCGGCCTGACCGGGCCATTCCCCGATGGCGATTACCGCATGGCTCACTACAGCGCCTTCCTCGGCCATGTGTTGGACCAGCTGCAGGTGCCGCGCGCGGTGGTGGCGGGTAACAGTTTTGGCGGGCAACTGGCCTGGCAATTTGCCCTGGACCATCCGCAGCGCGTCGAGCGCCTGGTGTTGGTGGATGCCGCCGGTTACCCGCGCAATGCCACCTCCATGCCCATCGGTTTTCGCCTGGCGCAGATTCCTGCGCTGGCGCCGCTGATGGCCAACCTGCTGCCCCGGCAGATGATCGAGGCGAGCATTCGCAACGTCTATGGCGACCCGGATAAGGTCAGCGATGAACTGATCGACCGCTACTACGAACTGACCTTGCGCGCCGGCAATCGTGAAGCCTTGCGTCAGCGCTTTATCCAGGCCGAAGCGGGGCAGAGCTACACCCGTATCGCCGAACTCAAGGTGCCGACGCTGATTATCTGGGGTGGTCGCGATGAGTTGATTCCGCCGGTCAATGCCGAGCGCTTCAAGCGCGATATCAAGGGTAGCCGTCTGGTGTTGTTTGACGAGCTGGGCCATGTGCCCCAAGAAGAGGACCCCGAACGCACCGTGGCGGTGCTGATGGGCTTTCTAGAGGGCTAGCTGGGCGTTACGGCAGCTTTTTGTACCGCACTAAGCTGCTGATATTTCGAGAGAGATTGCCTGCCTAAAAGAGCTGGCGTGCTTTGTGCTACCTCAGCTTGCGCTGATTGGCTTTGGCCAATCTTGGTCTAGGCTCTCGGAATAACAATTATTCGGCAGGTGCAGTATGCCCAAGGCCATCAGGCTGTTTGTGCACGCAGTGGAGGCGCTAAACCGCGTTGTCGGGCGCTTCGCCATGTACCTGATCTTCGCCATTCTCGGCGTGCTGCTGTACTCCTCAATCAGCAAGACCTTCTTTATGCCGGCCGCCTGGACGCTGGAGTCGGCGCAGTTTCTGATGGTTGCCTACTTCCTGCTTGGCGGCGCCTATTCGATGCAGCTTGATGCCCATGTGCGCATGGATTTGTTCTACAGCCGATGGTCGCCACGGGCCCGCGCGATCATCGATGCGATCACCATCGGCTTTCTGATTTTCTATCTGGTGCTGCTGCTTTACGGCGGTATTTCTTCGACCCAGTACGCCCTTGAATACAGCGAAACCAGCTACTCGGCCTGGTCGCCCCCCATGGCCCCGATCAAGATCATCATGTGCATCGGCATCGCCCTGATGTTGCTGCAGGCTATCGCCACCCTGTTCAAGGACATCGCCGCCGCGCGGGGGGAAACGCTGTAATGGATTACGAGCTGATAGCCCTGCTGATGTTCTCCTCGATGATGTTGTTGCTGCTCACTGGCAAGCGGGTATTTGGCGCGATTGGTTTTGTCGCAGTGGCGGCGGCGCTGATGCTTTGGGGTGATGGCGGTTCGGAGGTGGCCTTCAGCGCTGCCATGAAGTTGATGAAGTGGTATCCGCTGCTGACTCTGCCGCTGTTCGTATTTATGGGCTACATGCTCTCCGAGTCGGGGTTGGCCGAAGACCTCTACAAAATGTTCCACGTCTGGATGGGCCCGCTCAATGGCGGCCTGGCCGTCGGCACCATCGGTTTGATGGTGGCGATCTCGGCGATGAATGGGCTGAGCGTGGCAGGCATGGCTATCGGTGCGAGCATTGCTTTGCCGGAGTTGTTGCGTCGTGGCTACGACAAGATCATGGTCACCGGGGTGATCCAGGCAGGCAGCTCCCTCGGGATTTTGATTCCGCCAAGCGTGGTGCTGGTGCTGTACGGCATGATCGCCCGCCAGCCGGTTGGCCAACTGTGGTTGGCTGGGGTGTTTCCCGGTCTGCTGATGGCCGGGCTGTTTATCCTCTATATCGCCGTGCGTTGCCGTTTGCAGCCAGAACTAGGGCCGGCCTTATCTGCAGAGGAGCGCGGGCAGATCAGCCGACGCGAGAAACTACTGCTACTCAAGGCTGGGATTGCGCCGCTGTTTATCTTCTTCTGCATGACCGGGCTGTTTCTGATGGGTATTACCAGCCTGGTGGAAAGCTCGGCGGTAGGCGCTGCTGCGGCAACCCTGATGGCGTTGGTCAAGGGCCGTTTGACCCGCAGCGTGATGGAAGAAACCCTGCGCAAGACCCTCGGCATCAGCTGCATGTTTATGTGGATCATCCTCGCCGCGCTGTGCTTCGGCGCGGTGTTTGACGGCCTTGGAGCGGTCAAGGCAATTGAGGCGTTCTTCCTCGAAAGCCTCGGACTGGGGCCCTGGCAGGTGCTGATCCTGATGCAGCTGTCGTTCATCATCATGGGCATGTTCCTAGATGACACCGCGATGCTGGTGATCGTCGCCCCTTTGTATATTCCGCTGGTCGGTGCTCTGGGCTTCGACCTGGTCTGGTATGGCGTGCTCTACACCATCACCTGCCAGATCGCCTATATGACTCCGCCCTTCGGCTACAACCTGTTCCTGATGCGCGCCATGGCTCCGCCGGAAGTCTCACTGCGTGACATCTACGTCTCGGTTACCCCATTCGTGCTGATCATGGTGCTGGCCTTGGTGCTGGTCATGGTCTTCCCGCAGATCGCCCTGTGGTTGCCACAGTGGCATTACGGCGCATAAGCACATGAATTTCAGCTGTAGGCCAGCGCAGTTGTACCTATAGAAGCCAGTGAGAATTACCGCGGCGTGTGGCGCTTATGCCGTCCGCAATCCTCAAGGGCTTTGTCGCAATCAGGTACAGCTTGCCCCTCTGAAAACCCTGCCAGTGCCCCGTGGGTCAGGCAGTGCGGTTGTATGCCATCTGAATCGTCACGATCTGAATCGACACGTCTGGAGATAACAGCATGAGTACGAGACGCAGTTTTCTGAAAACCGCCGCGGTGGCTACCGGGGCAGCAGGGGCAACGGCATTGGGCCCGGCGCATATCTACGCCGCCGAACCAAAGAAAATCGTTTGGCGCCTGCAGACCTATGCCGGCGCGGCATTGGGCGAGCATGTGATCAAGCCATCCATCGATGCCTTCAATAAGGCCGCCAATGGCGAGATGGAAATCCAGCTGTATTACGCCGATCAGTTGGTGCCGACTGGCGAGTTGTTCCGCGCCATGCAGAAGGGCACCATCGATGCTGTGCAGAGCGATGACGATTCCATCGCCGCGCCCGTGGATATTTCGGTATTCGGTGGCTATTTTCCGTTTGCCACCCGTTACAGCCTGGATGTACCGGTACTGTTCGAAAAGTATGGCCTCAACGAAATCTGGGCCGAGGCCTACGGTGAGGTTAAAGGCGTGACTTGGCTCGGCGCCGGCGCCTGGGACCCTTGCCACTTCGCCACGGTGGAGCCGATTACCAAGCTTGAGCACCTCAAGGGCAAGCGCATCTTCACCTTCCCCACTGCCGGCAAATTTCTCTCCCGCTTTGGGGTGATCCCGGTAACCCTGCCTTGGGAAGACGTTGAAGTGGCCATGCAGACCGGCGAGCTGGACGGCATTGCCTGGTCCGGCATCACCGAGGACTACACCGTCGGCTGGGCCAACGTGACCAAATACTTCCTCACCAACAACATTTCCGGTGCTTGGTGCGGCTCTTACTTCGCCAACTCGGATCGTTGGGCCGAGGTGCCTGAACATCTGAAAACCCTGTTCAAGCTGTGCATGGACAGCTCTAACTACTACCGCCAACACTGGTACTGGGGAGGGGAGGCGCAACTGCGGGTCGAAGGCGGAAAGCTGCAGCTGACCTCCATCCCGGCCGAAGAATGGGCCACGGTGGAAGCCGAGGCGCTGAAGTTCTGGGACGAAATCGCCAAAACCAGCCCGCGCTGCGCCCGCGTGGTGGAGATCTTCAAAAAGTACAACGCCCTGATGGCCAAGGCTGGCGCGCCCTATCGTTGAGCGCGTTAAGCCGCCTGCAAAACCACGCCCGCGCCATCAATCGCGGGCGTTTTGCTGCGTGCAGCGCGGCAGCTATGGCAAACAGCAGATATTTCCTGGATCAGCCAGCCAACTTCCCAATCCTGTACCACACTGAACAGGCTTTTTGCCGGGTGTTCTAACAGGCGTTGGGTGGTAGTCAGAGCGCGTTATGCGGGTGTTGTGGGGATGCGCTTGAGACTCTGTTGTTGCCCCCGGATGTCGGCCATAACGACAGTCATAACAACAAGAGACAGGTGCATTTATGCTCAATCCGCGAGACGTGAAAACCGTTCAGGATGCCAAGCGCATTGTCGAAGAGCGGGGCCTTAGCCATATCAAGGTCGGGGTGTTTGATAACGATGGGGTGATGCGCGGCAAATACCTCAGCCGCAGCAAGTTCTTCTCTGCCCTCGACAGCGGCTTTGCTTTCTGCGATGTGGTGCTCGGCTGGGACGTAAAGGACCAGCTCTACGACAACGCTCAATACACCGGCTGGCACACGGGCTACCCGGACGCGCCGGTGCGGGTGTTGCCGCACACCTGCCGCGACC
Source organism: Pseudomonas sp. EA_35y_Pfl2_R5 (assembly GCF_963970805.1). Lineage (NCBI taxonomy): Bacteria > Pseudomonadati > Pseudomonadota > Gammaproteobacteria > Pseudomonadales > Pseudomonadaceae > Pseudomonas > Pseudomonas sp. EA_35y_Pfl2_R5. The sequence goes on along the minus strand of NZ_CAXAOW010000006.1, from coordinate 201,912 downwards.
TGCCGTTCGAGAATGGCATGCTGCTGTTTATCTGCGAGTTTGCCGAGGCGGCGGAAAAGGTCTGTCCGCGCGGCACCCTGCGCCGTGTGGTGGAGCGCTGCAAGGCCATGGGCTTCGATGCCTTTGCCGCCCTTGAATATGAGTTCTTTATGTTCGATGAAACCCCGGAATCGGCGCGGGCCAAGGGTTTTCGTGACCTCAAACCGTTCACCCCGGACTGGTTCGGCTACTCGATGATCCGCAACTCGGTGCACGCCGAGCTGTACCACGAAATTCTGGAGATGGCCGAGCGCATGGACTTCCCCATCGAAGGCCTGCACACCGAAACTGGCCCTGGCGTGCTGGAGGCGGCGATTGCCTATGACCGCGCCGAAGATGCGGCGGACAAGGGCGCGCTGTTCAAGACATTTATGAAGGTGCTGGCCCAGCGCAACGGTCTGATGGCCACCTTTATGGCCAAGTGGTCGGGCAAGTATCCGGGGCAGAGCGGGCATATCCATGTTTCGCTGCGCGATCTGGCCAGCGGCAAGTCGGCGTTTCATGACCCCAACCAGGCGCACAATATGAGCACGATTCAGCGCCATTTTCTCGCCGGACAGCAGCGCCTGATGCCGGAGTTCCTCTGCATGGTCGCGCCTACGCTGAACAGTTATCGGCGAATGATCCCCGGCTTTTGGGCACCCACCGATGCCACCTGGGGCGTGGAAAACCGCACCGCTGCGTTGCGGGTGATTCCTGGCAGCGACAAATCTCAGCGCCAGGAATATCGCCTGGGGGCGGCCGATGGCAATCCGTTTTTGGCGCTGTCGGTGGCGCTTGGCTCCGGCCTGTACGGGGTGATGCAGCAGTGGGAGCCCACCGAGCCGGTTGTGGGTAACGCCTACGCCATGAAACACCCGGAAGAACTGGCTCTGCCTCGAACCCTATGGGATGCCGCGCAACGGCTGAAAGGCTCGACCGCAGCGCGCGAGTTGTTCGGCGATGAGTTTGTCGAGCACTTCGCCGCCAGCCGCGAGTGGGAAGAGCGCGAATACCGCCGGCATGTCAGCGACTGGGAGCTGGATCGCTACTTCGAAATTATCTGATGCCCTGCTTTGCCGCAGGTGCCAATAGACACAGGGGCTAGAGGTGCTGGGTAGGGTGGATGACGCGGTTTTCATCCACCAGCGTATGGGTGGATGGGTAAAGCGCCATTCACCCTACGAGACCCAGGCTTGTAGAGTCACAGCAGACTTACCTGTTGTTCGCGACAGAATTCTAAGGTGCAAGCAATGAGCAAACTGCAATGCATATCGCCCATCGACGGTTCGGTTTATGTCGAGCGTCGTTTGGCCTCAAACCCAGAAATTCAGGCGGCCTTGGCCAAGGCCGAGCTGGCGCAGCAGGCCTGGAAGAACACCCCGTTGGCCGAGCGTATCGCCATCGCTCGCAAGGCGATTAGCGCCTTCGCCGCCAAGGAAACCCAGCTGGCCGAAGAGCTGTGCTGGATGATGGGCCGGCCGATCCGCTATGCCGCAGGCGAGGTGCGCGGTTTTGTCGAGCGTGCCAGCTGTATGGCGGATATCGCCGAACAGGCCCTGGCCGATATCAAGGTGCCGGAAAAGCCCGGTTTTATTCGCTTTATCCGCCGCGAACCGTTGGGTGTGGCCCTGGTTATCGCGCCGTGGAACTACCCCTACCTGACGGCGGTAAACGCGGTGATGCCGGCGCTGCTGGCGGGCAATGCGGTGCTGCTCAAGCACTCCGCGCAAACACCTTTGTGCGCCGAGCGCATGGTCGAAGCTTTTAACGAAGCCGGCTTGCCGGACGGGGTGTTCCAGTACCTGCACCTGAGCCACGGTGAAACCGAGGCGCTGATTCAGGCGCCGAGCATCAATCATGTGGCCTTCACCGGTTCTGTGCCCGGCGGCACCATGGTTGAACGGGTAGCGGTAGGGCGCTTTCTCAGCATCGGTCTGGAACTGGGCGGTAAGGATCCGGCCTATGTACGGGCCGATGCCGACCTGGCCCACGCGGTAGAAACCACAATCGATGGAGCATTCTTCAACTCCGGGCAATCCTGCTGCGGCATCGAGCGCATCTACGTGCACGAGTCTCTGTACGACGCCTTTGTCGAAAAGGCAGTGGCGCTGGTGAAACAGTACAAGCTGGGCCGCTCCGATGACCCGGATACCACCCTCGGCCCGTTGGTACGTGCCGAGGCGGCGGACTTCGTTCGTGGGCAGATCCACGACGCTATCGAGCGGGGCGCCACGGCCCATCTGGTGCCCGCCGACTTTGCCCTGGACCATCCTGGCTCGCAGTACTTGGCGCCTCAGGTGCTGACCAATGTGCATCACGGCATGCGCGTGATGACCGAGGAGTCCTTTGGCCCGGTGGTGGGCATCCAAAAGGTCAAGGATGACGAAGAAGCCCTGGCGCTGATGAATGACAGCGAGTTCGGCTTGACTGCTGCGATCTTCAGCCGTGATGTAAACGCCGCCATGGCTCTGGCCGAGCGGGTGGAGGCGGGGACGGTGTTTCTCAACCGCTGTGACTACCTCGACCCGGCGCTGGCCTGGACCGGGGTGAAAAACTCCGGACGCGGCTGCACCCTGTCCAGTGTCGGCTTCGAGCACGTGACCCGGCCGAAATCCTTTCACTTCAAGACTCAGTTATGAGGCGCCCATGGACCTGAATCACTACCGCATGAACTGGAATTACCCGACCTCGGTGCGTGTCGGCGTTGGCCGTGTCAGCGAATTGCCTGCGGCCTGCCGGCAATTGGGCATGAGTGCACCGCTGCTGGTCACCGACCCTGGCCTGGCTGCCTTGCCAATGATTGACCGCGCGTTGCTGCATTGTCGCGATGATGGCCTCAAGGCTGGGTTGTTCCATGGCATCAAGGGCAATCCCACCGGGCAGAACGTGATGGACGGTGTGGCGGCATTCAAGGCCGGCAAGCATGACGGGGTGATTGCCTTTGGCGGCGGCTCGGCACTGGATGCCGGCAAGGCGATTGCCCTGATGGTTGGGCAGAATCGCCCGCTGTGGGATTTCGAGGACATCGGCGATAACTGCAACCGTGTCAACGTCGCCGGCATGGCCCCGGTGGTGGCGGTGCCGACTACTGCCGGCACTGGTTCGGAAGTCGGCCGCGCCTCGGTAATCACCGATGACGCGGTGCATATCAAACGCATCATCTTTCACGCGCGTATGCTGCCGGCGCTGGTGATCCTCGACCCCGAGCTGACCCTCGGCCTGCCGGCCAAGATTACCGCGGCCACCGGCATGGATGCGCTGTCACACAACCTGGAAGCGTTCTGTTCGCCGCTGTTTCACCCTATGGCCGAAGGCATTGCCTTGGAAGGCATGCGACTGGTGCAGGAGTATTTGCCGCGCGCGGTGGCGCAGGGCAGTGATGTGGAAGCGCGCTTGCAGATGCTGGTGGCTTCCAGCATGGGCGCGACCGCATTCCAGCGAGGCCTCGGTGCCATGCATGCCCTGGCCCATCCGCTCGGTGCGCTGTACGACGCGCACCATGGCCTGCTCAATGCGGTGCTGATGCCCTATGTGCTGGTGGCCAACCGCGAACGTATCGAACCACAAATGGAGAAAATGGCGCGTTACCTGAATCTGGGCAAACCCGGCTTTACAGGTGTGCTGGAGTGGGTGATGGCGCTGCGTGAGCAGGTGGGTATCCCACATAGTCTGGGCGAGATCGGTATTGATGACGCGCGCATCGAGCAGGTCGGGCAGATGGCCGAGGTCGATCCCTCTGCCGGCACCAACCCGATTGCCTTTACCGCTGCGCAATACAGTCAGCTTTTCGAGAAAGCCCTGCGCGGCACTCTGTAGAGCCAGCCCAAGATCTGCTGCGCGTCGGCCATGCTGCGTTGAAAACAGGCTCGGACGGTGGCTTGCTACCGAACGGCCTTTAGGCCGGCCCGAAGGGCGAGCGGAGCGAGTAATGCTCATGTACAACAGTACACTCCGCTTCCTCGCCTGTTTGACCAGCCGAAGGCTGTTACTAACGTAGCGCCTTGCACGGCTCTAGCTCGCGAGATCTTGAGCAGACTCTAAATTGCTCTATTAATTGTTCTGCTGCGCTGTAGCGAACAGATACATGACTCCCCGGTTCTTGGCTTGCGCTGCCTGCGCGTGACTCCTTATAGTCCGCCGGCACTTAAGCGCCCGGCTTGCGTCAGTACCGGCTGCAAGCAGGGCCTGTTACCGCAATGGTGAGAGGCCATGATAGAAATAAAAAACCTAACCAAGCGTTTTGCTCAGCACACAGCTGTCGACGACCTGTCCTTCAGCGTTCAGCCCGGTGAAGTGCTGGGCTTTCTCGGCCCTAATGGCGCCGGCAAATCCACCACCATGAAGATGCTCACCGGTTTTCTTGCGCCGACGTCGGGCAGCGCCAGCATTCTCGGTTTCGATATCCAGAAAGACACCCTCAAAGCCCAGCGGCAGATCGGTTATCTGCCCGAAGGCGCGCCGTGCTACGGCGATATGACGGTGCGCAGCTTCCTCGAATTTATTGCCGAGGTGCGCGGTTTCAAGGGGGCCGAGAAACGTGAGCGGGTGGCCAAGGCGGTCGCTCAGGTCGAACTGGAAGCCGTGCTGGAGCAGTCGATCGAAACCCTGTCGAAAGGCTTTAAGCGCCGCGTCGGTTTGGCCCAGGCGATTCTGCATGATCCCAAGGTGCTGATCCTTGACGAGCCCACCGATGGCCTCGATCCGAATCAGAAGCATCAGGTGCGCAAGCTGATCCAGAGCCTGGCCTACGACAAGATCGTGATCATCTCCACCCATATTCTCGAAGAGGTCTCGGCCGTGTGCACCCGTGCGGTGGTCATCGCCCACGGTAAGCTGCTGGCCGATGGCACGCCGCTGGAGCTGGAAAGCCGCTCGCGTTACCACCAGGCGGTCACCTTGGTGGCCGCTGAACCGCTTGATCTGACCGCGCTGGCTGCCTTGCCGGGCGTGGCCGGGGTGGAAGAAAACGCCCTAGAACACAGCCTGAGCATCCTGGCCAAACCAGGCGAGGTGATCTTTCCGCAGGTCAATGCGCTGATCGCCGAGCGCGGTTGGCAGGTGCGTGAATTGAATGTTGAACGCGGGCGGCTGGACGAAGTGTTCCGCAGCCTGACCCGTGGGGAGGTGGTATGAGTCAGCTGTCGGTGGTTTTCAAACGCGAGCTGGCGAGCTACTTCGCCACGCCGCTGGCCTACGTGTTTATCCTGATTTTTCTGGTGCTGTCCGGGGTTTTCACCTTCTACATGGGCGGTTTCTTCGAGAGTGGCCAGGCGAATCTCGTGGCCTTCTTCAACTTTCACCCCTGGCTCTATCTGTTTCTGGTGCCGGCGATTGCCATGCGCCTGTGGGCCGAGGAGCGCAAGAGCGGCACCATCGAATTGCTGATGACGCTGCCCATCACCCGTTTTGATGCAGTCACCGGTAAGTTCCTCGCCGCCTGGGCCTTTGCCGGCCTGGCGCTGCTGCTGACCTTCCCGATGATCATCACCGTCAACTACCTCGGTGAGCCGGATAACGGCGCGATCATCACCGGCTATATCGGCAGCTGGCTGCTGGCGGGGGCTTATCTAGCGATTGGCTCGTGCATGTCGGCGCTGGCAAAGAACCAGGTGATCGCCTTTATCCTGGCGGTCAGCGTGTGCTTTCTGTTTATCGTCAGCGGCTTTCCCATGGTGCTCGACGGGTTCAATGGCTGGGCGCCGCAATGGCTGGTGGATGCGGTGGCTTCGTTGAGCTTCCTGACCCGTTTCGATGCGATCAGCAAGGGCGTGATCGATTTGCGCGACTTGCTGTATTTCCTCACCCTGATCGCCGCCTGGTTGGCTGCGACGGCGGTGGTTATCGACCTGAAGAAAGCTGACTGAGGCCGCCCATGAAAAAGCTGATGGTTTCCAGCGCCGGGCTCGCACTCATTGCCCTGGCGTTTCTCGCCTTTAACCTGTTCTCCAGCGTCAGCCTCAGTGGCGTGCGTCTGGATCTGACCGAGCAGAAGCTCTACACCCTATCAAGCGGCACCGAGCAGATTCTGGCCGAGCTGGACGAGCCGGTGGAGCTGAACTTCTTCTACTCCGATACCGCCACCAAGGACCTGCCGGCGCTGCGCACCTACGCCAAGCGCGTTGAGGAAATGCTCAAGGCCTACCAACGCGAGGCCGGTGACAAACTCAAACTGACGATCATCGATCCGGCGCCATTCTCCGAGGATGAAGACAAGGCCGCCGAATTCGGCCTGCAGGGCATTCCGCTGCAGCAGGGCGGCGACTCGATCTACTTCGGCCTGGCCGGCAAAAATGCCGAAGGCCAGACCCAGGTGATCCCGTTCTTCGCCCTGGATCAGGAAGAGTTTCTTGAATACGAACTCAGCCGTCTGGTGCAGAACCTGGCCAAGCCTGAGCGGCCGGTGGTCGGCGTACTCGCCGGTCTGCAGGTCAACGGCGGCTTCGACATGGCCGCGCGGCAGCCGACGCCGGCCTGGATGCTGATCGAGGAAATTCGCCAGCTGTTCCAGATCGAAAGCCTCAAGCGCGATGTCGACCTGATCCCGGAGAACGTCTCGGTGCTGCTGCTGATTCACCCCAAGCAGCTGCCGGAACAGACCCTCTACGCCATTGACCAGTTCGTCCTGCGCGGCGGCAAGTTGCTGACCTTTGTCGACCCGTTCAGCGAGGCCGATACCCAGGCCGAAATGCCCGGCGAAATGGTGGTCGACAAAGCCTCCGATCTGCCGAAGCTGTTCAAGGCCTGGGGCCTGCGCATGGTGCCGGACCAGGTGCTTGGTGATGGCTCCTACGCCATGTCGGTCAGCATGGGCCAGGGCCAACGCCCGGTGCGTCATGCCGCCTGGCTGACGCTGCCCAAGCGTGCCCTGGATGCTGAGGACATCAGCACTGCCTCGCTGGAAACCGTCACGGTTGCCACCGCCGGTATTCTCGAACCGCTGGAAGGCGCGAAGACCAGCTTTACCCCGTTGATCCGCAGCTCGCAGTACGCCATGCCGTTTGATGCCAAACGCTTCGGCATGCTGGCCAACCCGGAAGAGCTGATCCGCGAGCTGGAACCCACCGGTGAGCGCTACACCCTGGCTGCGCGCATCAGCGGCCCGGCGCAAACGGCCTTCCCTGAAGGCATCGAAGGGCAGAAGGATGGCCTCAAACAAGCCGACAACATCAACGTGATTGTGGTGGCGGACACCGACATGCTCACCGACCGCATGTGGGTGCAGGTGCAGGACTTCTTCGGCCAGCGTATTCCGCAGCCGTGGGCAGACAACGCCGGTTTCGCGATCAACGCCTTGGACAACCTGGCCGGCTCCGAAGCGCTGATCAGCGTGCGTTCGCGCGGTCGCTTTACCCGGCCGTTCGAGGTGGTGGACGTCATACAGCGTGAAGCCGAGGTCAAGTTCCGCGAGAAGGAACAGGCCCTGCAAACCCAACTGGCTGAAACCGAGCAAAAGCTGGCAGCGCTGCAGCGCAGCGATGATCCGAGCAAAGCCTTGGAATTGACGCCCGAGCAGCAGGCTGCGGTGCAGCAGTTTGTGCAGCAGAAACTGGCGATCCGCAAGGAACTGCGCGATGTACGCTATCAACTGAATGCCGATATCGAGGCGCTGGGCAGTAAGCTCAAGTTCCTCAATATCGCCCTGGTGCCGTTGCTGCTGACCCTCGGCGTGCTGGCGCTGTGGTTGTGGCGTCGGCGCCGTCACGGCTGATCCCGTCTGTACCTGCAAAGGGCCGCTTGATGCGGCCCTTTGTTTTTCTGTCGTCCCGGTCAGATAATGCCCGCGCGCATAGGCGCCAAGCGGATCGCCGTGACCGATCTAACCCGTCCTGTTTCACCTGTTATGAGGATTAATTAGATGCCAACCCTCCTGGTCAAAATATTCGAAGGTCGCTGCGATGAAATCAAACGCGAGTACGCCAAAGCCCTGACCGACGCCTCGACCAAAGTGCTCGGCTGCGATGCCAGCGCGGTTGATGTGATCTTCGAGGAAGTGAAAAAGGGCGACTGGGCCACCGGTGGCGTGATGTGGTCTGAGCGCGATTAAACAAGCTGTCGCCATCGACGTAGGATGGGGCGGGCCGCGTAGGTTGAGCGTAGCGACACCCATGCTATTCTGGCTTTTGCGATGGGTTACGCCGCTGCGCGGCTAACCCATCCTACGTCTGCAATCTTGCACAATCCCAGCCCGTAAATATCGCTGCATAGCTTGTCCTGTATGGCCTGTAGCCTGCCGGCAAAAAGTCCTTTTCAGTCATAAACGCTGTTTTATACTCGGCCTTCGGTGATGGCCGGGCACGCGCCCGCAGGCTGCGCCAAACAATAAAAACTGCATGCTGGAGACACAGATAATGGCTGAGCGCGAGACAGGCACCGTCAAGTGGTTCAATGATTCCAAGGGCTATGGCTTTATTCAGCGCGAGAGCGGCGCGGATGTATTCGTGCATTTCCGCGCCATCCGTGGCGAAGGCCATCGCACCCTGCTCGAAGGGCAGAAGGTCGAGTTCGCCGTCACCCAGGGGCAGAAGGGTTTGCAGGCTGATGATGTCGACGCTGTTTGAGAACCTATTTACGATCTGCTGCGCATCGGCCCTGCTGCGATGAAAACCAGGCTCGGAATGCTCATTTACACCAGTAAATTCCGCTTCCTCGCCTGTTTTCGCCTTGCATAGCTCTAGCTCGCGAGATCGTAAACATGTTCTGCACATAAGCAAAAAGCCCATTCCTAATGGGCTTTTTGCTTTCTGTCCCTCGGTCGTTTTCCTCCGGCTAAATCTGCGACAATTGCCACCCTCCAGCCCATTCCTCCTGATCCCACCCCGCGATTACCCGATGACCGAAGCCACGCCTGCCGTTGACCAACTGCTGAAAAACCTCGACCAGACCCTGCTGGGCGACCGTCATCGCCTGCGCCGACAGTTGCACGAGTTACGCAAGCAGACGCCGGGGGACGAGGCCAAACTGGCGCAGTGGCTGCAGCGTTTTGAGGCGTCGCGCGCCAAGGTTGAGGCGCGCCGCCTCAGCGTGCCGCCGATGCGTTACGACGATGCGCTGCCGATTGCCGCCAAGCGCGACGAGATCAAGGCGGCCATCAGCAAGCACCAGGTGGTGGTGATCGCTGGCGAAACCGGTTCGGGTAAAACCACTCAGCTACCGAAGATCTGCCTGGAACTGGGCCGTGGCGTGCACGGGCTGATTGGCCACACCCAGCCTCGGCGGTTGGCGGCGCGCAGCGTGGCCACAAGGGTTGCCGAGGAGATCGGCACGCCGCTGGGCGAACTGGTCGGCTATCAGGTGCGCTTTGAGGACCAGAGCAACGAACGCAGCCTGATCAAACTGATGACCGATGGCATCCTGCTGGCGGAAACCCAGCACGACCGCTACCTGGAAAAGTACGACACGATCATCGTCGACGAAGCCCATGAGCGCAGCCTGAACATCGACTTCCTGCTGGGCTTTCTGAAAACCCTGCTGGTGCGCCGGCCTGACCTCAAGCTGATCATCACCTCGGCGACCATCGACCTGCAGCGTTTCTCTGAACACTTTGGTGGCGCGCCGATAGTTGAAGTGTCCGGCCGCACCTTCCCGGTGGACACCTGGTATCGGCCGCTGGCTGCCGAGCAGGACGAAGATGGTAATCGGGTCGAGGAAGACCTCTCTGTCGATCAGGCGATTCTCGCCACGCTGGATGAGATTGGTGCGTTTGAAAAAGCCGAAGGCAAGCGCCCCGGCGATGTACTGGTATTTCTGCCTGGCGAGCGCGAGATTCGCGACGCCGCCGAGGTGCTGCGCAAGGCCAACCTGCGCCTGACCGAAGTGCTGCCGCTGTATGCGCGGCTGACCCCGGCCGAGCAGCAGAAGATTTTCGCGCCCATGGGCGCACGCAAGATCGTCCTGGCCACCAACGTCGCGGAAACCTCGCTGACCGTGCCCGGTATCCGCTACGTGATCGACTCCGGCACCGCGCGGATCAGCCGCTACAGCTACCGCGCCAAGGTGCAGCGCCTGCCCATCGAGGCCATCAGTCAGGCCAGCGCCAACCAGCGCAAGGGTCGTTGCGGGCGGGTCGAGCCAGGCATCTGCATTCGTTTGTATAGCGAGGAAGATTTCAATGGCCGCCCGGCCTTTACCGATCCGGAAATTCTGCGTACCAACCTGGCGGCGGTAATTCTGCAGATGCTCCATCTGCGCCTTGGTGAGATCGACGCCTTTCCCTTTATCGAGCCGCCAGACGGCAAGGCCATCAGCGACGGCTTCAACCTGCTGCAGGAGCTCTCGGCGGTTAATCGAGAAGGTCAGCTGACGCCGCTGGGCCGCCAGCTTGCGCGCTTGCCGGTGGATCCGCGCCTGGGCCGCATGGTGCTGGAAGGGGCCAAGCAGGGCAGCCTGGAAGAAATCCTGATCATCGCCAGCGCCTTGTCGGTGCAAGATGTCCGTGAGCGCCCGTCCGACCGTCAGCAGGCTGCCGATCAGGCCCATGCGCAATGGAAGGATGTGGATTCTGACTTCGCTGCGCTGATCAACCTCTGGCGTGGCTTCGAGGAACAGCGCCAGGCCCTCGGTTCAAGTGCGCTGCGCAGCTGGTGCCGAAAGAATTTCCTGAATTACCTGCGACTGCGCGAATGGCGCGATGCGCATCGCCAACTGGTGCTGATTACCCGTGATTTGCAGCTCGGCGCTGGCAAGAAGGTGGATGGCTCCGGCCATCCACCCTACGGCGCTGATCGTAGGGTGGACAACGCCGCAGGCTTGTCCACCACGGCTAATCCCCAGGACCGCCGAAATGCCGGAGCACAGCTCTCAGCGGTGCAGAAAGAAAAAGAACTGGCCGAGAAAGAACAGGCCGCGCAGCGCAGCAAGGGTTACGCCGCGGTACACAAAGCGATTCTTGCCGGCCTGCTTAGTCAGATTGGCCAGAAGACCGAAGACGGTGATTATCTCGGCGCGCGCCAGCGGCGCTTCTGGGTGCATCCGTCCTCGGTGATCGGTCGCAAGAAACCGACGTGGTTGATGGCCGCCGAACTGGTGGAAACCACCAAGCTGTTTGCGCGCATGGTGGCCAAGATCGAACCGGACTGGATCGAGCCGCTGGCTGGTCATTTGATCAAGAAAAACCACCTGGAACCGCACTGGGAGAAGAAGCGCGGCCAGGTCGTGGCCTATGAGCAAATCAGTTTGTATGGCCTGATCGTAGTCGGTCGCCGTGCCGTGCATTTCGGCCCGATTGAACCGGTGATTTCGCGCGAGCTGTTTATTCGCGAAGGGCTGGTGGGGGGTGAAATGCACAGCCGCGCCAAGTGCCTGAGTGCCAACCGGCAATTGCTGGAAAAACTCGACGAGCTGGAAGCCAAGGCGCGTCGGCGGGACATCCTCGCCGACGAGGAAACCCTGTTCGCTTACTACGAGGCGCGTCTGCCGGCGAACATTTACCAGAGCGCCACCTTCGACAGTTGGTACAAGACTGAAAGCGCGAAGAATCCGCAGCTGTTGATCATGCGCGAAGAGGATGTGCTCGCCCGCGATGCCAAGGAGGTCACCGCCGCACAGTACCCGGACACCCTGGGTCTGGGCGAGCTGACCCTGCCGCTGAGTTATCACTTCGAACCCAATCACCCGCGTGACGGGGTAACCCTGCGAGTGCCCGCGCCGTTGTTGCCGCAACTGCCGCCCGAGCGCCTGGAGTGGCTGGTACCGGGCTTGCTGGAAGCTAAATGTATGGCCCTGGTGCGCGGTCTACCCAAGGCGCTGCGCAAGAACTTTGTACCGGTGCCGGACTTTGTCGGCGCAGCGCTGAGTAAAGTGCAATTTGCCGAGGGCAGTTTGCCGCTGTCGCTCGGGCGCGAACTGACGCGCATGACCGGTGCGCGGGTTAGTGACGAGGCGTGGGCTGAGTCCGCCGCACAGCTTGAAGGTCATCTACGGATGAACATCGAAGTGGTCGACAACCAGGGCAAACCTCTGGGTGAAGGCCGCGATCTGGCCGAGCTGACGGCGCGCTTCAGTGCGGCGACTCAGGCCGGCCTGGCCCTGCCGAAAACCGCGCAAAGCCAGCAGCCGGTTGAAGCCAAAGTGTTTAGCGAAGTGGCGGCGAAAACCCAGCAGCAGGTCGCTGGCCTGTCCATGACGGTTTATCCGGCGTTGGTGGAGGAGGGCGGCGTGGTCAAGGAGGGGCGTTTCCCGACTCTGGCCGAAGCGGAGTTTCAGCACCGTCGTGCGCTGCAGCGTCTATTGCTGCAACAACTGGCCGAGCAGGCCAAGTTCCTGCGTAACAAGTTACCGGGGCTGACCGAATTGGCGTTGCTTTACCGCGAGCTGGGTCGGGTTGATGCGTTGGTCGAAGACATTCTGCTTGCCAGCCTCGACAGCTGCATCCTTGAAGGCAGCGAGCCGCTACCGCGCGATGGCGCTGGTTTAGCCGCCTTGGCCGAGCGCAAGCGTGGCGATTGGACCGGAGAGGCCGAGCGTTTGGCCAAGCTGACCTTGGAAATCCTCAAGCTGTGGCACGGTCTGCAGAAGCGCTTTAAAGGCAAGATCGACCTGGCCCAGGCCATGGCGCTGAATGACATCAAGCTGCAGCTAAGTAATCTGGTCTATCCCGGTTTCGTCCGTCAAACCCCGGCGCAGTGGCTAAAGGAAGTGCCGCGTTATCTGAAGGCCATCGAGCAGCGCCTGGACAAAATCGCCGGCCAGGTACAACGCGACCGCGTCTGGAGTGGCGAGCTGGCCGGTTATTGGGAGCAGTACCAGGCACGCTTGGGTAAGCACGGTCAGGAAGGCAAACGCGATGCGCAGTTGCTGATGTATCGCTGGCTGCTGGAGGAGTACCGCGTGTCGTTATTTGCTCAGCAACTGGGCACCAAACTGCCGGTCTCGGACAAGCGCCTGAGCAAGCAGTGGAACAGTGTCGAGGCCTGAATCTCGTTGAGTGGTTTGCGGGCGTTGAATGAGAGAAAGGGCTGCTAGACTCCACTCAATATCCCATCGAGCCCGCGTGAGTGATGATCTTGATTGCAGTCGATATACGCCGCTCGCTTTTACCGCGTCACTGTTTATTGCTTGCCTTGTTGCTGCTGGCCTGCGTCCCTGGCCTGGCGTTGGCTGCATGCGAGAAAACCCTGCGTTGGGATGATGATCCGCCGTTCAGCATGCAAACGGCGGATGGTGCAGTGGTCGGTATTTCGATTGAGGTCAATCGCGCGGCGTTAGCGCGCCTGGGGTGTCAGACCAAGCTGCGCAAGTTGCCTTGGGCGCGGGCACTCAAAGAACTTGAGCTGGGTCGCCTGGATATTTTGCCAGGCGCCTTCCGCCGGCCAGAGCGCGAGGCGTATGCGCACTTTTCCGGCCCGGTGCTGCCGCCCTCGCGCAATATCCTGTTTATGCATACCCAGGCTTTACAGCGCTGGCCCGCCACGCGGTTGCTGGAGTTGCAGCACAGCGAGTTCCGCCTGGGCGCGCAGGTCAACGTGGCCTATGGCGCGGACTACGAGCAACTGATGAACGATCCTGCGTTTGCCGCACGGGTGGTGATGGTGGTCAACCGCGGCAACCTCTGGCGCATGCTCGGCAAGGGCCGAATCGACGGGGTAATTGCTGACGAGCACAGTGGGGCCTATGAGATTCAGCAGCTCGGCCTGGGTGAGCAGATCAAAGCCACGGCGGTGGTGGTGTCCAGCGATTCGGCCGAAGTTGCGATCAGCAAGCGCTCGACTCAGGCCGATTTTGTTCAGGCCTATTCCGATGCTTTGCGTGAGCTGGTGGTGGATGGCAGCTATGAGCGCATTGTGCAGCGCTATGTGATGCCGCAGGGCGACCGCTGATGGCTAAACAGGCTCCCTCACCGGGTAGTTAACGGTTAACTCTGTTGTGGCAGCAGGCGCCTCTCGGGGCAGCTTGAGTGTCAACGCGATGAGCAATACACCTACGCCGCTAATGGCGGCATAGATCCCCGCAAAGCTGCCGCTGTGATTGGCCAATAGCCCTGCGCCGTAATTGCCTAGCATGCCGCCAGAGCCTTGCATCACGTTGGCAACACCGAATATGGACACGGCCATCGCGCTGGATGATGCCAGCTTGGAAACGTAAGCGGGGATAAGGCCGAAGATTGGGTAGAAGGCTATGGAGAACAGCCCGGCAGCGATTAAAGGCCAATGACCTGAGGGCATTATCACAAAGATCAGTGCCGCCGTTACCACGCAGCCATACACCAGCAGCATGGCCGCACGTAACCCGGTGCGGTCTGAGAACCAACCGACGGCCAGCCCCGCGAACATGCCGACGAAACCGATCACGGCCCAGACCTGAGCGCTGAACTGCACATCAAAACCCAGCTCGGTGCGCAGATAAGACGAGAGGTAGGTCTGGAACGGAAAGGTCGCGAAGCCAATCAAGAAATTCATCGACCAGATCAGCAGCACCCAAGGTTTTATTAGCTCCAGGCGCATGCTTGGCACAGCTTTCTCGGTCGCCAGGGGCGTTAATGCCGGCGGTACGGTTTGGCTGAGCAAGCCGCCTTTTTTAAATACCACCAGCACCAGTACAGCCATTGCCACCGTAATCAGTCCCACCCACCACCAAACGCTGCGCCATTCGCCTTGCGCGGCGTACATGGGCACTAACAGGCTGTTGATAGCGACCCCATAGCTGGTCCCGCTGGACACCAGGCCCATAGCCAAACCCCGATAACGGTAGGCCACCACTCTGGCGATGACATCGACCATTGGCACAAAAACAGTCGCTGCAGTACCTGCCAGCAGGGTCAGCAATGCGCCGATAACGAAGATGTTGTTTGACAGCGGAATCAGCAGTAACGCCAGTGCACACACCGCCCCCGAGGCCACTATCATCCAGCCGCCGCCAATCTTGGGTGTCAGCCAAACGGCCAGCAGCGCGCAGAGCAGAAAACCCAATTGCGCCGATGCAGTGATACTGCCTACGTAGGAGAAGTCGAATCCTAGAGAGGCCTGCATGTCCGGTACGAGCTGAGCAAACAGGTAGATACCGAAGCCATAGGTCGCTGCGACCAGGCTGGTTAGCAGCACGACAATCGCAGCATTCAAACGCATGGTCTGCACCCTATGGGCGGTTGGAGTTGGATAGCAGTCAGTCAGGGCGCAGGGTTACAACAGCATAAAGCGATCTCCGCGCAGGCCTCTAGCGTGGCTCGGCACTCAGTCGCGCGGCCATCTCTAGGGAACGTGAGGCGTGCATCTATTGCTCTGTTGCGGCCTAACTCTACTGAGCCTGCCACTCGGACGATCGATAAAAGCGTCCTGCATATGCTCCATAGCGCCATGATGCATGGCTATCCGTCGTTCAGAGGTGTCGCCACAGGCTGCCGGATAAACGCAGAGGCATGTGGCTGTTGAGTATTGGCTGCGCCAGCGCTGCCTGCTTTGACGGCAGGTGGACAACTAAAGGTTGTCCACCCTGAGTAGCGCTCACATTCGCAGAGTGTGGGCGCAACCGAGTCTCTCCATCACCCTCTGCGGTCTTGTTGTTGGGGCTCGGCAGCCAATGGTTATGCCACCACCGGGATTAGCGGGTCGGCCGCCGCCAGGGCGATTGCCCGGTCCGCTGCCGGTGGATAGATCCACTGGGTGTTGATCTGGGTTTTCAGCGCCTTGCCTTCCTGGCCGGTCAGCAGCACCTTGCGCTCCCAACCTTCGGTAAATACCGCGCCCCAGGCGCCCAGATCCAGGCAGGTGACGTACTTGTACTGGCTGTAGGCAATCGGCGCGACACCGATCAGATCAGCTGCGGCGTTGTTGCCGGCCGAGCGGCCCAGGGCGATGGCGTGTTGGCAGGTCATCAGGGCGTGATTGCCCTGCTCATCCACAGCGGCGTAGGCGGTGTCGCCGGTGGCGTAGATGGCATCCTGGCCCAACACCTTGAGATTGCGATCAACGTGCAGACGGCCATGTACATCGCGTTCGCCGTTGATCTGTTGGGTCAGCGGTGAGGCTTTCACACCCACAGCGAAGATCACCGTACTGGTAGCAATACGCTCGCCGTTGCCCAGCTGCACGCCATGCTCATCGACCTTCGATACCGGGCTGCCAAGCCGCCAGGTGACGCCCAGGCTGTCGCTGGCTGCGGCGACGATCCCGGCAATTGCTTCGCCCATGGCCGCGCCAACCTGCTTGGCCATATCCACCACAATGACGCGGATGTCGGTCTGCTCACCGAGGATGGCGCGCAGGCGTGCCGGCATTTCGGTGGCAGTTTCGATCCCGGTGAAGCCGCCGCCGACCACCACCACGGTGTTGCGAGCGGCGCTCTCTGGCTGCTGGGCAAGGCCTTGCAGGTGGGTTTCGAGTTTTTGCGCCGATTCCAGGCTGTCGACATCGAAGGTGAAGCGCTCGATACCTTCCAGCGGTGGGCGTGCCACCTGACTGCCGGACGCGAGGATCAGACGGTCATAGCTCAACTCGGCCTCGGCACCCGAGGCATCGCGGTAGCTGACGCGCTTGCTCGCGGCATCAATCTGCGTGGCACTGCCCTGGACGAAGCGCACACCCACGGCCTCGAACAGCGGGCCGAGCGGGGCGACGGTGCTGGCCAGGTCGGTTTCATAAAAACGTGGACGTACGCGCAGTTCCGCCTGGGGCGCGAGTAGGGTGACGTTGACGTCCAGGCGCTGTTGTTGATCGAGCAGGCGCACGGCGCTGAGTGCACTCCACATGCCGGCAAAGCCGGCACCGATGATCAGGATTTGCTGTTTCATTTGGGTAGGTTCCCGTAGTGAAGAGAAAGGCTGTTAGCTGACGACGGGAGTGATTCTGCCTCTGGTTTGGATCAAGGTATTGATCCATTCTTGCTTGAGGTTATTAGTCCACTTTGGAGCGACCATGCCCACTGATAAATCGCCTCCGTTGGTGGTCTTCCTGCCCCTGGGCATGCCCGAACCGGGCGTCAGATTGCAGCGCTGGCTGTATGAGGCGCTGCGCAGCGCCATCCTCGGCGGCCGTCTGCCGGCTGGCAGTAAACTGCCCAGCACGCGTGCCCTGGCCGAGCACTACAAGCTGGCGCGGGGTACGGCCCAGGCGGCTTATCAGCAGTTGTTGTCCGAGGGTTATCTGGAGGCTCAGACCGGCAGCGGCACGCGAGTTTGCCAAGTGCTGCCGGATGCCACGCTTAACGCCGGTTATGTGCGGCGCAAGGTCGTGGCCACGCCAGAGACGCCGCGCACGTCACCGGCTACGCCGTGGATCGAGCGTCTTGAAGCGATCACCCCGATATTTGCGCGGCGCTCGGTGACGCCCGGGTTACGCCCGTTCTTCCCACATCGTGGTGATGTTCAGGCCTTCCCGGTCGATCTATGGCGCAAGTTGCATATCCAGCAGCTGCGCGCCTCGCGGCTGCCCATCCTGCTCGACTCGGACCCTGGCGGCTTGCCGGAGTTGCGTGAAGCCATCGCCGGCTACCTGGCCATCGCCCGGGGTGTGCAGGTACCGGCCGAGCGCATCCTGGTACTCAGCAGCGTGCAGCAGGGGCTCGATCTGTGCCTGCGCTTGTTGGCAGCGGGCGATTCCCAAGTGTGGATGGAAGACCCTGGCTACCCGGGGGCACGCCAGCTGATCGATGTTTCGGGCGTGCAGCGGGTGGATGTGCCGGTCGACGCCTACGGCATTCAGGTGGAAGAGGGTGTGCGTCTGGCTCCCAATGCCCGGCTGGCCTATGTCACCCCTTCGCGACAAGCGCCGCTGGGCAGCGAACTTTCACCGGCGCGGCGGTTGGCGCTGTTGCAGTGGGCGGCGCAGCACGGCAGCTACATCTTCGAGGACGACTACGACAGCGAATACCGCTTTATCGCCAAGCCGATTCCGGCACTGCGCTCGATGCCGGCGGCGGAGCAGTCGGTGATCCTCGCCGGCACCTTCAGCAAGCTGCTGTTTCCCTCCATCCGCCTGGCCTATCTGGTATTGCCGGCGCACCTGCTGGAAAGCTTCACCCGCGCCGCTGCGCTGATGTCCCGCCACGCCAACAGCCTGTCGCAAGCGGTGCTGGCTGACTTTATTCATGAAGGGCATTTCGACCGCCATGTACGGCGCATGCGCAAGATCTACGCCTCACGCGCCGTGGCCTTCGCCGAGTCGGCGCAGCGGCATTGGCAGGGGTTTATCGACGTGCCGGAGATTCGTGCAGGGCTGGATATCACCTGCAACCTGCAGATGGACAACGAACAGGCTGCATTCGCCCGTCTGCAGGCCGCCGGTATCGACACCATGCCGCTGGCGCGCTATTGCGTGCAGCCCCGAGAACCGGGGCTGGTGCTGGGTTTTGCGCCCTACGATGAGCGCACTATTGAGGATGCCGCCAAGGCAGTTGCTGCGGCCTTGAAGCAATAAGGCCGCGCGAAGCTGACGTTAACCGACCAGGTGGGCGCTACTGGTTGCTGGATAGGCAGCGCGGCCGTTGGCGATCGGTCGAGGTTTGCCGCATTTAAACAAATACCTGCCGAGCCATCCCACGCGGGATGCGGTTTCTACCCGGCAGTTGCTCAAGGCGTTGCTGCCATTCGGCGCGAGGTTTTAGGGTGGCGGTTGGTTTTACCAGCTCAGCAGCTGCGGCAGCGGCCTTTGCAGCTTTTGCGGCGGCTCTGAGTTCAGCGAGACTTGGGGTTTTACGGACAGGTTCTGCAGTGCCTTTTTCAACGCTGCGCAGGCACAGCTTGCATGAGACCTGAGTTACATCCTGGGTGCTGCTCAGGTTCGAGCCGGTACGTCCACATGCGACATTTTCCGCGGACGCGGTGTAGTGAATAGCCAACGTGTTGTCTCCTGCATTTTCGGGGCGCGGGATTCTACACGCTTCGCTTAGCACGCCAACTGCTTATCGTTGTGTCGCAGCAGAGTTATGGGAAAGGCCGAATAGTGGCGCCATGTCCAAGTCTGCGCAATTGTGCGTGGTAACGCTCTGGTCCTGGATTTCACTTCGCCGTGACAGTTGTTGGGCAGGTTGGTAGATAAATACTCGATAGGCCGCAGTCGGCCAGGAGCGGTCAAAAGTAGCCGGCCAGATTCGTCTATAAACTAGAGCCAGCTCAGGAACTGCACTCGCGTGTCTGCAGCGCCTGAGCGAAGTCCTCTGGTGTCGGAGTTTCCGGCCAGCTCGGAATACCCTCTGCAAGCTCTAGCCAAGGCTGCTTGCGCTTCACCCAAATGTGCGCAATCGGTTCGATCGCAGCACTGTTGTGCAGGGTGCCGGCACGTAATACCAGCATGCCGGGAGCTGCGCTGGTGGTGTTATAGATACGCGTATGGCAATGGGCGCAGAGCCGATGATGGCTAGCCTGGTGCGCACCTTCGTAGCGGTAGGCGCTTAACTCGCCAGTTATCTGCAGCGCGTCCTCGGGTAATAGCGCGTGCAGACCAAACGCACTGCCGCTGGTTGTCTGGCAATCCAGGCAATGGCAGGCATAGCTTGGTGGCAGGTTATCCGTAGCAACAACGTAGCTCACCGCGCCACAATGGCATCCACCCGTAATATTCATGCAATCCCCTTTTGTATGCGTTAGCCACCGTTGCCGTACAGCATGACGTTGGCGCGGGGTGAAACCAACTGCCTAAAGTTGCTGTGCCGCTAGTAGGAAATGTATGAGCCCACTCACCCTGCATTGGGAAAATCAACGTGCGTTCCTCGCTGTGCTACGTACTGGAAGCTTGTCCGGTGCCGCACGCATGCTGGGTATAGCCCAGGCCACAGCGCGCCGCCGCATTGAGGCACTGGAAAGCAGCGTGGGCGTCAATCTGTTTACCCGCTCCTCCGCGGGCTTGATTCCCACGGAAACAGCCCGTGAGCTGATCGCCCATGTGGAGAACATGGCGCTGGCTGCCGAGGCCTTTAACCGCGCAGCTTCAGCCGAAGCCATAGCCGGTGGGGGTACGGTGCGCATAACCAGCAGCGACTTGCTGGGCATCGAAGTGCTGCCGCAGTTGCTGCAACCCATCGGCCGGGCTCATCCCCAGTTGACCTTTGAACTGAGCGTCAACAACCGTCTCGAAGCCCTGGCCCGCCAGGAGGCGGACATTGCCATTCGCACTCACCGTCCGACGGAGGCAGACGTGATCACCCGCCGCGTTGGTGCACTGCAGATTGGGCTGTACGCAACGCAGGAATTGCTTGATCGGTGTGGCACACCCACATGTTTGGAAAGCCTGGTGCGCCTGCCAATGATCGGCCCCGATCGCAATCTAGCCGACATCCAGACTCTCAGCGCGCAGGGATTTCCCTTTGCGCAGCAGTACTTCCAACTGCGCAGCGACAATCACCTCGCCCAGCAGGCCGCGTTGCGCGCAGGCATCGGTATTGGTGTGTGTCCAAGCCAGGTGGCCGCGCGCGATGGGCTGATCCGCGTACTGCCCGATGTGCTGGGCTTTGCCGTCGACGTGTGGATTGCCACGCACCGCGACCTGCGCCGCATACCGCGTATCCAACAGGCTTTCGACGCGTTAGCCGCGGCGCTGGAAGTCTATTTGGATGGTCGCGTGACGCTGCCAGCCTTGTAGGGCGGGTCATTGACCCGCACTGATCGGTGCTTACCACTGGCCGTGACGCCGATCGGTACGGCGGCAACACGGCTTGGGTGGCGACCTTAATATCGTAGGGCGGGTTACGCCTTCGGCTAACCCGCCCTACGTCTCGCCGAAACCAACAGGCGGCGCGTGCTGCCCAACCAGCTCCACCACCCAATCGATAAACCCCCGCAGCTTGGCTCTGACATGCCAGTTGCGGAAAAGGGGGCCGATTTATTTACTGGTTTGTTGTCAACTTTTGGCCGGGACTAGCCTGTCGTATCAGGCTGGAGACGGCCAAAAGCGGCCATCTAGTTCCTACTAATTTAGGGGCGATTCATTCCTCCAGTTCTGCGACTGCTACTGCCGAGCTTGCGATGCCGTTTGGCAGCGGTTGGTGGTGCAGAGGGGCACCGTCCTGCAGGTGCGCACCGCTGATGCGCCGCTGGCTGACTGTGATTGCAAGTAACCCCGCGCTAGCTGCGCAGAACAGATATAGCCAAGCTGGGCCGAAGTACTCCATCAATATCCCCGCCAACAATGGGCCGATGCAGGCACCCACTCCGAAGGTGATCAGCAACATGCCCGCCAGCGATACGCGCAGTTGCGGCTCAATATTGTCGTTGGCCAGAGCCACGCCCAGCGGGTACAGGCAAAACTGCAGAAAGCCCACCGCTGCACTGAGCAGCAACATGCCCGGCAGCGACATATCGGGCAGCCAGGCCATTGCCAGGCAGGCCGCCGACAGCAGCAGTGAAACGCCGCGAATCAGACTGGCTCTTGGAAACCGGTCAGATAGCAGGCCGAGCGGTAGCTGCGCCAGCAGTCCCGCTCCGATCGCAACTGCCATAAATAAGCCGACCTGAGAGGTGCTCAAGCCGTGCTTGCTGGCGAAGATCGAGGCCAGGCCATAGAAACCGCCATTAATCATCCCTGACACTAAGATGGTCATCAGCGATTGCGGCAGGCGTCGGATAAACAGGCGCACGGCAATTGCCGACTGCTCCATCGCAGCCGGATGCATGCTGCGGGTCAGAGCCACCGGCACCAGACACAGGGAAAAGGCCATCGCCACGCCGATCAGGCCCAACACGCCGAGTTCGCCGCTGACGGTCAACGCCAACTGGCCGAGCATCATGCCGACATAACTGGCGACCATATACAGCGCCAGCACCCGACCGCGCTGCTGGCTTTGCGCGCAGTCGTTGAGCCAGCTTTCCAGCACCATCAGCTGGCACATCATGGCCATGCCGACGATGGCCCGCAGCAGCAGCCAGAACCACAGTTCACTGGTGAAGGCATGGCTCAGTACTGCCGCCGAGATCAGCCCCGCGCAGGCCACATAGGTACGGATATGGCCAACCCCTGCGATCAATTGATAACCCAGCTTGGCGCCCAGGATCATCCCCAGCGAGTTGGCGGCCATCAGTGCGCCGCCCTTTAGCCCGCCACCGCCGCTGGCTTCCATGCGCAGCGCCAGGTAGGTCATCAGCAGGGTCGAGCCCAACTGCATCAGCAGCGTCGCCAGGTACAGCGCGCCGAAGGTCCGTGTCAGTCCCAGCATGGTTGGCTCCTTGGCCAGCACGAAAAAAGCCGCCACCCGGCAAGCGGGTGGCGGCGGTTCAGTCTGTTACAACTCAGGCCAGGCCGTGGCGCTGCTTCCAGTCGCCCGGGTGCACCACGTAGCCGAACAGCGCATGGCCGCCGTAGACCAGTTCGGTGCCTTCCGGAATCCACAGCAACTGCCCGGGCGTGACCCGGTACAGCTCACCGTTGGCCTGCAACTCGAAGCAGCCCTCAATCACGAAGATCACCTCGTCGTACAGCAGGGTCCAGTTGACCTCGGCGCCTTCCCAACGGGCGAAGCCGATGCCGATATTGGGTGAGATCTCGTTGCTGATCGCGCGGGCCACGAAGGCGCGGCCGGGTGGGCCGCCACGGGGGATAAAGTCCAGGTCATGGTGATTGACCAACAGCACCGGGCCTTTTCCAGAAACCACCTGGCTCATAGCTCGCTCCGACTGTTCCAGGCCGCCAGGCGGATGCGTGAGCGCACGCCGAGGCCGAGGAAGGGTTCTGGTGGGTTGAGTGCCGGCATGCCGGTGACCGCTTGGATATCGCGCAGCTGCGCAGAGTCTGCGCCCACCGCCAGATCGGCCAGCAGGGTGCCGGAAATAGTGCCCCAGGCCGCGCCGACGCCATTGTCGCAGGCCGAGGCGTACACACCCTGCGCCAGCTCGCCGAAGAAGTTGGTGAAGTTGCGCGAGATGGCGTAGACGCCGCCCCAGGTGTGGCTGAACGGCACGTTGGCCAGCTGCGGGAAGCGCGCCAGAAAAGCCTTGCGATGGTCGTTGCGCACCGACTCGCGCATGGCGTCGTTGCTGCTCTGGCCGTATTTGGGCACGTGCTTGTAGGTGTTGCGGATGATCAGGCGTCGATCCTGGGTCATGCGCACCGTGGTGCCGGCGTGGTCGGCCGGGGTCAGGCCCCAATCCAGCTGGCCGCCATAGGCTTGCATCTCGGCATCGTTGAGCGGGCGGGTCCAGCTGGCGAAGGTCATCACCGGCAGCAGGCGGTTACGCAGGTAGCCGAATTCCTGGGTGAAGATGCTGGTGCCGAGCAGCAGCTGCGGGGTACGGATGCGCCCCTGAGTGCCGTGCAGAATCCAGCCGCCCTGGCCATCGCGCTCCAGCCGCTGGATCGGCGACTCTTCCAAGAGCTCGACGTTGTCCGGCAGCGCGCGGCCCATGCCGGTAACCAACGCCGCGGGCTGCATCAGGTAGCAACCGGGGGTGTAGATCGCGCCGCTGTAGTGCTCGCTGCCGACAACGCGGCTCAGTTCGCCGCGTTCAACCCGGCGGAACGGCTCGCCGAGGTCGCTCATCAGCTTCTCGAAGTGATCTAGGTAGGCCAGGCCGCGCGGGCCCACCGCACCCTGGTACTTGCCGGCATGTGACCACTGACAGTCGATGTTGTGAGTCTGGATCAGCCCCTGCAATTGGGCGATGGCGGCGCGGTTGAGTGCCAGCAGGCGCTGCTTGTGCGCCGGGTCCGGGTGTTCCAGGGCGAACTTGTGCGGCAGGTCGATGACGAAGCCGGAGTTGCGTCCGGACGCCCCATAGGCCACGCGCTGGGCATCGACCAGCAGAATCCGCGCTTCTGGGTGGTGCTCGGCCAGGCGCCGCGCGGCGGCCAGGCCAGCAAAGCCGGCACCGATCACCGCGTAATCGGCGCGTTGCTCGCCGTGCAGGCGCTTGCAGGCCGGTTGCTCGGGCAGGGCGGCGTACCAGCCGCAGCTGGCGTCGTCATGGGGCAAGTTGATGGAGTTTTTCATGTGATCGCCCTCAGGCCACGGCCCGCTGTGCGTTCTGACAGGACTGCAGCCAGGCATTGCGCTGCAGTTGTGCTTGGCGACCGAGCAGGACGAAGCCGTGCAGCGTCCCCTCGGCATCGTAAAAACCGGCGCTGAGGCCGTCGTCGGTGGCCGTGCAGCGCCATTCGCCGGCCACGCCGACAGTCGGTGGCAGCAGGCACAGCGGCGCGGCCGGGGTCTTCACCGTGACCGGCATCAGCGGGTAGCTGACGGCGGTCGGTTGGCCGAGCAGGGTCTTGCACAGGGCAGCGATGCCCTGGTTGATCGGTGCCAGATACGGCAGCAACTGGCCGTCGATCTCGATGCAATCGCCGAGGGCATAGATGCCCGCTTGCGAGGTCTGCAACTGGGCGTTCACCTGAATCCCGCGGCCCACCGCCACCCCGGCGCTTTGCGCCAGGCTCAGGTTGGGACGCAGGCCAACGGCGGACAGCAGCAAGTCGGCCTCAAGGTGTTGACCATCGGCCAGGCTCAGGCGGTAACCCTGCTCGGTCTTGTCGATGCGCTGCAGGGTGTTCTGCAAGTACCAGCTCACCCCCAGCTCGCCCAGCGCGTTTTGCAGTTGCTGGCCGGCTTCACGCGGCAGCAGGCGCTCCATTGGCCACTGGCCGAGACCGATAACGCTCACCGCAAAACCGCTGACGGCCAGGTCGTTGGCAAACTCGCAGCCGATCAGGCCGTCACCGAGAATGGCCACCCTGCGCACGCCGGTCAGACGTTCACGAAAGCTCTGGTAATCATGCAAGTTGTTGACGCTGAGCAGGCCGCTGCTGTCGCCCTCAATCGGCAGCCGGATCGGTGCCGCGCCGCTGGCCAGCACCAGTTGGCCGTAGTCCATCTCACCGAGATTGGTGTGCAGACGCCGCGCCGCCGCGTCGACGCGCTCAACCGTGCAGTGCGGGTAAATACGGATATTCAGGCGCTGCTCGATGGCCAACGACGCCTCGCCGGACAGTGCCGCGACGCTCTTGCCCTGGGCCAGGCCGATGGACAGTGCCGGCTTGGAGTACAGGTGCCCGGATTCCTGGGTCAGCACACGAATCTCGACCTTGGGGTCGGCCTTGCGCAGCGCCTGGGCCAGGCCGTAACCGGCATAACCGCTGCCGATGATCACAATCGGCTGACGCACCTGGGCGGCCGCCGGAGCCACGGGCGCCTTAAGCGCGGGTGGCGCGATTGGCAGCGGCGCACTGATCGCCGCAGCGACGGCCGGGCTGATATCGAGCATCTCGAAATCGTCCTTGCCGACCCCGCACTCGGGGCATTTCCAGTCTTCGGGCACCTCTTCCCAGCGGGTGCCGGCGATGATGCCGTCATCCGGCCAGCCGAGCGCCTCGTCGTAGATCAGACCGCAGACGACACAGAGCCAAGTCTTGAACATGTCGCTTACTCCTCTGCCACGCGGATGGCCACGTTCTTGGTGCGCACGTAGCTGTACAGTGCTTCCTGGCCCTTTTCACGGCCGAAACCGGAGAGGCCAACGCCGCCGAACGGCGTCTCGATGCCGCCGGCATACCATTCGTTGACGAACACTTGACCTGCCTTGAGGCGGCGCGCGCAGCGCATGGCGCGGCTGATGTCCTGGGTGAATACGCCAGCCACCAGGCCGAAGTCGGTGCCATTGGCGATGGCGATGGCCTCTTGCTCGGTCTCAAAGGGGATAATCGCCAGCACCGGGCCGAACACTTCCTCTTGGGCAATGCACATCTCAGGGCTGACATCGCGGAATACGGTCGGGCGCATAAAGTGCCCGGCGCGGTCGCTGTAAGCCTCAGCACCGGTGGCCGCTACCGCACCCTCATCGATTGCGCGCCGACACAAGGTTTCGATGCTGGCCAGTTGCGCGGCGCTAACCACCGGCGTGAGGTCAGGGTTGTCCTGGCCGAGGCCGACGCTGAGGCCTTCGGCCAGCTCGACCACGGCCTGGACGATTTCTTCGTAGATCTCGCGCTGCACCAGCAGCCGCGACATGGCCGAGCAAACCTGGCCGGCATTGAAGAAGATGCCGCCCTTGACGCTGGCCAGCAGCTGCTGACGGTCGACGTCGGCAAAGGCGATGGCGGCCGATTTGCCGCCCAGCTCCATGACGCTGGGAATGGCGTGCTCGGCGGCGTTGCGCAGGATGCTCTGGCCGGTTGGCACCGAACCGGTGAAGACGATCTGATCGACATTGGCATGGCTGACCAGATGGCTGCCGACCTCACGGCCACGGCCGCAGATCAGGTTGACCGCGCCGCTTGGCAAACCGGCCTTGGCGATGGCGCGAATCAGCACGCACATGCCCAGCGGCGACAGCTCCGGCGACTTGATCACCACCGCATTGCCGGCGGCCAGGGCTGGGGCCAGCGAGCGCGCGCAGATCGACACCGGGAAGTTCCACGGCACGATCTGCGCGGAAACGCCCATAGGGTCGTACAGGGTGAAGTCCATATAGCCGTCGCCCAGCGGGATCGAGCAGCCCTCGATCTTGTCGGCCATGCCGGCGTAGTACTCGAAGTAGCGCGCGGCCTCGGTGAACTCATCACGGGCGTCATTCAGGCTCTTGCCGTTTTCCTGGCAGAGCACCCAGGCACCTTCGTCGGCCACTGCGCGAATTTCCTCGGCGATGCGCAGCAGCCAGGTCACCCGCTGCGCCGGGCGTACACGCGTCAGCTCGCCACTGTCGGCGCAACGCCGGGCGGCCTGCACGGCGCGCTCGGCATCGGCCACAGAAGCCTGGGCGATGGTCGCCAGCGGCGCGGCGCTGCCGGGGTTGTTCACCGTCAGCTGTTGAGCGCTGTCCAGCCACTCACCGTCGATATAGTTCAGCCAATGTTCGGCAATCGGGTACATGACGGCCTCCTCAGGCGGATGGGTCGATGGCGAGCAGCTGACGCGCGGCCCACTGGTGGAAGTGGTGAGTCGGAATGTCCATCTCGGGGGAGAACACGCCGCCCTTATAGCCCGGCGAGTGACGGCCCTTCTGCATGCCTTCGACCGAGCTGATGTCTTCGGCGAACACCACTTTCCACGACTCCAGCACGGCGTTACGGCAAGCGGCGTACTCGTCGCTCAGGGCCTCGTCGCCGACGTAGAACACCCGCAGGTGTTCCAGGGTGCGCCCCGGCGCGACCGGATCCAGCTGCATGGCAAAGGCGTGGTCGGCCTGGATGCCAAGTAATACGTTGGGGAACAGAGCCAGGTATTCGGCGTTGCGCAAGCGATCCTGCGGCCAGCTGGGGAATTTCGGCAGGTGGGTGCCGGCCACATCGGAGAGGTTGTAGGCATAGCTGCCCTGCCCGGCGGAATTCTCTTCAAACAAGATGTTGTAGTGATCTTCCAGGCGCGAGTAGGTGTTCAGGCTCGGGTGCACCCACGGCAGGTGATAGGCCTCGCAATAGTTCTCCACGGCCAGCTTCCAGTTGCAGGCGATATCCAGGGTGGTGGAGTCAAAGCCTGGACGGCGGCGCAGCAGGCTCATGCCGTCCGCGCCGAGGAACTGGCTCCAGCGCGCGGTCAGCGGCGCGAGCATCTCTTCCAGGGTCTGCGCGTCGCCGGACAGGTTGATAAACACCATGTCCATCCAGATGGCGCTGCGGATGGCCTTCAAACCGTGCTTTTCGCAGGCGAAGCGCTCGTCCTTGTGTTTGTCGATACCGCCCACGTGCGGGGTGCCGCGCAGGCCGCCGTTAAGGTCGTAGGTCCAGGAGTGGTACGGGCAGCGGATCACGCCCTGCACGGTGCCTTCTTCCTGCACCAGCTTCATGCCGCGATGGCTGCAGACGTTGTGGAACACCTGCACCAGGGCCTCGCGATTGCGCATCAGCAACAGCGGCAAGCCCATGAAGTCGATGGGTTTGACCGAGCCGTTTTGGGTCAGGTCGCTGGCAAAGCCCACGCAGGCCCAGGTCTTGCCCATGACCTGATCGCGCTCGAGCTCGAAGTAGCGCTGCTCGGTATAGAAGGCATTGCTCAGGCCGGTCGCATGCTCAATCGGGTTGAGGATGGTTTCCAGCGCGTGGGTAGGAATCAATTGAGGGGCGGAGTGAGTCATTGTTGTTTTCTCCCTGGCTTGCACGGCAGGTGGTGACGATGGGCGAATGGCCCGCTAGTTGGATCGAGTGTCGACAAGCCAGGGAGCATGGACAAACGATTTTTTGTTACGACATTAATGATTTTTAATCATTAATGTCGCTCAGCGACAAAACCGACAATAGCTAGATATAACGGTATTGACCGGCTAGTCATGATTTTTTAATTAGTGCCAAAAACTCATGAGTTGATGAGGATAAATAAGTTGTCGCGCATGCTCGCCAGGACCATTTTGTTTAGGCGTGTTGGTGCCAGGGCTGTCTCCGTTTGCCTGCGTGAACAGCCCTTGCAGCGCCCCTTTTATGGGGCGCCGCCAGCAACGCCGAAGTCCTTCAACAAAAACAAACAGGGGACACACAATGCGTGCTCAGACTGGCCTGCTCAAAGGCCTCAACCCCACGGTTACCGTGGTTTCCAAAGTGCTGGTGATCGCTTTCGTGCTGTTCTGCGCGATTCAGGCCGAACAGGCCGGTGCGTTCTTCCAGAAAGCCTCCGACTTCATCCTGAACAATTTCAAGTGGTACTACTTGAGCTTGGTATCCGCTGTGCTGGCGTTGCTGCTGTACCTGATGGTCAGCCGTTTTGGCCTGATCCGTCTGGGCCGCGATGACGAGCGCCCGGAGTTCTCCTTTAGCTCATGGATCGCCATGCTGTTCAGCGGCGGTATGGGCATCGGCCTGATCTTCTGGTCGGTGGCCGAACCGATGTGGCACTACGCGGGCAACCCCCTTGCCGAGGGGCTGACCGACGAAGCCGCGACCACTGCCATGCGCATCACCCTGTTTCACTGGGGCCTGCACCCTTGGGCGATCTTCACCATGGTCGGCTTGGCACTGGCCTACTTCGCCTACCGCAAAGGTCTGCCGCTGACCATGCGCTCGATCCTCTACCCGCTGATCGGCGAGCGCATCTACGGGCCAATCGGCCATGTGGTGGACATCCTCGCGGTGGCGATCACCGCTTTTGGCGTCTCGCAGTCGCTGGGCCTGGGGGTCACCCAGATCAACACCGGGTTGAACCAGGTGTTCGGCTTACCCGTCGGCCTCGGCCCCCAATTGCTGTTGATCGCGGTGATCAGCTTTGCCGCAACGCTGTCGGTAATGTCCGGCGTGGCGCGCGGCATTCGGCTTTTGTCCGAGTGGAACATGCTGCTATCGCTGTTGCTGATTGCCGTGGTGCTGCTGATCGGCCCGACGCGCTACCTGCTCAACACCACGTTGGAAAGCACCGGAGACTATTTGCAGAACATCGTCGGCCTGAGTTTCTGGAGCGATACGCAGAAGGACAGCGGCTGGCAGAACTGGTGGACCGCCTTCTACTGGCCTTGGTGGATGACCTGGGCACCCTTCGTCGGCCTGTTTATCGCGCGTATTTCACGCGGCCGCACCATTCGCGAACTGATAGCCGGCGCGCTGTTGGTGCCGACTCTAGTCACCATCGTCTGGATGTCGGTACTCGGCGGTGCAGCATTAAAGAGCGAGCGCGATGACCGTTTACAGCACGAACAGCAGGTGGCCAGCGGCCAACTGATCGGCGAGGCGGCCGAGTTCAAGGGCGGCGAAGTGCTGCTGGCGACCAAGGCGGAAACCACCTCGGCGATGTTTGTACTGCTGCAGAAGCTGGATACGGGAATGATCGGCAAGGCCCTGAGTATTCTGGTCTGCCTGATGTTGGCGTCCTACTTCATCACCTCGGCAGACTCCGGCACCCTGGTGCTCTGTACCCTTAACGCGGTGGGGCATTCCGAGCCGCCGCAGGGCATCCGCGTGGTCTGGGGTGTGTTGATCGCCTGCATCGCCGCCGGCCTGTTGTACGCCGGGGGGCTGAAGACCATTCAGATGGCCTCGATTACCGCCGGCCTGCCGATCTCCGTATTTATCCTGCTGATGAGCTTCACCCTGCTGCGCACCCTACGCCAGGAAAGCTTCACCGGCCTGCCTACGCCATCCTCGGGCGGCCGGGCGATTGCGCAGGAAACTTCCCAGGACGCCAGTGACTCGCCCGAGCCGCTGGTCGGCCTGGGCGGGGCCTGCAACACCTCGCTACAGGCGAGAAAGGCCGGCTGAACAATCGCCTACGGGTGATGCCAACAGCACAAAAGCCAGTGGCCACAAGCCGCTGGCTTTTGTCGTTTAGGGCCCGGCAAAGGGTTTAGAAACTGGCGGGGGGCTCGGCGTCTGTCGTTGGCAGCTCGGCCATCAGCCAGTCGCGAAATTGGCGCACGCTCTGCCTGTTGCTGCCGCGCCCTAAGGGCTCCAGCAGGCAGAACTGCGCCTCGGTCGCCAGCATTTCCGTGACCGGGCGCACCAGCGCGCCAGTCTCCAGGTGGTCGTTAACCAGGTTATTCCAGGCCAGCGCCACGCCCTGCCCATTGAGTGCCGACTGAATCAACATCGAGTAACTGTTGATCTTGACCCGGTGACGCGGCTCCAGCGCCGCCAAGCCGGTACGGCGAAACCACTCCGGCCAGCCAACCCAGTCGCGGTGTGGGTCTTCCAGCCACAACCAGGTGCAGCCGGCTAATTGCTCAATGCCGAGCAACTCGGGGTGCTTGGCCAGGTAACCGGGGCTGCAGACCGGAAACACCTCTTCGGAAAACAACGGTGTGACCTGCATGTCTTTCGGCGCGGTGCGGCAGTAATACAGGGCTAGGTCGCAGTCGAGGCGGCTGTAATCCTTGACGTGGTCATGGGCGATGATGCGCAGATCGATGTCTTCATGGTCGCGCTGAAAATCGGCGACCTTAGGCAGTAGCCAGAGCGAGGCCATCGCGGTACTGGTGGCCACCGTGACCTGCTGCTCGCCCCGCCAGTTGCGGATTTCGCCCGTGGCACCGGCCAACTGCAACAATGCCTCGCGCACAGTCTCGTGATATTGGCTGCCCGTTGGGGTCAGGTTCATCGCCCGAGTGGTGCGCTCGAACAGGCTCTTGCCAAGGTAGTCCTCAAGCAGGCGCACTTGGCGGCTGATGGCACCTTGGGTGACATTCAGCTCACTCGCCGCGAGGGTGAAACTCAAGTGACGGGCAGCAGCCTCAAAGGCCACCAAGCTGTTAAGCGGAGGTAATGGCTGGATTTTCATAGAGCACGGCACAGGATTTTGTAGTTATTGACTGACAGTCTAAACCCTTGCGCAGTAGCGCCCTAGCGTCTTACTGAATCGCCTCTAATTGCTTAATACTAATACGCCCGAATGGCTGCTATTGGCCGCTTTTGGCCGGTTGGCCACAGGCGGAAACCGGCCAGAAGCGGGCACTGAGATAACCAATCTTGGGACGATCCGGCACTGTTGCTCTACCTCGTAACTCGTAACGCTTCGAGCACCAGAGCGAAGGCCGGTGAGGGTTGTCTACGATTGGGATAGTAGAGGTGATAGCCGGAAAATGGCTCGCACCAGTTCTCCAGCACGCGAATCAGCCGGCCCTCCTCAAGGTGCGGGGCAAATTCATCTTCGGGTAGATAGGCAATTCCCAAGCCGCCGACAGCGGCGTCCGCAATATGGGTCGTGCTGTTGAATACCAGCTGCCCGTCGACCCGCACCTTCAGTTTTTTGCCTTTGCGCTCGAACTCCCAGGCATCCACTCCACCGTAGGTAGGGAAGCGGATATCGATGCACCGATGCGCGGCTAGATCGTGCGGGTGCTCAGGGATGGGGTGTTCGGCGAAATAGCTGGGGGCCGCCACCGCCGCCATGCGCAGATCGCCACCGATGGGCAGCGCAATCATGTCCTGAGCCACCGTCCCGCCGAAGCGCACGCCAGCATCGAAACGCTCAGCCACGATGTCACAGAAGCCGTAGTTGATATCGAATTCGAGCTTGATATCCGGATAGGCCGCCAGGACGGGGATCAGTTTGGGCAACAAGGTCGTCTTGATGATGTTATCGCCACAGGTGATACGCACCGTGCCCGCCGGTTTGTCGCGTAACTCGGTCAGGGCATCCAGCTCGGCTTCGATCTCATCGAAGCGGTGGCCGATGGCCTCCATCAGCCGTTCACCTGCCGCCGTCATGGAAACGCTGCGGGTGGTGCGGGTGAGCAGACGAATCTCAAGCCGCGTCTCCAGCCCGGACACCACCTGACTGACTGCCGACTGGGTAACGCCCAGGTGTGCTGCTGCGCGCGTAAAGCTGCCTTCGCGCGCCACTGTGACGAAGGCCTGGAGGTCGTTGAAGTTATGCCGAGGCATGCGCTCACCCTCTGATTGAGTAGCAGAGGTTATAGCGGCTTTAAGCATTCATTAGCTAATCAAAGTCTAACTATTTCACGAGAATGTTCTCTGCCCCGCTGGCGTCTTCACCCGCGAGCGGGGCCAAGCAATCGCCAGAGTCAGATCGACGATTGATCTTCAACCCGTGAGAGGACGAATCCATGAACAGACTTTTTTTAGCGCTGGGCCTTCTGCTCAGCTCGATCACCGCTCTAGGAGCCGATATGTCCAACGGTGCAGACAATTTCTTCAAGAGCGACAAAGTGACCATGGAGAAGGTCAGCTTCAACAACCAGTACCAGATGAAGGTGGTGGGCAATCTATTCGTCCCCAAGGATGTCGGTAGGTCCGTGCGTAGCCCGGCAATCATCGTTGGCCATCCCATGGGCGCGGTGAAGGAGCAGAGTTCCAACCTGTATGCCCAGAAACTGGCGGAGCAAGGCTTCATTACCCTGGCGTTGGACTTGTCGTTCTGGGGCGAGAGCGAGGGCAGCCCGCGCAACGCTGTTCTCCCCGACCTGTACGCGGAAGATTTCAGTGCAGCCGTCGATTATCTTGGCACCCAGGCGTTCGTGGATCGGCAGCGCATCGGTGTGCTGGGCATCTGTGGCAGCGGCAGCTTCGTCATCAGCGCAGCCAAGATCGACCCGCGCATGAAGGCGATTGCAACGGTCAGCATGTATGACATGGGGGCCGCCAATCGCAATGGCCTCAAGCATTCGCAGACGCTGGAACAACGCAAGCAGGCAATCGCCGCCGCAGCCGAGCAGCGCTACGTGGAGTTCAGTGGCGGCAAGACGCAGTACACCAGCGGCACCGTGCATGAGCTGACGGACGATACCCACCCGATCCAACGTGAGTTCTTCGACTTCTATCGCACTGCGCGAGGCGCGTTCACTCCGGCTGGCTCCAGCGCCGAGCTGACCACTCACCCGACGTTGACCAGCAATATCAAGTTCATGAACTTCTACCCGTTCGCGGACATCGAGACGATATCCCCACGCCCGATGCTGTTTATCGCTGGTGAGAACGCACATTCCCTCGAGTTCAGTGAAGAGGCCTTCCGTTTGGCGGGCGAGCCCAAGGCGCTTGTCATCGTCCCCAACGCCGGGCACGTCGACCTGTATGACCGGGTGAATCTGATCCCCTTCGACAAGCTCACCCAGTTCTTCCAGAACGGCCTCAAGTGATCGGCTAGGCAAGCACCATGACTAGCCAACTTGCTGCCCAACCAGGCGACCTTTCTGCACATCAGCCGCTTTACCACCCCAGTCACTGGGGTGGGGTCTTGGCGATGACGCTCTGTGTCTTTGCCCTGATCGCCTCGGAGTTCATGCCCGTCAGTCTGCTCACGCCACTGGCAACCGATCTCCAGGTCAGCGAGGGTGTTGCAGGGCAGGGTATCGCCATCTCTGGAGCGTTCGCCGTGCTGACCAGCCTGTCGATCAGCTGGCTGGCCGGGAGCATGGATCGCAAGACGCTTCTGCTGATCCTGACGGGCTTGATGGCGGTCTCCGGCGCCGTGGTAGCGTTCGCGCCGAGCTTCACCCTCTACATGCTGGGGCGAGCGTTGCTCGGTGTGGTCATTGGCGGTTTCTGGTCAATGTCGGCGGCCACGGCCATGCGGCTGGTGCCCGATGATCAGGTGCCCAGGGCGCTGGCCATCTTCAACGGCGGTAACGCCTTGGCCACGGTGATTGCAGCGCCGCTGGGCAGCTACCTGGGCTCGGTAATCGGTTGGCGGGGAGCCTTCCTCTGCTTGGTGCCGGTGGCGGTCGTCGCACTGGTCTGGCAGTGGCTCAGCCTGCCAAGCATGAAGGTCCAGGTGCGAGAGTGCCCTACGCGCAGTGTTTTCAGACTGCTCGGCACGCGCTCGGTGGCGTTCGGTATGGCGGCGTGCGGTGCCTTTTTCATGGGGCAGTTTGCTCTGTTCACCTACCTCCGACCCTTCCTGGAAACAGTGACGTTGGTCGATACCGCTTCTCTGTCATTGATCCTGCTGGTTATCGGCGTAGCCGGCCTGGGTGGAACGATGATCATTGGCTCACTGCTGAAAAAGGGGCTGTTCCGCGCGTTGATTAGTATTCCGGTGCTGATGGCGGTAATTGCCCTTGCGTTGATCCCTGTCGGCATGTGGATCGTTCCGGTGGCGATATTGCTGGGCCTCTGGGGACTGATGGCAACGGCAGCGCCTGTTGGCTGGTGGAGCTGGATCGCGCAAGCGATGCCCAGTGACGCCGAGGCAGGTGGTGGGTTGATGGTGGCAGTGGTGCAGTTTGCCATTGCCTCGGGTTCAATGCTGGGCGGCTGGCTGTTCGACCGCAGCGGCTACCAAAGCACCTTTACTGCAAGTGCAGCCATTCTGTTGCTTGGCGCAGGCCTTACCGTTCTGGCCATGCGTGCACAGCCGGGTCACCCGGATTGAGGAGGGAATCTTCAAGATGAATAGACTCAGCCAACATTTATGCCTTTCAGGCATCCAGCTATGTCTGCTGCTCATGCTGAGTAGCTGCGCACTCGCTCAGGCGATAGCGGAACCAAAACTGAAGGAAGATCGTATGTGGATGACCATTGGCGAACAGCGCTTCGCAATCACATTGGATGATAGCGAGCCCTCGCGGGCATTCGCACGGCTATTACCCCTTACCCTGGATATGACCGACCTCCATGCGAACGAGAAATACGCGAGCCTGCCGCAGCGGCTGCCAACCAACCCAGTAAGGCCCGGCATAATCCGCAGTGGCGATCTGATGCTGTACGGTACGGATACGCTGGTGATCTTCTACCAAACGTTCGAGTCGACCTACTCATACACCCGACTTGGTAGTGTCGATAGCCCCGATGAGCTTGCCGAGGCGCTAGGCCGAGACGGTTTGACTATTCACTTCTCTGCGAACTAGTTTGCGCGCGGAGCCGGCTTAGTGAATGTCCGCATGTGGCACACAAGATACGAAAGTGTTTTTACACACTCTGGGCCGTCAGCAGCCCATCACTACGTGTCGTTATTAGTGCTCCTCTGAATCCTAAGCTCGGGCGAGCACATATCGCCGGTCACCGCGATTTGCCATGCGCTGCATTGCTCGACAGAATCGCGCCCCGCTTTGGCCCAACGGCCGGACGTCGATGCTGAGAAGGGGTTGGAGTTGAACGAGCAGACATTATCCATGCGCCTTGAACGCGTGGCGGCGCATGTGCCGGCAGGGGCGCGGCTGGCTGATATTGGATCGGATCACGCCTATCTGCCGGTGGCGTTGATGCGCCGTGGTCTCATCGAGGCCGCCGTGGCCGGGGAGGTGGCTTTGACGCCGTTCCACGCAGCTGAGCGCAGCGTGCGCGATAGTGACCTGAACCAATGTATCAGCGTGCGCCTGGCAGATGGTTTGGCGGCGATTGAGGCGGGCGATGCCATCACGGCAATCAGTATCTGCGGGATGGGCGGCGAGCGGATTCGGGACATTCTCGACAGTGGTAAGGCGCGTTTGAGTGGTCTGGAGCGTTTGATCCTGCAGCCCAACGGCGGTGAGCAGCCACTGCGGCAATGGCTGATGGAAAATGGCTACCGCATCCTCTGTGAGGAAGTGCTGCGAGAAAATCGCTTTGCCTACGAAATCATCGTGGCCGAACGTTCTGGCCCGGTGCTGTACAGCGCCGAGGAACTGTACTTTGGCCCGCTGCAAATGCAGACGCGCAGCCCGGCGTTCCTGGCCAAGTGGCAACGCATGCTGCACCTAAAGCAGCAGACCCTGGCCAACTTCGCCCATGCGCGGCAGGCGGTGAGTGAGGAGAAGGTGCAGAAGGTTGCCCGGCAGACGCAGTGGATTATTGAACTGCTGACGTGAGCTTGATTCAGTAGGCGAAGTTGCCAGAGAACTGATCTCCACAGACCTCTAGAGGCTAATGGCGCAGCCTGGCGAAGTGGCTAAGGTGATTCTCAACGCGGTACGCAGCGTTGGCGAGCAGTGATCGGAAACGCGGTTTCATGCTCGCGGCCTATGACCTGAATAATTAAGCGCTTAACCTCTCCCGGATGTGCTCGCAGCCACTGCATCGTTTCAGCAGTAGGCTGTGAGCAGGCGCTACGTAAGTAGCGTTTAATGCAATTCTTAAAGCCAATCTCGACGTTGGGCGGTGAGTGTGGACAGGTTTCAGGAGATGAAGGTGCTGCTGGCCGTTGCGGAAGCGGAAAGCTTTGCCGGCGGTGCCAGGCTAGTGGGTATGTCGCCACCCAGTGTGACCCGGGTTATTGCCGGTTTGGAGAAGCGTCTGGGTACGCTGTTGTTGGCGCGTAGCACGCGTAGCCTGCGCCTGACCGAGGCGGGACGGCGTTATGTGGAGGACTGCAAACGCATCCTGCTGGAGCTGGACGAGGCCGAAGAATTGGCCACCGGCAGTAGCATTCGTGCACGTGGCAACCTGACTGTGACGGCGCCGGTGATGTTCGGCGAGCTGTACCTGATTCCGCTGATTACCGAGTACCTGTCAGCGCACCCGCAGGTGACGATCAATGCGCTGCTGGTGGATCGCCTGGTGAATATGGTGGAGGAGGGCGTGGACGTCGCCATCCGTATTGGTCAGCTGCCGGAAACCGGCTTGCAGGCCATTAAGGTTGGGCATATTCGCCCGGTTATCTGCGCTGCGCCGGCTTTTCTCGAACGCTTTGGTCGGCCACAAGAACCCAAGGAGGTGATGGCCGCGCCTATCGTGATGTCCTCAGCCAGCAGCCTGCTCACCGACTGGCAGTTTAACCTGGGCGCCAGCGCTCTTACCCTGCACCCCAAACCGCGCCTGCTGGTGAGTTCCAATCAGGCGGCGATCAATGCTGCACGCCTGGGTTGGGGCCTGACGCGGGTATTGTCTTACCAAGTGGCCGAGCTGGTTGCGAAGGGCGAGCTGGAGATCATCCTCGATACCTTTGAAGCCGCGGCACTGCCGGTACATGTGCTCTATCAAGGCGGCGGACGGGTACCCGCCAAGGTGCGCACCTTTGTCGATTTCTGTACCAGCCGCTTCTTGCAAGACCCGACGCTGCAAAGAGGCGAAGGTGCTTAAGCCATGAGCCGCTATCGGCAGTTGCAGGTGTTCGATGCCGTGGTGCAAACCGGCAGCCTGGCAGCGGCCGCACGCCAGCTTGATCAGTCGGCCGCGACCGTCATGCGCAGCATCGCCGCACTGGAAACGCGCCTG
Source organism: Pseudomonas sp. EA_35y_Pfl2_R5 (assembly GCF_963970805.1). Taxonomy (NCBI): domain Bacteria; kingdom Pseudomonadati; phylum Pseudomonadota; class Gammaproteobacteria; order Pseudomonadales; family Pseudomonadaceae; genus Pseudomonas; species Pseudomonas sp. EA_35y_Pfl2_R5. Next base: position 164,545 of record NZ_CAXAOW010000006.1, on the reverse strand, counting down.
AACAACAGGCTGTTGCTGCGCGGGCCGCGCGGCGTCGAGCTAAGCCCGGCAGGCGAGCAGTTTGCCGTCAGCTGTCGGCAGATCCTCGAACACACCGCAGTTGCTGAGCGCTCCGCTGCCGGCTTGCATGCGCGCCCTGCGGGTCGGTTGATCCTGTCGTTACCGCGGCTGATGGATCAGCAGGTATTGATGCCCATCGCCCTCGATTATTTAACGGCTTTCCCTGAAGTGCAGCTGGTCACCCAGGCCAGCGAAGGTGTGCCCAAACTGCTTGAGGAAAACATCGATGTTGCCCTGGTGGTGGGCCATCTGCCGAACTCTTCTGAGTTCGCCGTGCCGGTGGGCAGGGTGCGGCCGATTGTTTGCGCTTCTCCCGCCTACCTGGCCAGGTGGGGACGCCCGCAAACGCCGGAGGACCTCAAAGCGCATCGTGCGGTATTGACCACAGCCAGCGGCCAGCAGAGCGAATGGCGCTTTCAATGCGAACGCGCCACGCGCTTGGTGAAACCTGCACCGGTGTTGACCTGCACGACTCAGCGCGCCGCCATCCATGCCGCGACCCTGGGGCTGGGGCTGATTCGCTGCATGAGCTATGAGGCGCACCATGAGTTGCAGAGCGGGTTGCTTGAGCCGGTATTGAGCGACTTTGCCAGCCAGCCCTTGCCCGCACAGTTGATCTACCGCGATGGCCGCCGGGCCGAGGCGCGGGTGCGCACCTTTATCGACTTCGCCACGCCAAGGCTGCGTGCTCATCCAGCATTTCTTGACTGACAGGGCCGTCGCTACCGTGCCCCTGTGCGGTTGCATTCTTTTATAAAACGAAATTATGCATTGCTCTGCATGGTGATTCTGCTTAAGCGCTGGTGGGTGCAGCATGAACCTACCAGCGCAAAAGCCGCCATCCCGGTTTGACGTCGCTGACTACCCTGACCCCATACGGAGCCGCACCATGTCTCAGCCAGCCATCAAACTTTATCGCGTCCCTCTTTCAGGCCACGCTCATCGCGTCGAGCTGATGCTTTCGCTGTTAAAACTGCCCACCGAGCTGGTGTTTGTCGACCTGGCCAATGGGGCGCACAAGACACCTGAATTCCTCGCCATCAACCCGTTCGGGCAAGTGCCGGTCATTGATGACAACGGCACCGTTCTCAGCGACTCGAATGCCATCCTGGTTTATCTGGCGAAGAAGTATGGCAATGGCACCTGGCTGCCTGAAGAGCCGCTCGCAGCGGCGCGCATTCAGCGCTGGCTGTCGGTGGCCGCTGGCCAACTGGCTTACGGCCCTGCATCTGCCCGGTTGATCACGGTGTTTGGTGCACCCTTGAATGCCGAGGAGGTTATCGCGCGATCTCATGCCTTGCTCAAGGTGATGGACGGCGAACTGGCCAACACTCCTTTCCTGGCGGGCGCTACCGCCACCCTCGCCGATGTCGCCAACTACAGCTATATCGCCCATGCGCCGGAAGGCAATGTGTCGCTGCAGGCCTACCCGAACGTGCGTGCCTGGCTGGAGCGGGTTGAAGCACTGCCAGGCTTTGTGTCCATGCAGCGCACTGCTGCAGGTCTGCAGGCCAACTGAGTCCGTCATAGGCTGCCGGGGTGCCGGCAGCTTTCTTGAGGAGCGCATTGCATGGATCATCTGCCCAAACACCGCCGCTCACCTTGGCATGCCGGGGAAAAAACGCTCCAGGAAACCTATGGCGTCTCTGAACGCATGGAGGTCATCGGGCAGAAGGTCATTCGCGATCACATGCCCGACCAGCATCGCGAGTTCTACCAGCAACTGCCGTTTATGATCGTTGGCGCGGTCGATGCAGAGCAGCGGCCCTGGGCCACTCTGCTTGAGGGGCCGGAAGGCTTCGTGACCTCGCCCGATCCGCAGCAGTTGCTATTGGCTGTACAGCCCGACGCGCAGGACCCGGCTGCCAGCGGCCTGCAAGCGGGGCAGGCGGTTGGCTTGCTTGGCATCGAGCTGCACACGCGGCGACGCAATCGCATCAACGGGGTGGTTCAGCAGGTTTCTGCCGGTGGCCTGGCCGTGGCGGTCGAGCACTCCTACGGCAACTGCCCCAAGTACATCCAGGCACGAGGCTATAGCCGCACTACTGAGCCGGTGAAGAACCGCGCTATGCGCCAGGACTTCACCGCGCTGAATGCCCGCACCACCGAGATGATTCGTGCGGCCGACACCTTCTTTATCGCCAGCTACTTCGACCATGACGCCCATAGCCGCTCGGTGGATGTATCGCATCGCGGCGGCCGCGCCGGCTTTGTCAAAGTCGAAGGCAACCGGCTGACCATCCCCGATTATGCCGGCAACCTGTTCTTCAATACCCTGGGCAACTTGCAGGCCAATCCGGTTGCGGGGTTGTTGTTTGTTGACTTTGTTTCCGGCGACATCCTGCAACTCACCGGCCGCACCGAGCTGATTCTCGACAGCCCGATGATTCAAGCCTTTGAGAGTGCCGAGCGCCTGTGGACCTTCGAGGTTGAGCAGGCGGTGCTGCGTCCGGCGGCTACCTCACTGCGCTGGGAATTTCACGATTACGCACCGACCAGCCTGGCCACTGGCACCTGGGCCGACGCGGACGCGAAGCTGCGCCAGAACGAGCAGCGCCGGCAGTGGCAACAGTGGCGCGTGACCCAGGTGCAGCAGGAGAGCCAGGACATCCGCTCGTTTTATATCCAGCCGCTGGATCAGGCGGCGGTGGCGTTCACCCCTGGGCAGCATATGCCGCTACGCCTGCAAACACCTGATGCTGACGCGCCGCTGATCCGTACGTACAGCGTCTCCAGCGCGCCGTCCGACGGGCATATCCGCATCAGCGTCAAAGCCCAGGGCCCGGCCTCGCATCACCTGCATAAACACGTGCAGGTGGGCGATGTGCTGGAGATGCGCCAACCCATGGGCAGCTTCACTTTGATCGAGGACGGCGAACGCCCGGTGGTGTTGATCGCTGCCGGGGTCGGCATCACGCCCTTGCTGTCGATGTTCCGCGAGCTGGCTGCGCAGAATAGTCAGCAGCAGCGGCAACGTCATGTGCATCTGTTCCAGAGCGCTCGAGTCCTGGAGGACTTGCCGTTCCAAGCCGAACTCAAGGCGTTGCAGCAGCGCGACACCGAGTACCTGCATATCCACCGCGCCTTAAGCAGCCCAGGCACTGAAGCGGTTGCTAGCCGTGACTTTGAGATAAGCGGCCGTCTCGATTTTGCCCAGGTCAAGGCGCGGCTGCCGCTGGATGACTACGACTTTTACCTGTGCGGCCCCGGCGGCTTTCTGCAGGCCATGTACGACGGATTACGTGGATTGAATATTGTCGATGAGCGCATCCATGCCGAGGCGTTCGGTCCCTCGACGTTGCAACGCTTAGCGGTTGAGCAGTCTGCTGCGCCGGTTCAGCTACCCGCCGCCAGCGCCCCAGTACCGGTCTATTTCGCCGCATCGGCAAAGGAAGCGCGCTGGACGCCGGGCGGTGGCAGCCTGCTGGAACTGGCGGAAAGCCGTGGTCTTAATCCCGACTTCAGCTGTCGTGGCGGTTCGTGCGGCACCTGCAAAACGCGCCTGGTCAGCGGCAACGTGCATTACCCCAACCCACCGGCGCAACTACCGGAGAGTGACAGCGTGCTGATCTGCTGCGCGGTGCCGGCGGAGCTGGACGGCGCTATCCAACCCCTGGTGCTCGATCTCTAGCGAGGGCTGCAACATGAACCGCGAAATAATTGACCGTTACGACGCGCCCGACGTATCGGGTGAAACGCCAGGGCACTGGGAAGTGAATTATCTACTCCCGCAGTTACTGCCTGGTCCTGAGCACCCAGGCTACGGCGTAAATGCTGCGCTGATGCGTGTATTGAAGCGACTGTTTGCCACCATGCGGGCACCCTGCGTCGTCCCGTCTGTCACTCCATCCCTCACCACGTGCAGGAGCCACCGCCATGTCTACCGTTGAAATCCGCCAACCGATCCCACCCTTTACCCGCGAGTCGGCCGTGCTAAAAGTCCGCCTCGCCGAAGACGGCTGGAACAGCCGTGATGCCGCCAAAGTGGCCCTGGCCTATACCCCGGACACCCAATGGCGCAACCGCGCGGAGTTCGTGACCAGCCGTGCCGAGGCGCAGGCGTTTTTGCAGCGAAAGTGGCGCAAGGAACTGGAGTACCGGTTGATCAAGGAGCTATGGGCATTTACCGATAACCGCATCGCCGTGCGTTATGCCTACGAGTGGCACGACGACTCGGGCAACTGGTTTCGCTCCTACGGCAACGAGAACTGGGGGTTCGCCGAAAACGGCCTGATGGCGCACCGCTTTGCCTGCATCAACGACCTGCCCATTCAGGAGTCCGAACGCAAATTCCGCTGGCCCTTAGGCCGTCGTCCTGATGACCATCCGGGGCTTTCGCAACTGGGGCTATAGGTCCAAGCGACTTAGGATAATCAGCGTTGTGGGTAGCGGGCGGTGGTCTGCTTTCGGCCCGAAAGCGGCTGGTCGTTATGACCGCTTTGGACCATCGACTTTAAATAAAAATTTTGCTTAACCGCGCCGTGCAGGATGCGGTTTTACCTGGCCGCTGCTCCAGGCGCCGTTGCCATTCAGCCCACGGGTCAGGAGCATACTTTGTTTCGCCATTTCAGCCGGAACTGCGGCAGCTTTTGCCGCTTTGGCTTCAGCTCTAAGCTCAGCGAGACTTGGTGTTTTTCGCACCGGCTCGGCGGTTCTTTTGCGACGTTACGTAGGCAGAGCTTGCATGAAACCTGGGTGACATCGTGCGTGCGGCTAAGGCTACAGACATCTGCTTACTCAGCGCTGTGTATGACCACCAATAATTGGGCCTGTACGTCGCCAACCGAGCGCAGTCGGTGCGGCTTTTGTGAGTTGAAATGCAGCGCATCCCCGCGGTCGAGTAAAAGCTTTTCGTTCATGAAATCTACTTCTACTTGCCCCTCGTGCACGAACAGAAACTCTTCGCCCAAATGTTCCTTGAAGGATTTGTCAGTAAATTCAGTGGGCGGGTAGATGATGAATGGCAGCAGGCTTCTGCTGCTGATTTGGTGCGCCAATACCGCGTAACTCGGCTCTTCGTTCCCTGCGGCCAGCGACTGACGGTCATTCGCGCGCACAAGGCTGTAGCTGTCGACGCTACTGCTTTCTTCGGAGAACAGTTCTTCGACCTTGAGATTCAGTGCCTTGGCCAACTTCAACGCAGTCGAGATGGACGGCGTGTTTAGCCCACGTTCGATTTTCGACAGGTAGCTCTTGGTCAAGCCTGATCGCTCAGCCAATACCTCCAGCGTCACGCCTAGCTTCTTTCTCAATATTTTCAAGCGGATAGCCATATAGAGCGATCAGTCCTTGCAGAAAGCAATAATTTCCCATTGTATATGACACAGTGTGTCATATAGCATCTTTAGTGTCATTTGCATGACCCCTACCTAACGAGGAGGCCGACATGGCCAAGACACTAGCACTGCCTAAAGAGCAATTGGTCAAGCAAGCGCTGACCCAGATGCAAAACACCCTTGCCGATAATACGTGGACTGACCGGCAAAAACTCGCCCTGACCTGTCGCATCCTGTTTGAGAGCGGTCACGACTCGGGTCTTGCCGGGCAGATCACAGCCCGCGGCCCGCAACCGGGTACTTACTACACCCAGCAGTTGGGCTTGGGCTTCGATGAAATTAGCGCAAGCAATCTGCTGCTAGTCAACGAAGACCTGGAAGTGCTCGAAGGTCATGGTATGGCTAACCCGGCCAACCGTTTTCATAGCTGGGTATACCGAGCGCGCCCGGATGTGAATTGCATCATCCACACCCACCCAACTCACATTGCGGCACTTTCAATGCTTGAAGTGCCGCTGCAGATCTCCCACATGGATCTTTGCCCTCTCTATGACGATTGCGCATTCCTTGAGGGATGGCCTGGCGTTCCGGTTGGCAATGAGGAGGGCGAACTGATCGCCGGCGCCTTGGGTGACAAGCGCGCGATTCTTCTTTCCCACCACGGTCAGCTTTCCACCGGCACCACCATCGAGGAAGCCTGCGTTATCGCCCAGCTGATCGAGCGGGCTGCCAAGCTCCAGCTGCTCGCCATGGCCGCAGGCACGATCAAACCGATCATTCCGGAACTAGGTCACGAGGCCCACGATTGGGTATCCAAGCCCAAGCGGCACGCCGCCGCCTTCAACTACTACGCCCGGCAGAAGCTGGGGCGCCACGCCGATTGCCTGAACTGAAACCCGCCTTTTAAACCGGAGACAATGCATGAGCAGCCCACATATTCACGGCATCATCGGCTACACCATTACCCCGTTCGGCGCGGACGGCGAGGGTATCGACCTTGATACGCTCGGTCGTTCCATCGATCGTCTGATTGACGGTGGCGTACACGCCATTGCGCCATTGGGCAGCACGGGAGAGGGCGCTTACCTGAGCGACGCGGAATGGAATCAGGTCGCCGAGTTCAGTATCAAGCACGTCGCCAAGCGTGTGCCTACCGTGGTCAGCGTATCTGATCTAACCACTGCTAAATCTGTGCGCCGTGCGCGTTTCGCCGAAGGCCATGGTGCGGATGTTGTCATGGTGCTTCCGACGTCCTACTGGAAACTTACGCAAGAGGAAATCTTTGCGCACTACCGCGCCGTAGGCGACAGCGTCGGCGTGCCGATCATGCTGTACAACAACCCAGCTACCAGCGGCACCGACATGTCCGTGGAGCTGATCCTGCGCATCGTCAATTCCGTGGAAAATGTCACCATGGTTAAGGAGAGCACCGGTGATATCCAGCGTATGCACAAGTTGCAGCTATTGGGGGAAGGCCAGGTGCCTTTCTACAACGGCTGCAACCCGCTTGCGCTGGAGGCTTTCGCGGCGGGCGCCAAAGGCTGGTGCACTGCAGCGCCTAATCTGATTCCACAACTGAACCTGGATTTGTACGCGGCTGCGTTAGCCAATGATTTGGGTAAGGCGCGCGAGCTGTTTTATCACCAGCTACCGCTGCTGGATTTCATCTTAAAAGGTGGATTGCCAGCGACCATCAAAGCAGGCTTGCGGGCTACCGGGTTGGAAGTGGGTGACCCGCGCTTGCCCGTTTTCCCGCTGGCTGAGGCGGGCCGCCGTCAGCTCAATGAGCTTCTTCAGGTTCTGCGCTGATAGTTAACACCTAAGCTCTGTGATCGTTCCTTCGGCTTCCGTTAGAACGATCAAGAAAGAAGCAGTGCGCAGATGTCTGCAAATTACATCTGTATCGATGCATCTAATTGCACCGGCCGCACGATGGATAGTGGCGGCCGGACGTCAATCACCGGTAGCGCTGAAATACCGCCGCCACCGGTGCGACGCCGTGAGGCGTTTTACAAGTAGCCCGCCAAATTGTGGCTGCCATTAAGCAGCTCAAGCGCTGCCGCTACGCCTGCGCCATACGCGGGATCAGCGTTACTGCAGTTCACAATATGACGTTGCTTAACCATGGCGGGGGCGTCGCCCATTGCCCTGGCGGTATTGTCGAACAGTGCCTGCTGTTGCGTTGGGGTCATTAAACGAAAGAGGTTTCCTGGCTGCTCAAAGTGATCCTCGTCGACCCGATGATCCCAATGGGCTGCATCCAACTTGAAACGGGTGATGAAAATCATCGGTACCGAAGACTTGTTGAAGGCGATGACGGCGTAAAAGCCTCGGCTTTTACTGCTCTATAAGCTGCCAAAGCGCTTCGTGAAGGCTCTGGTGCGTTACCGCCGCTGATCATGGCAAATTCTCGGGAAAACGCCTCGCCCAGGAGCACCCGGCTGAGGAGCTCAGGGTGCGAAAGTGTTTTTACACACTCTGGGCCGCTTTCAGCCGGTGAAACTCTACTCCTTCGGTTCTAAACCTCTAAACAGCGCGGCTACTGATGACACACCGGCTATCGTTTCACTCAGTTTGCGTGGCTTTAGCCATCTCGGTTCGCCCAGCGAGTCGTTGTCTTGAGTTCACACCATAAAGCCGCTCATGTGAGCGGCTTTATGGTGTGCGGCGTTAACCGCGCGACAGCGGCGGCGTACGTGGCGGCACCAGGCGTTTCGAGCCGGTGGACTCGAAGGCGGCGGCAAAGCGCAGCAGGGCGGAGTCGTCGTAGGCGCGGCCGGCGAAGGTCAGGCCGATGGGCATGCCGATATCGGCCATCACGCCCATCGGTACGGTGACGGTGGGCACGCCCAAGTGGCGGATGGCTAGGTTGCCGTTGGCCACCCACACGCCGTTGCTCCAGGCGATGTCGGCAGACTCTGGATTGACGTCGGCATCCGCCGGGCCGACGTCGGCAACGGTGGGGAATAGCACGGCGTCGAGGTTCAGGTTATCCATCCAGTCTTCCAGGTCGAGCTTGCGGGTATGTTCCAGGCCACGCAGGCCGTCGGGCAGGGTTGCGATCTGGTCCCAGTTCTTCAGGCCGCGCTTGGCCATGTTGACGTATTCATCCATGCCAGCGGCCAGGTCGCCCTCGCGATTGGGCAGGGTGCCGGGGTCGTGAGGGAAAATCTGCGGGCCGTCGACGTCCGCCAGCGTGTTCAGCTTGGGATCACCGTTGGCGCGTAGAAAGTCGTCAAAGGCCCAGCCGCTCAGCTCCCACAGTTCGTCATGCAAAAACTCCGGGGTAACGATGCCGCGGTTGTACACGGTCGGCGCGTCTGGGCGGTCGCCTTCGCAGTTGGAGACCAGTGGGAAGTCCACTTCGACCACTTCGGCGCCGGCGGCTTCCAGCGCCTTGCGCGCCTGCTCCCAGAGCGCAATGACTGACGGCCGAGTGTGGATGCGTTGGCCAGTCGGGCCACCGATGCCGGGGCTTTCGCTGGTGCCGGCGGCGTCATCCTTGTTGATAAACATACGCGGTACACCAAAGCGTTTGCCGGCCAGGGCATCGGCCTTGGCGGCCAGGTCGGCATAGGCCGCTGGACGCACGTCGGAGGCCCTCGGGATCGCGACCCAGGGCTGCAGGCGCCAGAGGTCACCACGGTTGTCCGGGTCATCGGCGACCACGATGTCGAGCACTTCGAGCAGATCGGCCATGGTTCGCGCATAGGGCACCACCACGTCCATGGTCGGCGTCAGCGGCCAGTTGCCGCGCACCGAAATCACCCCGCGCGACGGCGTGTAGGCACACAGGCCATTATTCGAGGCGGGGCCGCGACCGCTGGACCAGGTTTCTTCAGCCAGACCAAAAGCGGCAAAACTGGCGGCAGTGGCCGTGCCGGCGCCGTTGGATGAGCCCGAGGCGAAGGGCGCAGTAAGGTAGGCCGCGTTGTACGGGCTTTCCGCGCGGCCATACACGCCGCGCTGCATGCCGCCGTTGGCCATGGGCGGCATATTGGTTTTACCCAGGCAGATGGCTCCGGCGCCGCGCAGACGCTCGACGGTAAAGGCATCGCGATAGGCGACCAGGTCCTTGAAGGCCGGGCTGCCGGAGGCGGCGGTCAGGCCCTTGACCAGGTAGCTGTCCTTGGCGGTGTAGGGGATGCCGTCGAGCGGACCGAGTGTCTCGCCACGGGCGCGGCGCTCATCGGATGCCTGGGCTTCCTTGAGCGCATCGGGGTTGCGCACCACCACGGCATTGAGTTGGGTCGGCGTGCCGGCAGCGTCGTAGGCATCGATACGGGCGAGGTAGGCCTGTACCAGTTCGACCGCCGTGGTCTGGCCGGCTTCGAGCGCGGTGCGCAGTTCGGCAATGGAAAGCTCGGTTACCTCGATCATGCTGTCACCGCTGGCTGTTGAAGAGCGTTGTTCATATCAGTTCTCATGACGCTGTTGTGTACGCGTTGAACAGGTTGCTGGCGTCTATTTTAGCCGCGTGCCGGGGTGACCAGGCCCTTGATCACCGCCGGGCGAGCGACAAAGGCTTGCAGCACCCGCTGCACATTGCTGAAGCGCTCGAACTCCACCAGCTCGCCGGCCTCGTAGAAACCCACCAGGTTGCGTACCCAGGGCAATACGGCGATATCGGCGATGCTGTAGTCCTCGCCCATGATCCAGCTACGGCCTTGCAGGCGTTGGTCGAGTACGCCGAGCAGACGCTGGGATTCGGCGACGTAACGGTCGCGCGGACGTTTGTCCGCGTAATCCTTGCCGGCGAATTTATGGAAGAAACCCAACTGGCCGAACATCGGGCCGATGCCGCCCATCTGCCACATCAGCCACTGCAGGGTTTCGTAACGCGTGGCGGCGTCTTCGGCCAAGAGCTGGCCGGTCTTTTCTGCCAGGTAGATCAGTATCGCCCCGGACTCGAACAACGCCAGCGGTTTACCGCCTGGGCCGTTGGGGTCGAGGATCGCCGGGATCTTGTTGTTGGGGTTGAGCGAGAGGAATTCTTCGCTGAGCTGATCGTTGGTGTCGAAGCTGACCAGGTGTGGCTCATAGGCCAGGCCAATCTCTTCCAGCATGATCGAGGCTTTCACGCCGTTGGGCGTGGGCAGCGAATAGAGCTGCAGGCGCTCTGGGTGCTGGGCAGGCCATTTTTGCGTAATTGGGTAAGCGGAAAGATCTGACATGGGCGCTCCGGATTAGGTGGCAAAAGGCGCAGGATAACGGTGATTGGCCATTTGGTCAGGTTGCAGGTTTTTCCCCGCGCGCAGAAGTCGGTATGGTTGGGGCCATCTCAACCCCAGTTCACTGGAGAACACTGATGAGCCTGCACGGCGAATACGACAACCAAAATATCTTTGCCCAAATCATCCGCGGCGAAGCCTCTTGCTACAAGCTCTACGAGGATGAGGATGTGCTGGCCTTCCTCGATGTGTTTCCGCAGTCCTTTGGCCATACCCTGGTGATCCCCAAGCGCTCGGCGGCGCGCAATATTCTGGAAATCGATGGCGACAGCCTGAGCAAGGTGATGGCCGTGGTGCAGAAGCTTACGGGTGTGATCATCGACGAGCTGGAGCCAGCCGGGGTGCAAGTGGCGCAGTTCAACGGCGCACCAGCCGGGCAGACGGTGTTCCACATTCATATGCATATCGTGCCGCGCTACGCCGGCGAAGCGCTCAGCATACATGCCGGTGGCAAGGCGAGCCCGGAAGAGCTGGCGGCGTTGCAGACGCGTTTGCTCAAACGTATTGCCGGTTGATCAATGCCAGGTTGCGGCGGCGCATCAGTCTGTACTTGAGGCCGGCCGCGCCAGGGGCAATACTCAAGCCGTTTTGGCTGTTTCCCTTTGCTGTTTTCTGCGCCCATGGAGGGCTTCCATGCGTCATATGCGATTGACTTGTGCCGTTTTACCGCTATTGCTGTTGGCCGGCTGTTCGTCCTGGAAGCCCGCGCCAGAGGATGTCAAACCTGTGCCGGCGGACCGTTTGCTGGGCTATCAGGCGCCGCTGGGGCAGGGTGGAGAGTTGCAGGTCAATCGCGACTTCGGCGGCATGGGCGGCGGCTGCTATGTGGCTGTGCTGGTCGACCGCAAGGTGGCCGCGCGCATCGGCGTGGGTGAGCAGGTGCGTTTTCAGGTGCCGGTTGGCACGCGGGTGCTGAGCATCGGTATCGACGAGATGGACGACACCCTGTGCGGCATGGGCCGCCTGCGCCGTGAGCTGGCGGTGAAGGTTGAGCCGGGCTCGCAGCAGAACTTCCGTATCGTCAGCGATAACCGCAAGGGTTTCGATATCCTCCCGGTGACTCAGTAACGCGCAAGAAACCGGTGCCTGCCTGTCAGGCGCCGGTGTGCTCGGCCAGCAATGCTTCCAGCCACTGCATAAATGCTCGTACCCGCTGCGGCTGATGCCGGCGCTGGGCGTAGAGCAGGCTGATCGGCATGGGCGGCGGCAGGTAATCCGGTAACAGGCTGTGCAGCTGCCCGCTGGCCAGTAACTCGCTAACGCCGAGCAGTGGAGCCTGGATAATCCCCAGCCCACCCAGGCACGCGCCTTCATAGGCATCGACGTTATTTACCGTGACATTCCCCACCATCGGCAGCTGTTGCAGCGCGCCGTCGGCCAGGTATTCAAAACCATCTGAGCGACTGCCGAGCACCGGCACGTAGTGGATCAATCGATGCTCAGCCAGGTCGTCTAGGCTCTGCGGGGTGCCGTAGCGTGCCAGGTAGGCTCTGCTGGCACAGTTGACCATGGGCAACTGGCCGAGCGGGCGGACGATCAGATTGGGTTCGTTGACCATGCCGATGCGCAGCACGCAGTCGAAGCCTTCGCGTACCAGATCGACGCGCCGATCACTGCTGCTGATCTCCAGTTCGATGCCGGGATGCTGCGCGGTAAATTCCCCCAGCCGCGGTGCCACCAGGCGCCGCGCCAGGCCGGTGGGCATATCGATGCGCAGGCGACCGCTAAGCTGCGCGCCGTCCTGGCGGAACAGGTTTTCCAACTCTTCCATATTGGCCAGCATGTCCTTGCTGCGTTCATACAGCACCAGACCGTCCTGAGTCGGTTGTACCTTGCGGGTGGTGCGGTGCAGCAGGCGCGTGCCGAGCAAGGCTTCCAGGCTTTGCACCTGCTGCGACACGCTCGACCTGGGCAGGCCAAGGCTGTCGGCAGCCTGGGTAAAGCTGGCCAGCTCGCTGACGCGGACAAAGGTGCGCAGCAGTTCCAGGGTGTTCATGGGCGGGCGCTCCACTGAATTGTTCGTGATTGATGATCAGTGTTTTCAATTTTGCTGAGTTTATCCAGCTTAATACGAGCAATAACCTGTGCTCACTGATTGCAACCACTGCACTGCTAGTCAACTGAAGGAGCACGCATATGACCCGCAAAATTGCACTGATCACTGGCGCCAGCCGCGGCCTGGGGCGTAACACCGCCCTGCATCTGGCGGCGCAGGGCATCGACATCATCGGCACTTATCACAGCCAGGTGGCTGATGCGCAGAGCCTGGCGAGCGAAGTCGAACAACTCGGCGCACGTGCGTTGATGCTGCAGCTGGATGTCAGCCAGAGCAGCAGCTTTGCCGCGTTTGCTGGCGCCGTGGCGGCTGGGTTGCAGAGCACCTTCGGCCGCCATGATTTCGACTTTCTGATCAACAACGCCGGTATCGGCATCCACGCCAGCTTTGCCGAAACCAGCGAGGCGCAGTTTGATCAGCTGGTGAATATCCAGCTCAAGGGGCCGTTCTTTCTCACCCAGCAACTGCTGCCGCTGATCGCCGAGCCGGGCCGCATCGTCAATATTTCCACCGGCCTGGCGCGTTTCAGCCTGCCGGGTTATGCCGCCTATGCGGCGATGAAGGGCGGCATCGAGGTGTGGACGCGCTACCTGGCCAAGGAGCTGGGGCCGCGCGGTATCAGCGTCAACGTGCTGGCTCCCGGCGCTATCGAGACTGACTTCGGTGGCGGCGTGGTGCGTGACAACAGTCAGGTCAATGCCTTTATCGCCGCTAACACGGCTCTGGGACGGGTCGGCCTGCCGGACGATATCGGCGGCGCGATTGCCATGCTGCTCAGTGACGGCGGCCGCTGGATTACCGGGCAGCGGATTGAAGCTTCGGGCGGCATGTTCCTTTGACGCTGTTCATCCTGTGATCGGGCTGGCTGCGTTTATCTGGCAGAGGCGTAGAATCCGCCCGGTTTAATAACGGAGACGGGTCGTGAAGGGATTGACGATTGCCATTGTCGGGGCCGGTACGGCGGGGTTGGCCACGGCGCTGTTCCTCGCTCGCCAGGGCTTCAGCGTGCGTCTGCTGGAGCGGGTGCCGGCGTTGCAGCCGGTAGGGGCCGGGGTGTTGTTGCAACCTTCGGGGCTGGCGGTGTTGCAGCAACTGGGGCTGTTTGCCGAGTGCAGCGGCCTGGGGGCTGCGGTCAGCCGCTTGTACGGCACCTCGGGCAATGGCCGGGTGATTCTCGATACCCGTTACGCGCATTGGCAGCCTGGCAGTTTCGGTATGGGTATTCACCGCAGCGTATTGCTCACGGCTTTGCTCAACGCGGCGCGGCAAGCTGGGGTACAGATCGAAACCGGCGTGCATATCAGCCGCTTCAGCCAGCATGGCAGCCATGTGCAGATGTATCGCCAGGACGAACAGGGTATCGAGCAGCCATTCGGCGAGTTTGCCGCGCTGGTGCTGGCCGATGGCGTGCGCTCGGCCCTGCGCGGGCAGATGCAGGTCAAACAGTGGCTGCAGCCTTACCCCTGGGGCGCGCTGTGGAGCATTGTGCCGACCCCGGTTTCGTCGGCAAACGCGCCGGAGGCCACGGACCTGCGTCAGTGGTACCGCGACTGTGCGCAGATGTTCGGCATCATGCCCACCGGGCGTACCCACCTGAACCGCGAGCAAGCCCTGAGCAGTCTGTTCTGGAGCCTGCCGGTGGCGCAGTTTGACGTCTGGCGTGAAGCCGGCTTGGCTGCCTGGAAAACCCAGGTGCTGCAACTGGCCGGCAGCGCTGCCGAACCCTTTGTTGAACTGATCGAACGCCCCGAACAACTGAGCCAGGCGGTGTATGCCGATGTGCGCATGCAGCGCTGGCACGATTGCCGGGTGATCGCCATCGGCGACTGCGCCCATGCCATGAGCCCGCAACTGGGCCAGGGCGCGAATATGGCCCTGGTGGATGCGGCTGCTTTATCCGCAGCTGTTACCGCACAGAGCACACCAACGGACTGCGACTGGTCTGCGGTATTCGCCGCCTACGCCAGCAGTCGGCGTGATCACCTGCGTTATTACCGTCAAGCCAGTCGCCTGCTTACCCCGCTATTCCAATCCCACAGTCGCAGCCTGGCCTGGCTGCGTGACAGCGTGCTGTTGCTGGCGCGGCACAATCCATTTGGCCGTGCGCATGCCGTTAGCACCCTGGTGGGTGGGCGCAGTGGTTGGTTGCTGAGTGGTGCCGAGCGGCCGTTGCAGGTATGGAATGGTCAGCCTGAGGCGCAGGGGCTAGATAAACGTGCGATCTCCGCAAATACTGCCCAGCTGCCGGGTGACTTGAGTCATGTGTGACAGGTCGCGAGTACTGCACGCTTTGTTAATCTGCCCACACATTTCAATTTTTTGCGAGGGATCGCCGTGTCGTTCCGTGTTGTGCTGAGTGGCCGGGCATTGCCCGGGTTTACGCCTGAGCAGATTGCTCAGCATCTACAGACGCAGCTGAAGTTCTCTGAAGCTCAGGTGAAGGCCTTGCTGCCGCCAGCTCGCAGGGTGATCAAAAGTGGTCTGGATCGGCCCAGTGCCGAGCGCTGGTACAGCCGGTTGCAGCAGGCGGGCCTGGCTGTTGCGGTCGAGGAAGTGGCTGCGCCTGCGCCTGCGGCGGTCGACCCTCTGACAGCTTTGCAGGACTTAGCCCAGAAGGGGCTTAAGCGCGCCCGACCCAGCCCGGCTTACGCCTTGCAGCTGTTTCTGGTGACGCTCTGCTGCCTGCTGGTACCGACGCTTTATGCGGGGCTGGTGATTGGCCTGGGCGTGGGGCTTGCCTGGTACCTGATGCATATCCATGAATACCTCGGCAGCTTGCGCAATATCTGGTTGCTGCTTTGCATTTATGGCGTACCGGCCATCAGTGGCAGCATTTTGCTGCTGTTTATGGCTCGGCCATTTTTTCTACCCAGCCAGCATGGTGATGAGCCGCTGGAGTTGGACCTGGCCTGCGAGCCGCGCTTGCAATTGGTGATCAACCAGTTGTGTCAGGCGATTGGGCTGCGCCCACCGGTGGTGGTGCAGCTGTCCAATGAAGTGAATGCCAGCGTGCATTTCGAGAATGGCTGGAGCGGATTTTTCTCTGGCCGCAAGGTGCTGACCATCGGCATGCCACTGGTTGCCGGGATGAGCGTGCAGCAGTTTGTTGGTGTGCTGGGGCACGAGTTTGGCCACTTTGCTCAGCGTCTGGGCATGCGCTGTAACTTCCTGATCAACTCGGTCAATGCCTGGCTGGAAGCTCGCAGTAATAGCCGCGACCCTTGGGATGATCGCCTGCAGGAATGGCTGGAAAATGATCCCTGGTGGATTCTGCAGCTGGCCATCTGGGTGGCGCAGCAAGGAATCGAGCTGTCGCGGTTGTTGATGCGTGGCTGTTTCTGGCTGAGCTTTCGCCTGTCTCGTTCGCTGTCGCGGCAGATGGAGTTCGACGCCGACCGCTACGAGAGCCTACTGGCAGGGAGTGCGGCGTTTCGTGGCAGTGCCTTGCAGCTGCGTGCGCTGTCCTGGGCCTGGCGTGAGGTGGATCAGCAGAATGCCCGTACCTGGCGCGAGCGTCGCTTGCTGCGCGATATACCGCACGCCACTGCCGAGAAGACCTCCAACATGGGTCAGACCACTCGGCAACAGATGGAGCAGAGCCTCGAAGAGGGCAGTACCCGCTACTGGCACACGCACCCTGCCGATCTGGCGCGTATCCAGCACAGTGAAGCCCTGCAGGCGCCCGGCTACTTGCATGACGCTCGCCCGGCAGCCGTTCTGTTCGAGCACTTCGCCGAGCATTGTCAGAGTGTCACCGAGGCTTACTACGCGGAGCTGGGCCTGGACTATGACGAGCAGCAGTTACAGGACAGCCAGCAAATCTTCCAGATCAGCGCTCAGCGTGAAGAGGCACTTGATCAGCTCTGGGAGTGGACAGGCCGGCAATGGTGCAATCTGCCCTGGCTGGCCCTGCACCAGCCGGTTCAGGCGGCCCATGCCACGCTGGGCTGGCAGGCTGTGATTGATGAGTTGCGCCGCCTGTCTCCAGAAATTACTCAGGCCTGGACTCAGGCTGAAGCGCAGGAAGACCAGCGTGTGGCGCTGGCCTGGTGTGGCGAGTTGCAGCGCAATGGCATGAATTCGCGGCTCAGCGAAAACGAGGCGTTTGATGCCAGCAAGCACCTGCCGTTGTATCAGCAGATTGACGCCGGTAAGACCCCAGCGCAGCTGCAGTTGCTTCAGGCCGCTTCGTTATACCGGCGCCGCCTGGAGCTGAGCCTGGCGGGCGCAACCACGGCGCTGCGTGAAACGGCCCGATTGGCATTGCAGCTAAGCCGGCTATATGTCGACTACGCGCGCCTGCTGGAGGCCCGTGAGCTGGCCGAACGCTTTTTGGATTGGCATCAGCAGGCTCCCGACAGCCTGACTGAGCGCTTGAGCCAGGACGCTTTGTCGCGCTATCAGGATCTGGCCCTGCGCCTGCTCAAGGCGGCGGATCAGCTTCCACAGACCCTGCTCGATGGCAGCACTCTGGGCGGTTACCTGCGCCTGCGCTGCCCACGGCTAAATGCCGAGGCCGGTGAGCCGGTCGAGTTCCTGCGCAACAGCGCGACGCTGATCGACAGCCTGGCCTATGTGCATCGCCGGGCGATGGCTGAACTGGCCAGCTATGCCTTGCAGCGTGAGCGCGAGCAGGGGCTGCGCGGCATTCGGCTGGTGCTCAAGGTTACCCAGGCGGTTTGAGTCGTCAGTCCTGTTGCAGACTGCGCAGTTCCTGCTGGCTGAGCTCCAGCCATTCTTTGTGCAGTGTGCGGTAGTGCCTGGCAGCGCGGCGGGCGTAGGTCTGGATCTGTTGCTGCATCTCGCGCGCTTCACGTTGGCGGCCCAAGCTGCGCAGCAGTAAAGCGTAGCGATAGGCGGCTTCGGGACCGGCGTAGTAGCTACTCAGCGCTTGGTACTCCTCTTCAGCTTTGAGGGTTTCGCCCAAGGCTTCGAGCGTGCGGGCATAGAGCAAGTGACCGTCGGCTGAACGGAAGTCGGGGTTCTTGTTGATCAACTGCTCAAGGCTTTCGCGGCAGCCGGCGAAATCGTTGTGGGCAAAGCGCGCCTTGGCCAAGCCGATAAGGATATCCGGTGCATCGCTGTGAATCCCCCGCAAGGCTATCTGGTAGTGCTTGGCCGCTTCTTCGGCCTGGCTCATGCGCAACAGCTCATCGGCCAGATTGACGCGTGTATCGCGGGTATCACGAATCTCCAGCTCATCACGCAGGGCACGCAGGTGGCGCTCGGGGTCGATGCTGTCGTGCAGGCGGTTGATAGTGCGGCGCCCACGGTGACTGCCGAGCAAGTCGGGCAGCATGATGCCGAGGAAGTAGATCAGGCAGCCAAGGCCGGGCAAGGCGATGATCAGGTAGATCCAGTAGCGTTCCTGGCCACTGCGAACAACGTGCAGACCACAGGTGACTTGGCAGGCGATAACAAGCAGGGCGAGTAGGGGCATGGTGATGATCCAGTCCTTTGGAGTACGGATGAATTGCGTGGGTGCGTCTATCAGAGCATGGATGACAGGTGCTTGTCAGGAGCTGCCATGGCGGCTACGACGTGGATCACAGCCGGCTTGGCTGATAGGCGGTGAGTCCCCCCGCAAAAGCAGTCTTGCCATTGCTCTTGCCGAGTCTTTGTAGACCGCTATGCCGCCGAATTTGGCCGCGAACTGTGGGGGCGCGCATCTGTTTCTCTGCGCCGATGATTTCCCCTTCTTCCAGGACGGTACGCGCCAGGGCGAGTCATCCCGGCATCCGCAGAACGGCTGTTATGAGGAAGAGATGCCGCGGCAAGGCTGGACCTGCACACGGCTGACCGGCTCACTTTCGCAACGAATCGAGCGAGTACTGGCGTATCTGGTTTTACAACACTAGGCCCTTGCAGAACTCAGCGATAACGAGCAAGCAATGCGTCAAACTCGCCGGCCTGTTTCATCTGCACCATGGCGCGCAGCAGGGCCATGGTGGGTACATCCGGGGCGTCGCGGACGATGCAGGCAATCGGGTCGGAGGCTACTTCGCTGAGGTTGTACAGCTTTTGCCCGGCTGCTTGGTGGCGGTTGAACCAGTGCAGCGAGAGTTCGTTGCTGATGGCGTAGCGGTAGCGCCGGGCGCTGAGTTTGAGCAGCACCTGATCCTGGGTGCGGGCATCTTCGCGTTGTATCTGCCCGCTGGCGAACAGCGGTTCCAGGCGCGGATAAGTGAAGCCCAACACGGTGCCCAGGCGCTCATTGAGCAGTTGCTCGGGCTCCAGTTGTTCGGGTTTAACGCCTGCCAGCACATCGCGTTGAGTCATAAAGGGCAGGCTCCAGATATAGCGATAGTGGCCGCTGTTGACCCAGTTCGGGCTGACGTAGCAGCGCACATCGATCTCACCGCTATCCAGCGCCTGTTGCACGCGTAAGCGCGGCATCACTACCAGCTCGGCCTTGCGCCCAACTTTGGTGGCCATGCGCTGTTGCAGGTCGACCAGAATGCCTTCCACTGCCTTGCCGTCTTCGATACGCACCATGGGCATGGCCCAGCTGTCATTGATCGAGAAGCGCAGTGCCCGCTCTGCGGCGAATGATGGGCCGCTCAGGACGAGCAATAACAGGGCGGGCAACAGCTTGGGCACCAGGGCAGATCCTTTGCGGTGTACGCAGTTCAGCGGGTCATCGGCAGGGCAGCGCCCATCAGTGCAAACAGCCCGCCGCAGCAGCGATTGAAGCCTTTGCCAGTGCGTTGCAACCAGGGCCGCACGCGATGAGCCATGCGCGCCAGGAGGTATTCAACACCTCCTTCGACCATGGCAAAGGTCAGCGCCATGATGGCGAACTGCAGCCAGAGGTCGCCGCGCGGGTCGAGAAATTGCGGCAGAAACGCGCCGAAAAACAGGATCACCTTGGGATTCGACAGCGCCGACAGCAGGCCCTGGCGAAACAGCTTGAAGCCGCTGGTCTCGGTGGCTTTCTCGGCCATCGCGAGGTGCAAGGGCGGTGCGCGCCAGAGTTGAATGCCGAGCCAGATCAGGTAGGCACCGCCGAGCCATTTGAGGATGGTCAGGGCCTGCGCCGAGGCTTGCAGCAAGGTGCCGATACCGAGCATCGACAAGGCCATCAGCAGGGTAAAACCAAGCACTCCGCCGCTGACGGTAAACAGGGTTTTGCGATGGCCGTACAAGGCTCCATGGCTAAGCGCGAGCAGGCCGTTGGGGCCAGGCGTCAGCGACAGGCCAAATACTGCGGTAAGAAAGATCAGCCAGGTATGCAGCGCCATAAAGCAGGTATCCAGAAGCGGGAGAGTGCAGGGCAGAGCCTGCGTGCCTCTGTTTTTTCATGCTGTGACTGGATAGTCAAGCCGCCTTAAAGTCGCAGGGCGGATATGCAGATGCAGCGGTCCTGCCCGCGAAGGCAGGACCGGCGCTATCAGCGGTTAGCTTCCTTGAAGTTATCGTCGGACGGTTCCTTGGTGTAGGCGCCCTGGTCGTGGACCAGTTTCTTGCTGCCATTCATCAGGGTGGTGATGCGGCTGTCGCTGGTTTTCGCCGAGGCGGCCTGGTTGCTGGTGCCGGTAATCAGTGGTGGGTTGCTGCTGAACGACCACAGGTAGTGCCAGACGGCGGCATTGTGCTTCTCGGTCAATTGCGTGGCGCCGAAGTACCAGGGCTTGAGCTCGCTGAAGGCGGTCATATTCATCAGCCCGGTGTTGCTGTCGCCGATAAAGCCGGTGCTGCTGGCTCCGGATGTGCGGTAGACCTCAAAGATCACGCCCTTGGTTTTTAGCGCGCTGACATAGGTGCGGCACACTTCGCCGACCCACTTGTTGCCCAGGTAGCTTTTCGCGTTGTTGGAGTAGAAGGGGTCGAGCAGGGCGACGCGCTTGGGCAGCAGCTTGCTGTTCACCGTTCCGGCCGTGACCGCATCGCTGATCTTCTTGGTCAGCACGATGGCCATCTGATTGCCCAGGGAATGGCCGGCAATGCGGATATTGCTGCCACTGTAGCCGGCGAGGTTGGCTTTGTAGCTGTTGAACAGCAGGTCGCTGGCCGACTGGCTTGGGCCTGTGGCGTAAGCGCCGCTGCTGTTGCGCCAGCGCATGGCGCGCGGGCCGCTGGCGGTCCAGATCTTGGCTTCGGCATCCTTCACTTCGCCTTCATCGGCGAATTGGTTCCAGTACAGCACGCCGACGTTGTAACCGGCTGCGAGCCAGGCGTGGGCCAGATCCAGGTCTGGGCCGCCGGCATCCTTGCGGTTGAAGGTTTCACGGTTTTTCTTCTGGGTGGCGCCGTTCTGCCAGCCGTGGATATAGATCAGGGTCGGCTTGCTGGCCACGTAATAGGCGTTGCTCTGGCCGGGCACGGCCTTCTGCCAGTTGTCGCCGTAACCGAACCAGTACAGGCCGTGGTCGAGATTCTGGAAGGTGCTGTCGGGGAACACGCCCACGGCAGCCTGGCTCAGGGAGGTAAAACTCAGCACCAGCAATAGAAGCAGCTTGCGCATGACGGAAACCTTTCTTGTTATTAGGGAAAGGCGAGCATATAGATTGTCCGACAATCATCTATCACCCGGACGGGTGATGCCGCGCAAGCACCAGTGCGCGCGGCCTAGCGGGATGTGTCTTGCGCCACGTTGTGAGCATCTTTGCCTCAATAGCCGACAGCTTGTTGCAGTTGTCCTGACGTGCTGAGCGGACGAAGACCCCCAGGCTGTGGCAAACTCCGTGGCTCGTAACAGGACGTTTCATGGATCGAGTTTGCTGAGCCTGTCAGCCGTTTTTTGCCCATGGCCTAGCCTGCCTGGGTGTATTGCATAACTGGCCGCTGCCTGCGGCGAAGAACAGAGGAATGACTGTGCATAACGTCGTGATCAGTGGTACCGGCCTCTATACCCCGGCAAGCAGTATTTCCAACGATGAGTTGGTGGAGTCGTTCAACGCCTTTGTCCAGCTGTTCAATGCCGACAACGCCGCAGCCATCGCCAACGGTGAAGTCGAAGCGCTGAGCGAATCGAGCAGCGGCTTTATCGAAAAAGCCTCGGGCATCAAGAGCCGCTTTGTCATGGACAAGGCCGGCATCCTCGACCCTAAGCGCATGGCGCCGCGCATCCCGGAGCGCAGCAATGACGAGTGGGGCATCCTCTGCGAAATGGCCGTAGGCGCCGCCAAGGACGCCATGGCCCGCGCCGGCAAGACAGCCGCCGATATCGATGGGGTGATCGTTGCCTGCTCCAACCTGCAGCGCGCCTATCCGGCCGTGGCGATTGAAGTGCAGGCCGCGCTGGGCATTCAGGGTTTTGGTTATGACATGAACGTGGCCTGCTCCTCGGCCACCTTCGGCATTCAGGCTGCGGCCAACAGCGTGCAGCTGGGCCAGGCCCGCGCGATTCTGATGGTCAACCCGGAAATCTGCACCGGCCACCTGAACTTCCGCGACCGCGACAGCCACTTTATCTTCGGTGACGCCGCCACTGCAGTGATTATCGAGCGCGCCGACCAGGCCACCTCGAACTACCAGTTCGATATCGTCGGCACCAAGCTGATCACTCAGTTCAGCAACAACATCCGCAACAACTTCGGCTTCCTCAACCGCTGTGCGGAAGAGGGTGTTGGTGCGCGCGACAAGCTGTTCGTTCAGGAAGGCCGCAAGGTGTTCAAGGATGTCTGCCCGATGGTCGCCGAGCTGATTGCCGCGCACCTGGCGGAGAACAAGCTGAATGTTGGCGATGTGAAGCGCTTCTGGCTGCACCAGGCCAACCTCAACATGAACCTGCTGATCGCGCGCAAGCTGCTCGGTCGCGATGCAGAGCCGGGCGAAGCACCGGTGATTCTCGACACCTACGCCAACACCAGCTCGGCCGGCTCGGTAATCGCCCTGCACAAATACCAGGAAGATCTACCAAGTGGCGCCCTGGGCGTGCTCAGCTCCTTTGGCGCGGGCTATTCGATTGGTAGCGTGATCCTGCGTAAGCACTGATGGATTACCCGGCCGATCAGGCGCTGCTGACTCGCTTGCGTGCAGGCGAGCAGAAGGCTTACCGCGAGCTGGTCGCTACCTATCAGGGGGCGATGCGCGCGGTGGCTTTTGCCATCGTCGGCAGCCGTAATGCCGATGAAGTGGTGCAAGACGCCTGGCTGGCCGTGGTGCGCAGCCTCGATGGTTTTCAGGCGCGCTCCAGCCTGAAGACCTGGCTGTTGACCATCACTGCCAACACCGCGAAAACCCGCCTCAAGGGCAATCGCCGTGAAGTGCTACTGGACGATATTCCCTCGCCTCACGGCAGCATTGGTGATGAGCGTTTCAGCTCAGATGGCCACTGGCTGCTGGCGCCGCACGCCTGGCACCACGACTCTCCGGAAGCGCTGCTGACCGAGCATGAGTTGCGTGAATGCCTGGAGAAAACCCTCGCCAGCCTGTCCGAGCTGCAGGGCAGCGTATTGCACCTGCGCGAGCGCGAAGGGTTGGAGCTGGAGGCGATCTGTAATCTTTTGCAGGTCTCGCTCTCCAATGTGCGGGTGCTGCTGCACCGCGCGCGTCTCAAGGTATTCGCCACCCTGGAGCATTTTGAGGAGACCGGCCAATGTTGAGTTGTAAGGAGTTGGTGGCCCACTCCAGCGAGTTTTTTGATGGACAACTGGGGTTGCGCAAGCGCATGTCGGTGCGCCTGCACCTGGCCATGTGTCAGCACTGCCGGCGCTTTATTCGGCAGATGCGTCTGAGTCAGGCGGTGCTGCGGCAACTGCCGCCTGGGCAGAGCGCCGAGCTGGATGCCTTGGCTGCCAAGCTGGCGGAGTTGCGCCGCAAGCATTCCTAAAAAACTGTTTACGAGCTAGCGAGCTAGAGCCAGGCAAGGTGCTACGTTAGTAACAGCCTCCGGCTGTTTTTAACGCAGGCTGGCTGACGCGCAGCAGGTCGTATGCCCGTTTTATTCGGCTTCTTGCGCGGCCTTTAGCGCTTCATAGGCCGGCGCGGCGTAGATGCCGACTTCGACTGCCAGTTCCATCACCCGCGCCAAGTCCGTGCTGTACACCAGCACGGCTTGCAGCTCGTCATCCAGCGCTTCGCTGAAATCCAGCAGCACATAGCCCTTGGTTTCCGGCGACAGGCTGGACAGTTGCACCTGGATGCGGTTTAGCGCTTTCAGCGGCTCGACTTTCACCAGTTGCTTGGGCTTGAGCACAAAGCTCACTTCCGGGCCGAACGACTCGGTGATCTGCTGGAACAGTGCGTCATAGCTGTCGGCCTGAAACAGCACGGTTTCCGGCAGGCTGCCGACCACTACCCACTCGCCTAGCGGAATGGGAAAGCTGTCATCGAAGTTGATATCTGGGTTGGCGGCGAGGAATGCCTGTGGGTCGGCATAGGCCTGGGCCGCCTCGTCAGCGATGCGCGCGACGTCTTCCGCCAGCATGCAGCCCGAGCTTATCTTGCTGATCAATTCTTCGAGCTGGGCTTTCATTTGGGTCATCCTGCGGCAAGAAAATGGGCCGCAAGGATAGCCTAATCCTGTCTGCAAGCGCTGCGTCTAGGCGCGATGGCCTGTTAAGCTGCCGCTTTTTACGGGTTCTATCCTCTTCGGAGTTTCTATGAGCGCACGTCTTCATCCCTTGGCCGGTCAGCCGGCGCCTGTTTCCTTGTTAACCGATATCACCGCGCTGCTGGCGGCCTATTACGACCTGCAGCCGGACCCGAGCATGGCCAGTCAGCGAGTGGCCTTCGGCACATCCGGGCATCGCGGCAGCTCTCTGACGCACAGCTTTAACCAGGCCCATGTGTTAGCGATCAGCCAGGCCATCTGTGACTACCGGGCGGCCCAGGGCATTAACGGCCCGCTGTTTATCGGCGCCGATACCCATGCGTTGTCGGCGCCTGCGCTGGACAGCGCGATTGAAGTGCTGGCGGCCAACGGTGTGCAAACCATGATTTCTGCCGGCGGTGAGTTCACCCCGACGCCGGCCATCAGCCAAGCCATCCTCGTGCATAACCGGGGCCGTGATAGCGGCCTTGCCGATGGCATCGTCATCACGCCGTCGCACAACCCACCCGACAGCGGCGGCTTCAAGTACAACCCAACCAATGGCGGCCCGGCTGACAGCGATATCACCACCTGGGTGCAGAACCGCGCCAACGCATTGCTCGAAGGTGGTTTGCGTGAGGTCAAGCGAATGCCGCTGGCGCAGGCGCGGCAGGCCGCCAATGTGCAGGAATACGATTACCTCGGCAGCTATGTGAGTGACTTGGGCAACGTGATCGACTTCGCCCCGATCCGTGCCGCTGGCCTGCGCCTAGGTGTCGACCCGCTGGGCGGCGCTGGGGTGCATTACTGGGCACGCATCGCCGAGCAGTACGGCCTCAATCTGGATGTGGTGAGCGAGATCATCGATCCGCAGTTCGCCTTTATGAGCCTGGACTGGGACGGCCAGATCCGCATGGACCCATCCTCCAGTCACGCCATGCAGCGCCTGATCGGCCTGAAAAATGGCTATGACGTCGCTTTTGCCTGCGACACCGACTACGACCGCCACGGCATCGTCGCACCAAGTGTTGGTTTGCTGCCTGCCAACCACTTCCTCAGTGTGGCCATCGATTACCTGTTCCAGCATCGCCCGCAGTGGAGCGCCACGGCGGCGGTGGGCAAGACCCTGGTCAGCAGCGCGATGATCGACCGCGTCGCTACGCGCCTGGGCCGGCCGATGCAGGAAGTGCCGGTGGGCTTCAAGTGGTTTGCCGGCGGCCTGTTCGACGGCTCCCTCGGCTTTGGCGGTGAAGAGAGCGCCGGGGCGACCTTCCTGCGCCGTGATGGCCGGGTCTGGACCACTGACAAGGACGGCATCGCCCTGGCGCTGCTGGCTGCGGAAATGACCGCAGTGACTGGGCGTGATCCTGGCGAGCTGTATCAAGGCCTGAGCGATGAGTTCGGCGCGATCTATGCCGACCGCGTCGACGCGCCGGCCACACCTGCGCAGAAGAAGACCTTGGGCAAACTCTCGCCCGCGCAGATCAGCAGCCGTGAGCTGGCGGGTGACGCCATCACCCAGGTGCTCGACAAGGCGCCGGGCAACGGTGCGGCGATTGGCGGGATCAAGGTGATCAGCGAGGGCGGCTGGTTCGCCGCGCGGCCGTCGGGCACCGAAGACATCTACAAGATCTACGCCGAAAGCTTTCGCGATGCGGCGCATCTGCAGCGTATTTTCAGTGAAGCGCAGCAAATTGTTGATGGTGCACTGGCAGCGGAGTAGGTGTGAGCCTGTTGGTTCGATAGCGCACTGACGGCTACCGCTATGGCGTGCAAGGTGAAGGGGCGCTCACGCTTAGGTGCCATCTCGGCACCTGCTGATCCGGCGCATTGCAGTGACTCATTAAGGAGAACGCCATGAGCCTGGGTACCATTCTGTTGATCGTGCTGATTCTATTACTGATCGGCGTCATACCCGCCTGGCCACAC
The DNA here is from genome assembly GCF_963970805.1 of Pseudomonas sp. EA_35y_Pfl2_R5. Lineage (NCBI taxonomy): Bacteria > Pseudomonadati > Pseudomonadota > Gammaproteobacteria > Pseudomonadales > Pseudomonadaceae > Pseudomonas > Pseudomonas sp. EA_35y_Pfl2_R5. The sequence goes on along the minus strand of NZ_CAXAOW010000006.1, from coordinate 138,517 downwards.
AGCCGAAGCTGGGGTTACGGACCATCGGGCGGTTTGGGCGTGGTGGTGATTGTGCTGTTGGTGCTGCTATTGCTCGGGCACATATAACCGCGACTTTATCTCTCGAACGGTTGCTGCGCAGTAGGTTTGCTACTTTCGCCTGATCAGGTCAGGCGTTAGTCTGCGCAGCGAACTCCCCCGTGGTCGCCGCATGTACCGTCTTGATCTGAAAATCCGCCTGTATAACGGCTCTGATATTGCAATCGGCCCCGGCAAGGCCGAGCTGTTGGCGGCCATCGCGCAGCACGGCTCAATCAGCGCCGCTGCCCGTGCCATGGATATGTCGTATCGGCGCGCCTGGCTGCTGGTGGAAACCATGAATCGCAGCTTCAAGCAGCCGCTGGTCAGCACCCTGGCCGGCGGCAAGCACGGTGGCGGCACGCGATTGACCGAAACCGGTGAACAGGTGCTAGAGCACTATCGGGCGTTGTGCGCGCGAGCCCTAGGCGCAATAGAGAATGATTGCGCGGAGCTGGCTGAACTGTTGAGCGAGCCTCCGGCCGAAAAAAGCTGATCCAGAGTGTTTAGCGCAGCTGCGCCTCGGCCAACGTCAGGCTGCGCGGAATGCGTGTGGCATCCCAGTGCTGGCTGGCCCAGCACAGCAGCTCGCCGGGCTGGCCATAGCTGGCGCCGTCCGGCAGTGCCTGACCAAGCGCACGCAGGGCGCGGATTAGCAGCGGAGTGGCCTGGTCGGCTGGCAGCGGTGGCGAACGGTAGGATTTGCCCAGCTTGTGGCCATCCGGCTGGATAATCAGCGGCACATGCAGGTAGCGCGGTTGCGAGAAACCGAGCAGTTCCTGCAGGTACAGCTGGCGTGGGGTGGAGTCGAGCAGGTCTGCGCCGCGCACTATATCTGTGATGCCCTGCCAGGCATCGTCGAGCACCACGGCCAGTTGGTAGGCATACAGGCCATCGCGGCGGCGAATCACAAAGTCGCCCACCTCGCGGCCCAGGTGTTGGCGGTAGTCGCTTTGTACGCGGTCGACAAAGTGGTAGCTCAGCTCCGGCACGCGCAGGCGAATCGCGGCATCGGCAAAACGTTGGCTGGCGTTGCGACAGGTGCCGGGGTAAATGCCCTGGGTGCCTTCCAGTTGCTTGCGTGAGCAGGTGCAGGCGTAGGCCAGGCCCTGGCTGAGCAGGCGTTCGACCAGGGCGGCATATTCCCCGTGGCGCGCGCTTTGCCGTACCAGCTCGCCATCCCATTCGAAGCCGTAGCTTTCTAGGGTGCTGAGAATGCCTTCTTGGGCGCCGGCCACTTCCCGTGGTGGGTCAAGGTCTTCCATGCGCAGCAGCCAGCGGCCATTTACCGCGCGCGCGTCAAGGTACGACGCAAGAGCTGCGACCAGTGAGCCGAAGTGCAGATAACCGCTAGGGGTGGGGGCGAAGCGGCCGATATACGCGGGTGTGTTCATTTGCCGTGGCACACACAGGGAGGCAGAAACAACAGAGGGTGCCGAAGCACCCTCTGGGTCAGATCAGGAACCGATCTGTTTTTCTTTGATTTCCGCCAGCGTTTTGCAATCAATGCAAAGGGTGGCGGTGGGGCGTGCTTCCAGTCGGCGGATGCCGATTTCTACGCCGCAGGAATCGCACCAGCCGTAGTCGTTGTCTTCGATCAGTTGCAGGGTTTCGTCGATCTTCTTGATCAGCTTGCGCTCGCGATCACGGGCGCGCAGTTCCAGGCTGAATTCTTCTTCCTGGCTAGCGCGATCCGCTGGATCGGGGAAGTTGGCTGCTTCGTCCTGCATATGGTGCACAGTACGATCAACTTCCTGCATCAATTCAAGCTTCCACTTGTTGAGGATGCCGGTGAAGTGGGCGCGCATCGGCTCACCCATATACTCCTCGCCCTTTGTTTCTTTATAGGGCTCGAAACCACGAGTCAGTTGGCTGCTTTTTGCTTTTGCTTTGGTGGGCATGGATGACCGCCTCTCACTCTCTCTAATCCACTGCGCAGGACGGTGTCCCTTGCCGACCCTACATCGAGTAGAACCGGCCCTGCGGCTGCAAGCGGGCGAACTTACCAGAACAACTCGGCCTGCGCCACTCCCGGTTGTCGAAGCTGCGCCGGGTATGCTTTAGAATCCGCGCCTTATCTCCCAGGCAGACAGTCCCATGGCCCAGTCCTACAGTGCGCGCAGCCGCGCCATAGAACCTTTTCACGTGATGGCGCTGCTGGCCCGCGCCAATCAGTTGCAGGCCGACGGCCATGATGTGATTCACCTGGAAATCGGTGAGCCGGACTTCACCACCGCCGCGCCGATTGTCGCTGCCGGGCAGGCGGCTCTGGCCAATGGGCACACCCGTTACACTGCTGCACGTGGCCTGCCAGCCCTGCGTGAAGCGATCTCCAGCTTCTATGACCAGCGTTACGGTCTGGATATCGACCCGCAGCGCATTCTGATCACCCCGGGTGGCTCGGGCGCCTTGCTGCTGGCCACCAGCCTGCTGGTCGACCCTGGCAAGCACTGGTTGCTGGCCGATCCGGGTTACCCCTGTAATCGTCACTTTCTGCGTCTGGTCGAAGGCGCGGCGCAGCTGGTGCCAGTTGGCCCCGAGGTGCGTTATCAACTGACGCCCGATCTGATCGAGCGTTATTGGGATCAGGACAGCGTTGGCGCGTTGGTGGCATCGCCAGCCAACCCGACTGGCACCTTGCTTAGCCGCGATGAGTTGGGCGGGCTGTCGCAGGCGCTGAAAGCGCGCGGTGGCCATCTGGTGGTGGATGAGATCTATCACGGCTTGACCTACGGCGTGGATGCGGCCAGCGTGCTGGAAGTGGACGACGAGGCCTTTGTGCTCAACAGTTTTTCCAAGTATTTCGGCATGACCGGCTGGCGTTTGGGTTGGTTGGTGGCACCACCGGCCGCCGTGCCGGAGCTGGAGAAGCTGGCGCAGAACCTCTATATCAGCGCGCCGAGCATGGCCCAGCATGCTGCCTTGGCCTGCTTTGCGCCGCAGACCCTGGAGATCCTCGAGCAGCGCCGTCACGAGTTTCAGCGTCGTCGCGATTTCCTCCTGCCGGCGTTGCGTGAGCTGGGCTTCAAGATCGCCGTGGAGCCAGAGGGCGCCTTCTATCTATATGCCGATATCAGCGCCTTTGCTGGCGATGCCTTCGCCTTCTGCCAGCACTTTCTGGAAACCGAGCATGTAGCTTTTACCCCTGGCCTGGATTTCGGCCGCTACCAGGCCGCGCAGCATGTGCGTTTTGCCTATACGCAGGATCTGCCGCGCCTGCAGCAGGCGGTGGAGCGGATCAAACGCGGCCTGATCAGCTGGCAGTCCCATGCAATTTGATCCGCCGCTGGAGGAAGGCCGCCTGCTGCGCCGCTACAAGCGCTTTCTCGCCGATATCGAGACCGCCTCCGGTGAGCTGCTGTGCATTCACTGTCCCAATACCGGCTCGATGCTTAACTGCATGGCCGATAACTCAAAAGTCTGGTTTAGCCGCAGCAACGACCCCAAACGCAAACTACCGGGCACTTGGGAAATTGGCGAAACACCCCAGGGCCGTCTGGCGGTGATCAACACCGGGCGCGCCAATGCTTTGGTGGAAGAAGCTCTGCGCGCCGGGCTGATCAGCGAGTTGAACGGTTTCACCAGCCTCAAGCGCGAAGTGCCTTACGGCCAGGAACGCAGCCGGATCGACTTTCGCCTGGACTACCCTACCGGTGCGGCGTTTGTCGAAGTTAAGAGCGTGACCCTGGGGTTCGCCGATAGCCGCGTCGCCGCCTTTCCCGATGCTCGCACCGAGCGTGGCAGCAAACACCTGCGTGAGCTGGCGACACTGGCCCGTGAGGGGATTCGCGCGGTGCAGTTGTATTGCGTGAACCTGACGGACATCGACGCGGTGCGCCCGGCCGAGGAAATCGACCCGGCCTATGCCGCTGCTTTGCGTGAGGCAGTGAGCGCCGGTGTTGAAGTGCTGGCTTACGGCGCGGCGATCAGCGCGCAGGGTGTGCAGCTGATCAAGCGTCTGGATGTGCGGTTGTAGGAACGGAGCTTTCCGTTCCTCTTCAATGCTGCGTTCTGCCGGCCGGCAACTCCGCTGCGGGTTGCATGGCGCTGCGCAGATGCTGCTCGAACAGCTCGACCACCGCCGGCCAGCCCTGGCGTGAGGCATGCAGCCGCGCATTCAGGCGTACCCGGCGCAGACCTTCGTGGTCGCTCAGCAGCCAGCTGGCGGCGTCGATAAATCCGTGCTCATCTTCGGCCACGGCCAGCGCGCCGTTATGCCCGTGGCGGATATGTTGCGCGGCCGCCGCTTGATCAAATGCCACCACGCCAAGCCCGGAAGCCAGGGCTTCGAGCACCACATTGCCGAAGGTTTCCGACAGGCTGGGAAACACAAACAGATCGCCCGAGGCGTAATGCGCGGCCAGTTCCTCACCGCGTTGCAGGCCGCAGAACACGGCGTCAGGCAGTTGCTGCTGCAGGCTGGTGCGCAGCGGGCCATCACCGACCAGAATCAGTCTCAGCCGCCGTTGCGGGTGTGCCCGTTGCAGCGTCTGAAAGCTCTTGCTGAGCAGGGCCAGGTTCTTTTCCGCCGCCAGGCGGCCGACATGCAGGATGGCGATGTCTTGCTCCGCCAGCCCCCAGCGTTCACGCAAGGCCGCGCAGCGTTTGGCCGGGTGGAACAGCTGGCTGTCGACGCCCCGCGAGAGCAGTTCCAGATTGTCGAAGCCACGGCGTTGCAGTTCGATCTGCTGGCTGACGCTGGGCACCAGGGTCATCTGCGAGCGGTTATGGAACCAGCGCAGGTAATTGGTCAGCAGGCGGGTTAGCAGGCCAAAGCCGTAATGCCCGGTGTATTGCTGGAAGTTGGTGTGAAAACCGCTGACCACCGGGATCTGCAAACGGCGCGCGGCGCGTAGGGCGGACAAGCCCAGCGGCCCTTCGGTGGCGATATACAGCACATCCGGGCGCTGGTGTTGCCAGTTGCGCAAGAGCTTGTGCAGCGACGACTGACCCCACTGCAAACCGGGGTAGCCGGGCAGCGGCCAACCACGGGTTAGCAATAAGTCCTGATCGGCAGCACCGCGCGGGTCGACGCTCTGTCGCGGACGCACCAGTTGCACGCGATGGCCACGGCCACGCAGGCCATCGACCAGGCGACCGAGGGTATTGGCCACGCCGTTGATTTCCGGTGGGAAGGTTTCGCTGATCAGCGCGATATGCAGGGAAGCTGTGCTCATGGCAGCAGTGTCCGCTGCCGCTATGTAATGACTGTGACGCTTTGGTTGCGTTTGTATGTCAGTCGAGCAGCTCGAGTAGTTGCTGGCGCAACCAGGCGTGCGCTGGGTCGAGGTGCTGTTGGTGATGCCAAATTAGGCTGACCTGCACCGGCGGCATATCGAAGGGCAGCGGCGCGATTTCCAGCGCGTGCACTGGGGCGAAGGCCTCGGCCAGGCGTGCAGGCACGGTGCCGAGCAGATCGGTCTGAGCGACGATGGCCGGGATCGGCAGGTAGTTGGGCAAGTGCAGTGCCGCTTGCCGGCGTACCCTGGCTGAACCTAGGACAATTTCCAGTGGTGAGCCACGGCCGGCGCGCGGGGTTACCGTGATATGCCGGGCCTGCTGGTAATCTTCCAGGCTCAGCCCGCCAACGAAGGCCGGGTGGCCGGCACGGCCGATGGCTACCAGGGGTTCTTCGCGCAGCGGCGCGTAATGCAGGTCGGGCGAATCGAAATGCAGATAGTCGATGGCCAGGTCCAGCGCGCCGTTTTCCAAGCGCTGCACCAGGCTGTCGGCATCATCGGCTTGCACCAGCAGCTCGACCTGCGCAGCGCTGCGCGCCAGATGCGCCTGCAACATGGGCAGCAACGCGGCCTGGGCATAGTCGTTAAGCGACAGGCTAAAGGCGTGCGGCGTCTGCGGGTCAAACGGCTCGGCCGGGCCTAGGCCGGTCTGCAGCAGGCGCAGCGCCTGACGCACCGGCACATACAAGGCCTGAGCGCGGGCGGTGGGAGTCATGCCACGGGCGGTGCGCTGGAACAGCTCTTCGCCGAGTTGCTGGCGCAGACGGGCGAGGGCGTTGCTTACCGTCGACTGACTCAGGTGCAGGCGCTCGGCGGCGCGGGTCAGGTTGCCTTCTTGCATCAGGGCATCGAAGACCAGCAGCAGATTAAGGTCGAGCTGACGCAAATTCGTTATCAAGAATAATGCTCTTTTTAAATATCCATTATTCGAATGATCTGGCCGCGCCTAGACTGCTGTCAATCCGCACAGGAGTACCGCCGTGGCCTATAACAACGACAATGCCCAGGCTTTCCGCACACGTTATCGGGATGCCATCCACCCGCTGTACAACCCCTGGCTGCATGCCGCCTTTGTCCTGGCCTACGGCCTGACCTGCATCAGCCTGCTGTGGCGTACGCTGGAGGCGGTGGCGCTCTGGCAATGGCTGCTGGTGCCGCTGAGCCTGGTGTTCTTCAGCTGGGGCGAATATCAGGTGCACAAGCGGCTGGGGCACAACAAGACGCGCTTCGGCCAGCTGTTCTACAAGCGCCACACCGGTGATCACCACAGTTTTTTCGTCGAAGACCAGATGCGCTACGAGACGCCGCGCGACTGGCGGGTGATCCTCTTCCCCGCCTGGCTGATCGTGCTCTACAGCCTGCCGCTGCTGGGCATCTGGTGGCTGCTAGCGCCTATCGACGGCAACCTTGCCGCGCTGTTCGCCGGTAGCATGCTGCTGGGGTATATGAGCTATGAGGTGGTGCATGCCTGCGAGCACCTGCCGGCCGAGCACCCGCTTACGCGATTGCCGTGGATTCGCCAGATGCGCCGCCTGCATGCGCTGCACCATCGCCGTGAGCTGATGCATTCGCGCAACTTCGGTATCGTCCATCCACTGATGGACTGGCTGTACGGCACCTTGCACTGGGAACCGGAGCCGACTTATCAGCAGAACCGCCAGCAGCATCGCATTCGCCTCACCCGCTCGGCGGACGAGGTGCTGCGTTATGCCGCCGCGCCTATTCATTGGCCCGAATGGCACCCGTCGTCGTTGCATATCTACGGCCGCGAGGGTGTGCTGCTAGCCGGCGATGTGTTTGAGGAAGATATCCACGCCGGCGGGCGCGCCGGCCATCTGCGCTGGGATGTGCTCGACTACCAGCCGGCCCGCCGCTGGCAGGCCAGCGCCCGTGGCGATCACGGCCTAGGGCTGCTGCTGACCTACGAGTGCTTGGAAGTGGAAGGTGGTTGCGAATTTGTTCGCACCATGGAATACGGCTTCGACGGCATGCTGATGCGTCTGGCCAACCGTCTGTTGCTGAGCCGGCGTATCGAGCGCGAATCCCAGGCCTCGATGCAGGCGCTGCGCGCGGTGCTTGAGCGCAGCTAGCCTGCAGGCTAGAGATTAAGGAGCGGGCGTCAGCGCCTGCTCGCCGCGTTCACGTACCCAGAACAGCGTGGCGCCGGCCACGGCTGCCGGCATCATCAGGATATTCAGCCCAGGCACCAGCAAGGCGGCGTAGGTGATGCCACCAAAGCCCAGGCTCTGCCAGCGCTTCTCCCGCAACCAGGCGAGCATGTCCTGCCAGCTCATCTTGTTGTTGTCCGCGGGGTAATCGATGTATTGAATTGCCATCATCCACACACCAAACAGCAGCCACAGCGGCGCGGCGATCAGGTTGACCACCGGGATAAAGGTCAGGATCAGCAGGGCGATGGCGCGCGGCAGAAAGTAGCCCAGCTTGCGCAATTCGCGACCCAGGGTGCGCGGCACCATTTCAATCAGTTCGCCCCAGCGGAAGGCAGGGAAAGGGTCTTCGCCGCGCACCACCACCTCGACTTTCTCCGCCAGAAAGCCGTTAAACGGCGCAGCGATGATATTGGCCAACAGGGTGAAGCTGAAAAACACCATCAGCAGTACCAGCACCACAAACAGTGGCCACAGCACGTATTCGAGAAAGCTCAGCCAGCTCGGCAGGGTGGGCATAAAGGTGTCGACCCAGCCGCCGAACTGCTGCATGGCCAGGTAAATCAGGCCAACGAAGAGCAGCAGATTAATCGTCAGGGGCAGTAGCACAAAAAGCCGCAGGCCAGGGCTCAGGACCAATTTCAGGCCTTCGCTGAGGTATTGCGGGCCGGTCAGTACGGGAGCGGGCATGGATGGAAGTCTCCGCGAGGTTGAAGTCGCGCCGACCTTACCGGCTTTGTGTGGCAGGTGAAAGCCTCTGCAATGGGCGCTAACGATTGCCCGCGCACGTTATAGCGCTTGCCTATGCACGGTATTGGTAAAGCATATTTCCGCGATGCGCTGGTCGGGCATAGGCTGCGCAGCATCCCTTTGTGGGGCTTCCAAGCGTATTGCCTTCCCCTGGTATTTCGGAAGTCCCTGTTTATTGCTGCCGGCCTTGCCGGGAGGAGTTGCTGATGTCTACCAATCGTCATGCCCGCGTAATTATTCTGGGCTCCGGCCCTGCCGGTTACAGCGCTGCGGTCTACGCTGCCCGGGCCAATCTCAAGCCGCTGTTAATCACTGGCTTGCAGGCCGGCGGCCAACTGACCACCACCACCGAGGTAGATAACTGGCCGGGCGATGTGCATGGCCTGACCGGTCCGGCGCTGATGCAGCGCATGCAGGAGCATGCCGAGCGCTTCGAGACGGAAATCGTCTATGACCATATCAATGCCGTGGACCTGGCCGGTAAGCCGTTCACCCTGGTGGGTGATAGCGGCACCTACAGCTGCGATGCGTTGATTATCGCCACCGGTGCCAGCGCCCGTTATCTGGGCTTGCCCAGCGAAGAAAGTTTTATGGGCAAGGGTGTTTCCGCTTGCGCCACCTGTGATGGTTTCTTCTACCGTAATCGCGATGTAGCGGTGGTCGGTGGCGGCAATACGGCGGTGGAAGAGGCGCTGTACCTGGCCAATATCGCCAGCAAGGTGACCCTGGTGCACCGCCGTGAAACCTTCCGCGCCGAGAAAATCCTGCAGGACAAGCTGCAGGCGCGGGTCGCCGAAGGCAAGATCGTCCTCAAGCTAAATGCCGAAGTGGATGAAGTGCTTGGCAACAACATGGGCGTGACCGGCGTGCGGGTGAAGAACAACGATGGCAGCTTTGATGAGTTGAGCGTTGACGGCCTGTTTGTTGCTATCGGCCATACACCGAACACCTCGTTGTTCGAGGGGCAACTGGCGCTTAAGGATGGTTATCTGGTGGTCAACGGTGGCCGCGACGGCAATGCCACCGCCACCAGCATTCCTGGCGTGTTTGCAGCTGGCGATGTGGCCGACCACGTGTATCGCCAGGCGATAACCTCGGCCGGCGCAGGTTGCATGGCGGCGCTGGATGTTGAGCGTTATCTCGACGGCCAGTAGGTCTGAGAATGCAAAAAGCCTCGATTGATTCGAGGCTTTTTGCTGTCTGATATCTGCTTATACCCAGGTATTGAGCTTCAAATCCCTCGAGCTCATGCGCAGAAACTGGTCGCTGGCTCTGACCAGCAAGGCATGCTCGTCGACGGTCAGCTCGCTGCTCTTTCTGCCCTGCGCTTCGCTGCGGTATAGGGTTGTCCTGCCTTCTTCACGCAGGCGCTGGTAGCGCTGGCTGCGTGCTTCAACCTTGAGCGTTAGCAGGTCGACATAGGCGACCTGCATCAGTTCGCTCTGCCCGGTTTCCAGGGCGCAGCGTTGCAGGGCTGGGGTGTGGGTAAAGGGCGATTCGGAGAGCATAACCTGATGGCATTCGCTGAGGTCTGGGCGTGGTTCGCCGTTGTGGAACCAGTTGCCACGGATATCGCGCTTGAGGTTGAGGCTGCGCTGGCCGTGGTTGTCGACCTTCAGCCACAGGCGACGAAAACGCCAGCGTGGGTCGCAATTGAGCACATAGGTGGCGGCGATGCTGTGGCCTTGCAGGCTCTGCATCAGATGACTGGTGGCGTTGATGCCGTGTTCATCGATATTCAGGCGCAGGTTTTCCACGCCGGGGTTGTGCCATGGTTTCCATACCAAGGTCTGCTGCATCTAGCGACTCCAAGCCAGGTAGGGTTGGAGAAACCGGGAGAGCGCGGCCACAAAGCTGCACGGAGCACCGTCCCTGGTGTTCTCGTTCAAGTAACGGCGCGCAGCATAGGGGGGTTTAAGTGTGATGTCTGTCAGCTTTTACCGACAGTTGCGCAAGTTTTTGCGCGGGTGATTACAAGCTGTTGCGCTGCAGCGACGGCTGCTCGAAGCGCACGCCCGCCAGGCCGGTATCCATCAGTGCGCGGATATTGCCGTGGTCGCTACCGCTCGGGGTGGCCAGCACGCTGCGGTAATGTTCGCCAAAGCACAGCAGGGTCTCTTCCAGGCTCAGGCCTTCAAGCAGCGCCAGGCCGAGGGTCTTGCATGACCCTTCATTCTGCCCGGCAGCGCTATGCACCTTGCCATTGCTGAATGCGCAGGGTTGGTACTGGTAATGCTCGGCAATAAACGCCAGGGTTTCGGCGAAGGTGAAGTGTTCGCTGCGCAGCTTGGCGCGAAAGTCGTTGAGGCTGCTCATTACTTTTTTCCTTTACTGAAGGCGGCCTGCTGCTCGGCACTGGCTTCCTTCTGGTATTTGGCTTTCCACTCGGCATACGGCATGCCGTACACCTCTTCACGCGCTTCATCCGGGGTGATGGCGACACCGATGTCGTCGGCGGCGGCCTTGAACCACTTGGACAGGCAGTTACGGCAGAAGCCGGCAAGATTCATCATGTCGATGTTCTGTACATCAGGGCGTGAGCGCAGGTGTTGCACCAGGGTGCGAAAGGCGGCGGCTTCAAGTTCGAGGCGTTCTTGTTCGGTCATGGCAATACTCTGCGGTAGAAAATGTTGGCGGCGGCGCAGGCTATAGCGCTGCGGGACGATAATACCCCGCTGGATATGACAGGCACAGGGCGGCAAGGAACCGTGGTGCTGCTATTAGGGTGAACTTGGGCGAAGCGGCGAGGGTCATTTTTAGTGAGCGTCGCGTGTCGGCGCGCCCTGCGTGTGAGCCTGGAGGCCCTGCCTGATGCCAGTTATTTCCCCGTTTTGCCTTGGCGAGCAAGGCAGATGTCAGGTGCATCAGCCATGGCCCTGAAGCGAAATGAGGTGGTCGTGGTCTGCGGCGCCTCGGCCGGCATCGGCCGCGCCGCTGCCGTGGCATTTGCCCGGCGTGGCGCCAAGGTCGCATTGCTTGCCCGTGGCAGGGTTGGCCTGGCAGCGGCGCGGGCAGAGGTTGAGGCGGCAGGCGGGCAGGCGTGGGTGCAGGCCCTGGATGTGGCCAATGCTGAGCAGGTCGAGGCCGCTGCAGCACGAATAGAGGTTGAGCTGGGCGAGATCGACATATGGGTCAATAACGCGATGCTCACCGTGTTTTCGCCGGTCGCGCAAATGACTGCCGACGAATATCGCCGCGTCACCGAGGTTACCTATCTGGGCATGGTGCATGGTACCTGTGCGGCGCTTCGGCATATGCGCCCGCGCAATCGCGGCACCATTGTGCAGGTTGGTTCGGCGCTGGCCTATCGCGCCATTGCGTTGCAGTCAGCCTATTGCGCGGCGAAATTCGCCTGCCGGGGGTTTACCGATGCGTTGCGCGTCGAGTTGATGCAGGAAAAAAGCCGCATTCATCTGACCATGGTGCATCTTTCCGCGTTTAACACGCCCCAGTTCGAATGGGCGCGCACTCGCATGGAGTGTCAGCCGCAACCGGTCCCGCCGATTTTCCAGCCGGAAATCGCCGCGCGCGGCATCGTATGGGCGGCCTATCACCGTCGCCGAGAGGTGTGCGTCGGCTTTCCTGCGGTCAAGGCGATCTACGGCAACAAGCTGGTGCCCCGCTTTGCCGACTGGGTGCTCAGCCGGCAGGGCTACGACAGCCAGCAGAGTGAGCAGCCGTTGGCTGTGGGGCGGCCGGACAATCTGTTCAGTGCGGTGGAACAGGACATGGGCAGCCATGGCCGTTTCGACCAGCAGGCGCGCGATTTCAGCTGGCAGCTGTGGTTGACCATGCACCGCCGCCTGCTGACGCTCGGCTTGTTTATCGTATTGGCCATCATGCTGCTCATCGGCATAGGACTACTGGGCTGAACCCGCTCCCCGAAGAGGCCGCTATGTCTCAACCTATTGAGGATTACGCCTTGATCGGCGATCTGCGCTGCGCTGCGCTGGTCGGGCGCAATGGCAGTATCGACTGGTTTTGCCCGCCACGCTTCGACGCGCCGGCCTGTTTTGCGGCGTTGCTTGGCCGTGCTGAGCATGGCCACTGGCAGTTATCGCCGGTTGGCGAAGTGCTGGAGGTCCGCCGCTACTATCAGCCCGATACCTTGGTCCTGTGTACCGAGATGATCACCGCGAGCGGTCGCGTAAAAATTACCGACTGTATGCCGCTGGGTGATGACATCACTCTCTTGCGGCGGGTTGAGGTGCTGGCCGGCCAGGTCGCGATGCGCATGAGCCTGCTGCCCCGTTTCGGCTACGGTGCCCATGCTGCCCATTGCGAGCACACTGAAGCCGGATTGAGCGCTTGGTACGGCGAGGAACGCTTGCTGCTGCGCAGCGATCAACCGGCCGAACTCGGTGAAGGACAGATCCGCGCCCTGTTCAGCCTGAGCGAGGGCGAAAGTCGCAGCTTTCAGCTTTGCTACCTGTCTCCCGGACAAATGCCTGCGGCGTTGATCGACAGTGCGCAGCAGCTGGAAGACTGCGCCAAGGCGTGGCGCGGCTGGGTTGCTCAGTGCAGTTACCATGGCCGCTGGCGCGAAGCAGTGGTGCGTTCGTTGATCACCCTCAAAGCGCTCACCTATGCGCCCAGCGGCGGCATGGTCGCCGCGCCAACCACGTCGCTGCCGGAAGTTGTTGGCGGCGAAGCGAATTGGGATTACCGCTTTTGCTGGATCCGCGATGCAGTGCTGGCGCTGGATATTCTGCTCGATTCCAACTACTTCGATGAAGCGCGCAGCTGGCGCGACTGGCTGCTGCGTGTGTTGGATGGCGAGGATGGCGAGCTCGCTGTGCTCTACAGCGTTAGCGGCGAAGCACCGCTAGGCGAAGAGCAGCTGAGCTGGATGCCGGGCTATAAGGGCTCACGGCCTGTGCGCATTGGCAATGCTGCGAGCACCCAGCATCAGCTCGATCTGCAGGGTCAACTGATTGACCTGTTGCATTTGGCGCGCCGCAGCGGCGTAGACATGTACCCGGAAACCTGGCAGCGCCAATGCTCATTGGTCAATGACCTGGTCGAGCGCTGGCGTGACCCTGACGATGGCATCTGGGAGCTGCGCGGCGAGCGTAGGCACTTCACTCACTCCAAGATCTACGCCTGGGTCGCGTTCGACCGCTCGATCCGCGACGCCGAGACATTCGGTTGGGATGCGCCACTGGAACGCTGGCGCCAGGCCCGTGACGAGCTGCGTGCGGACATTTGCCGCAATGGCATCGACACCGCACGAGGTGCGTTCAAGCAGAGTTACGAGGAGGCGGAGCCCGACGCCAGTCTACTGATGATTCCGCTGCTGGGCTTTCTCCCCATCAAGGATGAGCGGGTACAGGCTACTATCGCCTGGGTGGAGCAGGAGCTGTATCGCAATGAACTGGTGTATCGATTCCGCCAGACAGACGCCTTCGCAGGCGAGGAGGGCGCGTTCTTGCCGTGTTCATTCTGGCTGGTTGATAACTGGGTGATGAGCGGCCGCGACCGCGAGGCCGAGGCCCTGTTTGAGCGCCTGTTGGCATTACGCAACGATGTCGGCCTGCTCGCCGAGGAATACGACCCCCGGCATGGGTTTCTGGGCAATTTCCCGCAGGCTTTTTCTCATCTGGCCTTGATCAAGAGTGCCTATCTGATCGAAGCCTGCGAGCGCGTGCATCGTGGCGGAGAGCCGGAGCGACACTCCTATAAGCCGGTGGACTGAATCAGCCGCGGTGCCCGGCCAGGGTAATCGACACCGACTCGGCAAAGCGCAGGGCGTGTAGCTTGTCCACTTCCACTTCGGCGTAACGCACGTCCGGGTTGGCCATCACCAGGTCGAGAATCTCCTGGGTCATGCGCTCCAGCAGGGCGAAGCGGTTTTCTTCGACGTGACGAATCACCGCCTTGGTGATGGTGCGGTAGTTGAGGGCGTGGTCAATATCGTTGTCACGCACCGCTTCTACGGCGGGGTAGAGGATGGTCAGGTTGATCAACACATCCTGCTTGTTGTTGATCTCCTCTTCCTTGATGCCGATGTAGGTGCGCAGGCGCAGGTCTTTGACGCGGATGCGCGCCATCCCAGGTTCCAGTCGCGGCATTACTTGCTCCGTCCGATCAGTTGCAGGAATTCATGGCGAGTGTTGCAGGATTCGCGGAAGGCTCCAAGCATCACCGAGGAGGTCATCACCGAGTTCTGCTTCTCCACGCCGCGCATCATCATGCACATGTGTTTGGCTTCGATTACCACGGCCACGCCGGCGGCGTTGGTGACCAGCTGGATCGCGTCGGCAATCTGCTTGGTGAGGTTTTCCTGGATCTGCAGGCGCCGTGCATACATATCGACAATTCGCGCCACTTTCGACAGGCCGAGCACCTTGCCGGTGGGGATATAGGCCACATGAGCCTTGCCGATAAACGGCAGCATATGGTGCTCGCACAGCGAGTACAGCTCGATATCACGGACGATCACCATCTCGTCGTTATCCGACTCGAACAGTGCGCCGTTGACCACTTCTTCCAGGCTCTTGTGGTAGCCGTTGCACAGGTACTGCATGGCCTTGGCGGCACGCTTGGGCGTATCCAGCAGGCCTTCGCGTTCGGGGTTTTCACCGACACCGAGCAGGATCTCGCGGTAGTGGTCGGGCAGTTCTGGGGTCATTACAGGGTCCTCGCGACCAGGCTCATTTGAGATGGCGGCCGCCGTTGACAGTCAGTGTGGTACCGGTGACGTAGGGGTTGTCGAGCAGGTAGCGCAGGCTTTGGTAGATCACTTGAGGCCCGGGTTCGATGCCCAGTGCCGATTTATTCAGGGTTTTGCGGCGGTAATCGGCGTCGTCGTCCGGGTTGAACATGATCAGCGCCGGGGCGATACCGTTGACCTTGATCTGCGGGGCGAAGCGTGCGGCAAACGACAGCGTCAGGCTGTCCAGCCCGGCCTTGCTGGCGCTGTAGGCCGGGCGCTTGGCGCTGCCCTTGCGCGCCACGTCATCGCTGATATGCACGATATCGGCGGGCGTTGAGCGCGCCAGCAGGGGTTGGCAGTGCAGGTTGATCAGATAGGGCGCGAGCATATGCACGGCAAACAGCTGCTGAAAGGCTGCGGCCTCTTCGCCCGGCGCTTCTATCAGCCAGTCGGAGGCGTTGTGCACGATGGCCCGCAGGCTGTCGGTATGGCTCTTGAGCAGTTCGATAAACGCCAGGATGCCGGCTTCACTGGCGAAGTCCGCATGCAGGGCTAGAGCGCCGCGTTGCCTGAGGGCCTCGATGCCGTCGCGTTCGCTGCGGTAGGTGACGATTACTTGGTGGCCGTCATCCAGCAGGCGCTCGGCACAATACAGGCCGATGCGCTGGCTAGCTCCGGTTATCAGGATGGGGGCGGCGCTGACGCTCATGCTCGACTCGGCAGAAAGAAAAGGGTGGGTTCAGCGACGCTGCGCCGGGTTACCTGACCAGTGTGGCGCGGCCTCAACTGAACCAGACGTAAAGTTATACCAGCACTGGTGTTTGTACAACCATGCGCCCTGTGCGGGTACTGGTCTGTTACCTACCGTTTAGCCTATTTCATTGAGCTGTATCGGTATTTTTTGCACGGTCGGGCTGAATAAAATTGTTTTTATCGTGTACAAGATTGGTTTTCTTGTACAGGTATATGCCGTTATGAAGCCGTGGCAGTTAAGCATCGCAGTGCTGTGTGGGCGGGTGCGCCATGTCGAGGTGCTCACCCTGCGCTGCTGTGGCTACAAGGTGCGGGTGGTCAGCAAGGCTGGCAGCGTGCGCACGCTGGAGTATGCGTCGGGGCGCCCGCTATGGCCTGGGTTGGCATTGCTCAAGGCGTGTTTACGGCGCTGCGGCGTGCAGCAGATGCTGTTGCTGCAGCCGGAAAGCCACGATGAAATTATCGGTCGTCCTGCGTTGCTTGAACCCGATCCAGGCCTGTGGATCAAGCTGCGTTGATGGCTTATTGCGGTTTTTTGCTGACAATGCACGCAGCGTTTCTGCAGCGCCGACTGGCATCCGGGTGGGGCAGCCAATCGAGGTGCGGGCGTAGCCGGCAGAATAGTTGGTAACCCAGTTCCAGCAGAGGCCGCAATGCCGGCCAGGTCAGTGGCACTGCCCAGCGCTCAAGGCCGGCGGCGCGCCAGCTCCATAGCGTGGCGTCCATGCCGGTGACCCATTGACCATCAGCGAAGCGGGCATGCAGGCGGTTCTGCAGGGTTTCTCGGCTGTGGCCGACGGACTCGGGATGAAAGTCATCGAGGCTGATATCGACCAGGCACAAACGCTGCACGTCGGCGCGCTGACGCAGCAACTGGATCTCGCGGGCGCACAACGGGCAATCGCCATCGTAGTAAAGGGTCAAGGGCCAGCAGGGCTGCTTGTTCATGGTCTAACTCTTTGTATAGGTCTTGTACAAAGTATGCCGGAAATAGCTGAGTTACAATGCGCGCAACATTTTTTCTGTGATACCTGCGCCCATGTCCGATCACGTTGGTACTGCATCCCTCGTTTCGAATGCTCTCAAGCAGGAAGAGTTATTTCCTATTCGTGAAGTGGCGCGCCTGACCGGCGTCAATCCAGTCACCCTGCGGGCCTGGGAGCGGCGCTATGGGCTGATCCAGCCAACCCGCACCGATAGTGGTCATCGCCTGTATTCGCAGGTGGATATCGAGTCGGTGCGCAGCATCCTGGCGTGGATTGAGCGCGGTGTGGCGGTGAGCAAGGTTGGCAAGATTCTGGCCAAAAGCAGCTCAATCAAATCCGCCAGTTCACCGGTCTATGAAGAGGTCAGCGCCAGCGAGTGGGGCGAGTGGCAAGCCCAGCTGCGCCGCGCTATCAGCGCCTTCGACGAGCTACACCTGGATCGTCTATACGGTCAGATTTTCTCCAGCTACCCGCTGCCGGTGGTGTTCCAGGACATCCTCATGCCGCTGTGGCAGGAACTGCTGCTGCGTCAGGACGAATATGGCCAGACCAGCGAATGGCTGTTCCTCGATACTTTCCTGCGTGCCCGTACCTTGCAACGCTTGCAGGTGTTGCGCGCCCAAGTTGAGGAGCGCGTGCTGCTGGCAGCCTTGCCGGGCCATTGCCGCGAGCTGGAACTATTGGTCGCCGGGTTGCTGCTGAGCAGCGCCGACACCGCCGTCAGCGTGCTGGGGCTGGGTCAGCCGCTGGAAGAGCTGACGCTGATCTGCGAAAAGATGCAGCCCCAGGCGCTGGTGCTGTTCTCCAACCAGCCGCCCAGCGATGACCTGCCCAAGGTGCTCTCGCGCCTAGCGCTGGCGCTGGACTGTCCACTGGTGATGGCCGGTGATGGTGCCGATCTTGCCGAGGAAAGCCTCAGTGGTTCGCCGATTGCCTGTTTGGGCAATGAAGGTCGCCTGATGCAGCGTCGCCTGCAGCAGTTTCTGGCTGGCCACCTGGATACCTGATTTCTTCTATTAAGTACGCCTGAATAAGCGCGGTCGCCGTTATGGCAGCCGCGCTTTCGCATGCCTGCAATTTGTTGTCGAGCCCGATTAGTTGTACAGCCTGTACAGAAAATTGCTTGCCATTTGGGTCTTTAGGCTATACAAGAGCTGTACATAATTTATATATGTACAGTGTTAAGCCACTTGTACAGCTTGAGGACTGAGTAACATGACTCAATACCGCGCACCCCTTCGTGATATGCGTTTCGTTTTTGACGAGGTGCTCGACGCTTATGCCACCTTGCAGTCGCTGCCTAGTCAGCGCGAGTTCGGAGACGACCTCGGTGGCGCCATTCTGGAAGAAGCTGCCAAATTGGCGGAGAACGTACTGGCTCCGCTCAATGGCCCTGGTGATAAACAGGGCTGCCATTACGATCCGGAAAGTAAATCGGTCAAGGCGCCGGACGGTTTCCGCGCCGCTTATCAGCAGTTCGCCGAAGGTGGCTGGACCGCTCTGGCCTGTACGCCCGAGTTCGGCGGCCAGGGCTTGCCCCATGTGCTGAACATGATGGTCGAGGAGATGGTCTGTTCGGCCAACTTGTCGCTGGGCATGTATCCGGGTCTGACTCATGGCGCGATCAATGCGCTGACCGCTCACGGTGCCCGTGAACTGCAGGAGCGCTATCTGCCGAAACTGATCAGCGGCGAATGGACCGGCACCATGTGCCTGACCGAGCCGCAGTGCGGCACCGACTTAGGCTTGATCCGCACCCGTGCCATACCGCAGGCGGACGGCAGCTATGCCATCAGCGGCACCAAGATCTGGATCACCGGCGGTGAGCACGATCTGGTCGACAACATCATGCACCTGGTGCTGGCCAAGCTGCCCGATGCACCGGATAGCGTGAAGGGGATTTCGTTGTTTTTAGTGCCCAAGTTCCTTGCAGACGGCAGCCGTAACCCGGCGTTCTGTGGCGGCCTGGAACACAAGATGGGTATTAAGGGCTCGGCCACCTGCGTGATGAATTTCGAAGGTGCTCAGGGCTGGCTTATCGGCGAGCCGAACAAGGGCCTCAAGTGCATGTTTACCATGATGAACTCGGCGCGCCTGATGGTCGGCATGCAGGGCCTCGGAATTGCCGAAAGCGCTTATCAGGTCAGCCTGGGCTTCGCCAAAGAGCGCTTGCAGAGTCGTTCGCTGTCTGGTCCGAAAGCGGCGGACAAACTGGCCGATCCGATCATCGTGCACCCGGATGTGCGGCGCATGTTGCTGCGCCAGAAGGTGATGATCGAAGGCTGCCGCGCGCTGGCTTATTTCACTGGTTTGCATGAAGACGTTGCCCATGACCACGAAGACCCAGCCGTGCGCGAGCAGGCCGATGATCTGGTGCAGCTGCTGACTCCGGTAGTGAAGTCCTTTCTCACTGATGAAGGCTTCAACTGCGCCAACGAAGGCCTGCAGGTGCTGGGCGGCTCCGGCTTCACCGAAGACTGGGGCATCGAGCAACTGGTGCGTGATTCGCGGATTACCCGCATTTATGAAGGCACCAACGGCATTCAGGCGCTTGATCTGGTCGGCCGCAAGTTGGGCCTGGGTGGCGGTCGCGCGGTGCGCAATTACTTCGCCTTGGTCGAGGGGTGGCTCAAGGCCAACGCCGAGGCAGAGCACGTCGCGGCAGTGGGTGCTGCGCTCAAGCAACTGCAGCAGGCCACGATGTGGATTGCTAGCGAAGGGATGAAAGACCCCGAGCAGGCCGGTGCGGCGGCAACTCCTTATCTGCGACTGTTTGCCCTGACCAGCCTGGCCTGGATGTGGGCGCGCATGGCTGCGGTGGCCAAGGTCAAGTTGGCGGCAGGCAGTACGGAAACCCTGTTTTATGGTGCCAAGCTGAAGTCTGCGGACTTCTTTGTGGCGCGCATTCTTACTGAAACCGACAGCCTGCTGGCTGAGGTCAAGGCCGGCAAAGCCACGCTGATGGCCTTTAGTAATGAGGAGTTTGCTGCCTGAAACGACTGCGCAATCCGGTAGCCATCAGTACCGCCCATTTTCGGCCGCCGGATTTTTTTATCCCTGCTGCAGGCATTTGTCCTGCACTTTAGGCCCGCCTGATAGCGGGTCTTTTTTTGTCCGGTATTTGCTCTGCATTCTTGGGCGCTTCAGCAACGCACGATATGCAGCCGTTGTTCCTGCTGTAGGTGCTGCTGGTAGATAAACTGGCGCAGCTGCTCATCGCTTTGCGGGTCTTTGGGGTGGAGCTGATAGGCCAATAGGCCGTCCTCGGTTTCGCGTACGAATACCCCGGCCACGGCAATCGCCGTATGCTCGTCCACCGGCAGCACCAGCTGAAAACGCTTGGGCGCTTTGCGTCGTGCCCGATGCTCGATCAATGCGCCATTCATCGACAGCTGGTGAATCCACAGGTCACTGGGCTGCGCGCTTGGCGTGTGCAGCGGCAACGGCTCGGCCAGTGGCGAGCGCCAGGCGCGATTGACTTCACCTTCATCGAAAATCTGTGGAGCGCTGAGCTGCAGGCAGGGGGCGTTCTGCTCATCCCGGCTAAGGTGCAGGTCAAAGGTCAGGCGCTGATTGGCGATGTGTGCGTGCAGGCTCAGCGGTTCATCGGCTGTGCAGTGCAACAGCAGTTCGCTGAGCTGCTTGCCAATATCCACTGGCAGGCGCGGCTTGCTGCGCGACGGCGTCGTCACCGGTTCGTGCAACTGGCTGATAAACGTCAGTTCAGCCTGGGTCAGGAGGGCCTGTTCTTGCATGGATGCGGTCTAATATCGAGCTCTTGAAGCTGTTCTGACCGCTGCTATGGCGATTAGTTACTGCCGGTCGTCAGCTGCAAACGCAGCAGTTCGGCCTTGAGCTCGGCCAATTCAGCTTCCAATTCCTTCACCCGCTCCTGGGCCTGAACTTGTTCGGTGACGTTCTTCTGGATACCGATGTAGTACGTCAACTGGTCAGCATCGTTAACCACCGGGGTGATCGACAGTTCGTTCCAGAACGGCGTGCCGTCCTTGCGGTAGTTACGGATGATCTGCCGGCACGGACGGTGCGCCTTCACCGCTTCGCGGATAGCAGTCAGGCCCGGCTGATTGCGGTCATCGGCCTGCAGAAAGCGGCAATCTTGGTAAAGAATGTCTTCGCTGGCGTAACCGGTGAGCTTCTCAAAGGCGGGATTGGCATAGATCAGGATGTTGTCCTCACCTTCCTGTTCAGCCACCACGATGCCGTCGTTGGAGGCGTTGATCACCAGTTGCAGCAGTTTGGCGTTGATCATGAGGCGATTTCCCAGTCTATGTCGGCTGCATTCTAAAACATCCGGGCGGGCTGTCCACTTGCGGCATAATGCCGAGCTTATTGATTTGGTTCTGACTGTTTCGGAGTTTTGCATGAAGATCGCCATCCTTTCCGGTTCGGTGTACGGCACCGCCGAGGAAGTTGCCCGCCACGCCGAACGTCTACTCAACGCCGCCGGCCTTGAGGCCTGGCATAACCCACGCGCCAGCCTGGCGGATATTCAGGCCTTTGCTCCCGAGGCTTTTCTGGCGGTGACCTCGACCACCGGCATGGGTGAATTGCCGGATAACCTACAGCCGCTGTATTACGCCATTCGTGATCATCTGCCGGCGTGGAGCGGCTTGCCTGGCGGGGTGATTGCCCTGGGTGATTCCAGCTACGGCGATACCTTCTGCGGCGGCGGTGAGCTGGTGCGCGAGCTGTATGCCGAGCTGGGCATCCGCGAGGTGCAGCCGATGCTGCGCCTGGACAGCAGCGAAAGCGTGACTCCGGAAACCGACGCGGAGCCTTGGTTGGCAGAGTTTATTGCGGCGCTGCAAGGCTGATGCACCCGCGCGCGCAGGAACTGATTAGCGCGCTGCAGTTGCAGGCGCATCCGGAAGGTGGCTATTACCGCCGCCTTTACGAATCGTCGGCGCAGCTGGAAAACGGCCGGCTGTGCGGCACTGCGATTATCTTCCTGTTGCCTGCCGGCGCGGTTAGCCGTTGGCACCGGGTGGACGCCGACGAGCTTTGGCACTTCTATGAAGGTGCGCCGCTGGAGCTGTTGGTAGCTGAGCAGCCGGATGCGGTGCGTGGTGCGCGATTGGGCCC
Source organism: Pseudomonas sp. EA_35y_Pfl2_R5 (assembly GCF_963970805.1). Taxonomy (NCBI): domain Bacteria; kingdom Pseudomonadati; phylum Pseudomonadota; class Gammaproteobacteria; order Pseudomonadales; family Pseudomonadaceae; genus Pseudomonas; species Pseudomonas sp. EA_35y_Pfl2_R5. The sequence goes on along the minus strand of NZ_CAXAOW010000006.1, from coordinate 116,805 downwards.
GGTGACCATCGGCCAACTGCCACAGCGCTTGGTGCCGGCTCATGCCTGGCAGGCCGCACGCAGCAGCGGGGCGTTTACCCTAGTCGGTTGCACGGTAACCCCGGGTTTCGACTTTGCCGGCTTCCAGCTGCTCAGTGATGATCCCCAGGCCCAGCGCGACTGGCCCATGCTCGCGCAGCTGCATCCCGAGCTGGTTTGACTCGCAAGGCCACCACGCTGGCCGCCAGAGCGACTCACCTTTGCGGCATCCCTCGCTAGACTCCTTGGCACTTCAATAACAAAAGCCGAGGAATCGATCATGACCGTTGCCCATGCACTGCCTGTTGTCAGCCTCAAGGATCAGGTGTCTGCTGCCGAATGGCAGACCCGCGTGGACCTGGCCGCCTGTTACCGGCTGGTCGCCTTGTACGGCTGGGATGACCTGATTTTCACCCACATATCGGCGAAGATTCCCGGCAGCGAAGATTTCCTGATCAACCCCTACGGCCTGATGTTCCATGAGATTACTGCCTCCAGCCTGGTGAAGATCGACCTGGCCGGCAACAAGCTGATGGACAGCCCCTTCGACATCAATCCGGCCGGCTACACCATCCACAGCGCGGTGCACGAAGTGCGTCACGATGTCGGTTGCGTGTTGCATATCCACACGCCAGCGGGGATCGCCGTGTCGGCGCAGAAGCAGGGGTTGCTGCCGTTGTCGCAGCAGTCGCTGTTCGTCCTCGCCAGCCTGGCCTACCACGGCTATGAAGGCGTGGCGTTGAACCATGATGAGAAGTCGCGCCTGCAGGCGGATCTCGGCGAGAAGAACTTTATGATCCTGCCCAACCACGGCCTGCTTACCGCCTTCGGCAGCATCGCCGATGCCTTCCTCGGCATGTTCACCCTGCAGCGCGCCTGCGAGATTCAGGTGATGGCGCAAAGCGGCGGCACCGAGCTGATCCATATTCCGCAACAGGTTCTCGACGGTGCCCGGGCGATGATCGCCGGGGTGATGAAAAGCCCGCAGGGCATGGGCGGCGCACTGCCGTGGCCGGCGCTGCTGCGCAAGCTTGACCAACAGATGCCGGGTTATGCGGCATGACCGCGTTGCCTGGGATTGCCCTGGCGGATTGGCGTAGCTCGGGCCGGGATTTCAGCTTTAACGGCCATGGCATCCGCTACTGGACAGCCGGGCAGGGTGAGCCGTTGCTGCTGATTCACGGCTTCCCCACCGCCAGTTGGGATTGGCACTACCTATGGAGCGCTTTGGCCGAGCGGTACCAAGTGATTGCCTGCGATATGCTCGGCTTTGGCGACTCGGCCAAACCGCGCGGGCATGCCTATAGCCTGCTGGAACAGGCCGACCTGCAGCAGGCGCTGTTGGTGCATCTGGGTATCGCGAAGCCGGTGCATGTATTGGCCCATGATTATGGCGACAGCGTGGCCCAAGAGCTGCTGGCACGGCATCAAGAGGGTCGCGCGCAACTGGCCAGTTGCGTATTTCTCAATGGTGGGCTGTTTCCGGAAACCCATCGTCCGGTACTGGTGCAGAAGCTGCTGCTCAGCCCCATAGGCCCGCTGATCGGTCGACTGTTCAGCCGCAAGAAGCTGGCGCAGAGCTTTGCCCAGGTGTTCGGCCCGCACACCCAGCCAAGCGCCCGCGAGCTGGATGATTTCTGGAGCCTGATTGCCACCAATAACGGCCCCGCGGTGATGCATCGGTTGATCCGCTATATGCCCGAGCGCCGCGTGCAGCGCGAGCGTTGGGTGGCGGCGATGCAGGCCACTGCTGTGCCGATGCGGGTGATTGATGGCGCTGTCGACCCGATTTCCGGGGCGCATATGGTGGCGCGTTATCGCGAGCTGATCCCCCAGCCGGACACCGTGCTGCTGGAGCAAATTGGCCATTATCCGCAGACCGAAGCGCCGGATCAGGTGCTCGCTCATTATTTGCAATTCCGTGCACGGCTGGAGGCCAAGTGATGCAACGACGTACTGTCCTGAAAGGCGCCGCTCTTGGCGGTGTGGCGGCGCTGGGCGCGGGTTTCTGGGCATTGCCAAGTGGAGACGCGCCAGCTGCGGTAAGCCTCGATGCAGTCGGGAGGCTGCTGGCTGGCCTGGTCGATCAGCCGTTACTTAGCCTCAAGGGCTGGAGCCCGGCCGAGGTATTCAACCACTGCGCGCAGAGCATCGAGTACTCCATCAGCGGTTATCCCGAACTCAAGCCCGGCTGGTTCCGCAGCAGCGTTGGCCCGCTGGCGTTTAGCGTATTTGCCGCGCGTGGGGCCATGCGCCATCCGCTGAACGAGGCTATCCCAGGTGCCGCGGCCTTAAACTCGCCGGCCAGCCAAGCCCAGGCACTGCACCGTTTGCAGCAGGCTTTTGCCGACTTTGCCGCCTACCAGGGCGAGCTGCAGCCGCACTTTGCCTACGGCGCGCTAAGCCATGCCGACTATGCCCAGGCCCATGTGCTGCATCTGTATAACCACCTCAGCCTCATCCGTCCGGCCTGAATGCCTGCTTGAGTGAGTTGCGCGACCACTGATCAAAAACATCGAACCCTCGAAGCCAGCGCACAGTCGGTTTTTATGTACGCACTCACTACGAGGATGGAACGATGAATGACAAAACCAAGCTGTGCGCAATGATCTTCAGTGGCTTGCTGGCGTTTTCCGCCTTACCTGCTGTGGCAGGCGGTGCCTCACCGACCGGACCTACCGACCCGGCTGGACCAACCTCGCCGGTACCACCAAGTATCCCACCTGCTGATACCGATACCGGTATGAATAACGGTACCGACGCCAATACTAATGGCACGAGCCCTGGCCAGGGTACTGGCACCGGCACCGGTATGGATAATGGCACTGGCACTGGCACTGGCACGGGTATGGATAATGGCACCGGCACCGGCACCGGCACCGGCACCGGCACGGGTACCGCGCCTGGTAATGGCGGCGGCTCCAATAACGGTGGAGCAGGTACCGGCACTGGTACTGGCACTGGTAGTGGTAGCGGCACCGGCAGTGGTACGGGTAGCGGTGCCGGTAGCGGCGCTGGTACTGGCGGTCAGTAGTAACCAGTCAGTGAACCGCGCTCGGGTGGCAGGATCATCCTGCCACCTTATCGAGCACCATTCAGCGCTGCTCGTACCTATTGTGACCAGCGCTCGACTGCTGGACACTCGGGAGCATTGTTAATCTGCCGAGGAATGCTGCATGAGCGACGCCATCCGTTTTCAAGACCAGGTTGTAATCGTCACCGGGGCCGGCGGCGGTCTGGGCCGCGCCCATGCGCTGTTGTTCGCCAAACACGGTGCCAAAGTTGTGGTCAACGATCTGGGCGGCAGCACCCACGGTGAAGGCGCCAACGCTTCGGCAGCGGACAAAGTGGTCGAGGAAATCCGCGCGGCTGGCGGCACGGCAGTGGCCAACCATGATTCGGTGACCGACGGCGAGAAGATCGTGCAGTGCGCCCTGGACACCTTTGGCCGCATTGATGTGGTGGTGAATAACGCCGGCATCCTGCGCGACAAAACCTTCCATAAGATGGAAGACGCTGACTGGGATCTGGTTTACAAAGTCCACGTCGAAGGCGCCTACAAAGTCACCCGCGCCGCCTGGCCGCATATGCGCGAGCAGGGTTATGGCCGCATCATCTTCACCGCATCCACTTCGGGCATCTACGGCAACTTCGGACAGTCCAACTACGGCATGGCCAAGCTGGGCCTGTACGGCCTGACTCGTACCCTGGCCATCGAAGGGCGCAAGAACAACATCCTGGTGAACGCCATTGCCCCTACCGGCGGCACGCGCATGACCGAAGGGTTGATCCCGCCGCAGGTGTTCGAGCAGCTCAAGCCCGAGCTAGTCAGCCCGCTGGTGGTGTACCTGGCGAGCAGCGCCTGCGAAGAAACCTCCGGCCTGTTCGAAGTCGGCGGTGGCTGGATGGGCAAAGTGCGCTGGGAACGCAGCCTGGGCGCCGGCTTCGACCCGCGTGAAGGCTACAGCCCGGAGGATGTGGCCGCCAACTTTGCACAGATTTGCGACTTTGAGGGCGCGGCCCATCCGAAGGACAATATCGAGGCGATGAAAGAGATGATGGCCAACCTGCAGAAGTTCGCCCTCTGATTGCGCCACTCTGGCGGGGAGATCGGTCAGCAGGCTGATTTCCACCGCCCAGGGCTTTAAGGTGAAGGCCGGCTAAATGCCGGCCTTCGGCTTTTTAGCTGTAGGAGCGGGCCATGCCCGCGAAATGACCATCGCGACAATGGGCGTGGGCGTCCCGACGTTCCTACATCGAACACACTGCGCAGGAGTTCGCCATGAGCGTCATCATCGAAAAAACTGGCCCAGTTACCACCTTGATCATTAACCGCGCCCAGGTGCGCAACGCCGTCGATCGGCCAACTGCCGAGGCGCTGGCTGCGGCCCTGCGAGCCTTCGAGGACGATAAGCAAGCGCGGGTGGTGGTGTTGGCAGGTGCCGGCGGGACGTTCTGCGCAGGCGCTGACCTGGGTGCTGTGGCCGAAGGGGCTGAGCGCGCCAATCGCCTGGAAACCGAGGGCGATGGGCCGATGGGACCGAGCCGTATGCAGCTGAGCAAACCGCTGATCGCCGCCATCGAAGGCCATGCGGTGGCCGGCGGCCTGGAGCTGGCGCTGCTTGCCGATCTGCGGGTGATGGCCGATAACGCGGTGCTTGGGGTGTTTTGCCGGCGTTTTGGCGTGCCGCTGATTGACGGCGGCACCGTGCGCTTGCCGCGGATTATCGGCCAGGGCCGCGCGCTGGATCTGATTCTGACGGGGCGTCCGGTAATGGCCGAAGAGGCGCTAAGCATGGGGCTGGTCAATCGGGTGGTCGCAGCTGGCAGCGCGTTGGCCGTCGCCCAGCAACTGGCCTTGGAAATTGCCGGCTTCCCGCAACGTTGTATGCTCGCCGACCGCGCCAGCGCCTATGCGCAGTGGGACTTGCCGTTCGCCGAAGCCATGGCTAATGAATTTGTCGGCGGCATGGCGGTGGTCGCCAGTGGTGAAACCCAGGCCGGCGCGCAGCGCTTCAAGGAAGGCACTGGGCGTCACGGCACGTTCTGAGCGGCGTATTTACGGCTTGCCCGGAATCCCGTATTTGCGCAAGCGCATGGCAATCGCGCTGTGCGAAGTGTGCAGGCGGGTTGCCAGTTGCCGGGTCGAAGGGTGGCTGGGGTAGAGCTTCTCCAGCAGATTCTTTTCGAACGCGGCCACCGCCGCTTCCAGGCTGCTGACTTCGCCTTCTGCCTGCTGCGCGGCCACAGCGGTGCCGGCGATATCCAGATCATCGATCTGCACCAGATTGCTTTCGCAGATGGCAGCGGCGCGGAAGATCACGTTTTGCAACTGGCGCACGTTGCCCGGCCAGCGGTTGCCCAGCAGCGCCGGGTAGGTGTCGGGCGTCAGGCGGCAGGGCAGGCGCTGGATCTGCGCGCAGGCCTGCTGCATAAAGTGCCGCGCCAGCAGCAGGATGTCCTGGCCGCGTTCGCGTAGCGGCGGTACTTCCAGGTTAAGCACGTTGAGGCGATAAAACAGGTCCTCACGGAATGCGCCTTCACCGACCATCTTTTCCAGGTTGCGGTGGGTGGCGCTGAGGATGCGCACATTGACCTTGACCTCGCTCTGCCCGCCGACGCGGCGAAAGCTGCCGTCGCTTAAAAAACGCAGCAGCTTGGCCTGCAGGTAAGGCGACATTTCACCAATCTCATCGAGAAACACCGTGCCTTGGTTGGCCAGCTCCAGCAGCCCCGGCTTGCCGCCACGCTGGGCGCCGGTAAAAGCGCCGGGGGCGTAACCGAATAGCTCGCTTTCGGCGAGGTTCTCCGGCAAGGCCGCGCAGTTCAACGCAAGAAACGGCGCAGTACGCCGCGTGCTGATGGCGTGACAGGCGCGTGCGACCAGCTCCTTGCCGGTGCCGGTTTCGCCTTGTATCAGCAATGGCGCATCCAGGGTGGCGACGCGCTGGGCGCGGGTTTTCAGGCTGCGGATCGGCGCGGAATCACCGAGCAGCGAATCAAAACCTTCGGCGTGGTCATGGTGCAGCGCCGCCAGGCGTTCGCCGATACGGCTCGGCGCGTACAGGCTAAGCAAACCGCCGGCCAGATGCCGTGCGCCGCCGTCGACGCCTTCGGTGATCGGTTGCGCATCCAGCAGCAGGGCCTGGCCCTTGAGCGTGACCTCGCGCATCGGCAGGCGGAAGCCCTGGTCGAGCAGTTCCGTTTGCAACTGCTGGTCGGCGAATAGCTCGCCAATGCCCAGCCCATCAGGTTGCTGGCCGGACAGCTCAATCAGCGCCGGGTTAGCCAACAGCACGCGGCCCTGGCTGTCGACCGCCAGCACGGGGTCGGTCATGGCGGCGAGCAGGGCGTCGAGTTGCAGATGACGACGCTGGCCGGGGAGGATGTCGACGACGGTTACCGCCTGCACGCCATGGACCTTGAACAGCGCCTCGCGCAGCTCATCGAGCACTGCGGGGCTCAGGGTCGGCGCGTCGATATACACGTTCGGCGGCACCATCTCCACCGCATCCAGGTTGAGATTGCGCCCACCGAGCAGGGCCAGCACTTCCTGGGTGATGCCAACGCGGTCGATAAAGGTGACGTGAATACGCATGGAAACGGGCGGCCGACTGGTTTACAGGTGCGCCAGTATGCCCGGTCTGCGAGCCTTAGTTAAATCTGTCGACTCGCCGGCAACCTGTTGTTGGTAGGCTTTCGGTGACAGGCCAAACCAGCCTTTGAAGGCTTTGTAGAAAGCGCTTGGCTCGCTGAAACCCAGTTCGCGGCTGAGCGCCTCGATCCGGCAGCCGGGCTGCTGCAGGCGTTGCAGCGCGTGTTGGCGACGTACTTGGGCCAACAGGTCAGAGAAGCAGCAGTCTTCTGCACGCAGGTGCCGGTGCAGAGTTTGCCGGCTGATGGCCAGGTGTCGCGCTATACCGTCTGCCGACAAATCACCGCTGAGCAGGTTCTGCTCAATCAACTGCAGCACCTGCAGGCGGGTGCTGTGCTGCGTTGGCAATTGAGCCTGCATGGCGCTGACCCGTTGCTGCATCAGGTCCTTGAGATAGGCATTGGCCCCCAGCACTGCTAGCTGTAGATCACTCTCCAGCAGATCGAGGTAATCGAAGACCTCGGCAAAGCGTGGCTGCACCCCGAATACCTGCCGGTAGATCGTCGGGGGCGCCAGTGGTGCATGGCGAAAGCCCACGGCCTGCGGCATCAGTCGCACCCCCGTGAGCTGACGCGCCCAGCACAGCGCGGAACTGAGGCTGTGCTCGCTGACTACGGGGTGGCCGAGCAACGGCGCGTTGAACAGAAAGTGGATACGCACCCGCCCGCCCAATGGCTCGACGCGCAGGTGCTCGCCCTCGCTCATCACTGGGATATAGCGGCGAAACAGTTCAATGGCCTCACCCAGCGTGGCGCTCTGTGCGGCCAAATGGGCAACTGGCCCGCGGGTGTGCAGGCCGCGCTGCTGGCCAACGAGCAGGCCGATCTCCGCACGTGCACCACGGCTGGCTGCGCGCTGCCAGAGGTGCAAGGCCCAGCGCACCGGCACGCGCATCTCCAGGTTTTTCAACTGCTCCAGCTCGACGCCCAATTCGTCCAGGTCATCCGGGCCGGCCAGGTCGAACCCCTGCAGAGACAGGTACAGATCAAGCAACTGTGAAGCGGTTGCGCTAGGTGTGTGGGCCAGTGGCATGGGATGTCCTTTTCCAACCAAGAGGTGCTCGATTGTGCGCCGTCGGTGAGACAAATTGCCACTGCGATGCAACCTCTGGCTATTAAACGCACAGCAGCGAGCGACTAGATTGACCGGCAAACAACATCGAGTGCTTCGCACCGCCTGGAGTCCTGCGCCATGAGTCATGCTGACCTGATCACCTTGCCCCGCCTGCTGTCTCGTTTGCCGCGTCTGCTTGTCGACCTGCCCGCTATCGTCAAGGGGTTGCATATTGGCAATCGCAGCCGTGGCGATTACCCCGTCAGCCTGGCCAGTTGTATCGAGGAGGCGGCGCGCGACAATCCGCATGGCGTGGCGCTGATCCAGGGCGACGAACAACTCACCTACGCCGAGTTCGACCGCTGGGCCAACCAGCTGGCGCACTATCTGCGTGCTCATGGCCTGCGCCAGGGCGACAGCGTGGCGCTGATGTTCGAGAACCGCTTCGAGCTGCTCGCCGGGGTGGTCGCCTGTGCCAAGCTCGGTGCGGTCAGCGCCCTGATCAACAGCAGTCAACGCGGCCGCGTGCTGGCCCACAGCATCAGCTTGGCATCGCCGCGCATGGTGCTGGTGGGTGAGGAGCTGCTGGACGCTTTCACGGAAATCGCAGCGGAGGTGGCGCTGCCCGCCGATGCCTGTCACTACTTTGCCGACCGCCCAACCTGGCGCGATCCTGGCGAGGCCCCCGCAGGCTGGCAGCACCCAGCCGCCTTGCTGCACGGCTATCCCGTCGATGCGCCGTTGCTGGAACGCGCAGTACGCGCTGATGACCCCTGTTTCTATATTTACACCTCAGGCACCACCGGCCTGCCGAAAGCCGTGGTGTTCAACCACGGGCGCTTTATGAAGGGCTACGGTGCCTTCGGTTTTGCTGCCGTGCGCTTGGGCCGCGAGGACCGCATGTACGTCAGCCTGCCGTTCTATCACGGCACCGCCATGGTGGTGTGCTGGGGCTCGGTACTGGCCGGCCAGGCGGCATTGATCATGGTGCGCAAGTTCAGCGCCAGCCGTTTCTGGGATGAGGTGGAGCGGCATCGGGCGACTGCCTTCGGCTATGTCGGCGAGCTGTGCCGTTACCTGCTCGACCAGCCGGCGCGCCCCAGCGACGCCGCCAACCCGATCCGCGTGATGGTCGGCAACGGGCTGCGCCCGAGCATCTGGCAGGCGTTCAAGCAGCGCTTCGCGGTCGAGCGGGTGGTCGAGCTGTATGCCTCCAGTGAGGGCAATATTGGCTTTACCAACCTGCTCAATCTCGACAACACCGTGGGCTTCTCGCCTTATCCCTACGCCATCGTTCGCTACGATCAGGAGCGCGAGGCGCCGCTGCGCGAGAACGGCCACCTGCAGCGTGTGGCCAAAGGCGAGGCGGGCCTGCTGCTGGGCAAGATCACCGACAAGTCGCCGTTCCATGGTTACACCAATACCCGTGACACCGAGCGTTGCATCCTGCGCGATGTGTTCGAGCCGGGCGACGCCTGGTTCAATACCGGCGACCTGATGCGCGATATGGGCTTTCGCCATGCGCAGTTCGTTGATCGTCTGGGTGACACCTTCCGCTGGAAGGGCGAGAACGTCTCCACCACCCAAGTCGAAGCGGTGCTGGATGGCGTGGAAGGGGTCAGCGAAACTGTGGTCTATGGCGTCGAGGTGCCTAACACCAATGGCCGCGCTGGCATGGCCTGTATCCGTCTGGCCTGCGCGCCAAAGGATTTTGATTTCCAAGCGCTGCTCACGCACTTACGCCAGGAGCTGCCGGCCTACGCCGTACCGCTGTTCTTGCGCTTGAGCGCGGAAATGGAAACCACCGGAACCTTCAAACACAAGAAAGCGCCATTGAAGGAGCAGGCCTATGACCTCGACCGCTGCAGTGACCCGCTGTACGCCTGGTTGCCAGGGTCAGACCGTTATGTGCCACTGACCCGCGAGTTGCAAGCGACTATCGCCGCAGGTGGTTACCGCTACTAAGGACTAACAACCTGTCACGACTGAGCCGCATTACCCGCACGTCAGACGAATAATCGCTTCGCTTTCATCGATATCGATATTCAGGCGCTGCGGGTTGTAATCCATGGTGGCGGCGTCGCCTGGGGCGAGTACGCGGACCTTTTCCGCGCCGGCCTGCAGGCGGGTCTGTTCGACGGTTTCCGCCGAGGCGAACTGGCCGAGCATGGTTTGTACGGCCTCGGCGGTGCATTCGCTGGGCGGCTCGGCGGCTTGCTCGCTCGCCGTATCGCGGGAACCGCAGCCGGTCAGGGCGACCAGCAGGAGCAAGCCGATGGGGAACAGTCTGGCGGACATGCGCAAATCCTCGTTTCGATATCAGATCGCCGGCGCTGCGGCGGTATGCCTGTTTACCATAGGCCAAGGGATAAATGAGCGTCGGCTATCTCATCAGGTGACGTATGCACGCGGGCAAAAGCCCTCCGCGCGGCAGTGGGCTGGCGCTGTGGCGGGGGCGCGGCGGTCGATGGCGGGCGTGGCGGTGTGCGCCGCGACAATCGCCGCAAGCCCGACCTACCAATGAGCGTGGTTGGCTTTAGGGCTGCGATCCGGCGCGATAGGGGCGCTGACTCGGGGGCGTTGGCAGGCCGGGTTGGCGGATCAGCGCGGCTTGCCATTCGCCTGCGGTGAAAGTGTCGGCCTGTTGCAGCAGCTGGGTCTTGCCGGCGATCAGGTTCGCTACCGGCACGCCGTCGCGGTATAGCAGGCGGTTGCCGGCCAGGGCCGGCACCTTGTTACCGGGCAGCAGGGTGCCGAGCAGGTTCAGCGGGTCGCAGGCGGAGAGGCTGATTAGGCTGCCCTCGGTTGACCTTTTGCGCACCTCACGCAGCAGGGCGACGGCTTCCGGCAGGGCGAACTGTTCGCCGACCACGCCAGCGACGAAGCGCCCACCGCGGATTTCGCCGCGGGCTTCCAGGCGTTGGTAGACCCGCAGCAGTTCGCGCCAGGACGGCAGCCACTCGGCCTCGCGCTCGAGCAGGCGCCAGCAGACCACACCATAGCGGCGCAGCAAGGTGCGGGCGATATGTTCCAGGGCCTCGGCGTTCAGTTTGTTTTCTGCTTCCTCTCCACGACCGCGCAGCAGCGCCCAGCGGCCGGCGTCCTGCATATTGGCCAGGGCGCGGTGGGCGCGGCGCTTTTGTTGGTTGCGTTTGGCCGCTGGCAACAACAGCGAGCGCAGCCCGGCGAAGCTGTCGGCATTAGCCAGGCCGAGGGCCACCAGTTCGCCGAGGCAATCCTCCAGTTCGCTGCGCAGCAGATGCGCTTCGTCCTGCAATTCGTCGAAGAACAGCGCACCCTGGTTGGCCAGCACCTGACGCAGACGTTCGGCGCGCGGCGAGGGTTCGGCGGTTGGCGTTTCGCCCAAACAGGCGCGCCACAAACCGAGGCTCTTGCGCGGCAGCAGCACGATCGGCGTGCTGCGCAGCGGACCGCCGGCCGAGCGGTTGCGCCCGGCCAGGCGACACCATATCAGCCGTCCGGAGCGGCACAGATCGTCGAGCCAGTTGATCCCGTAATCGCTGACTCGGCTCGGCAGTATTTCGCTTTCCCAGGCGCCGGCCGCCGCCTGGAAACCTTCCAGCAGGCCCAATACCCCGGCCAGGGCTTCGGCGCCGCGCCCCCGGCTGCTCGGCGCCACGCGCTGCCAGTCGAACAGAAAACGCATAAAGTCGGCGCGGTCCACTGGCTCGATTTCGCGGCGCAGGCGTTTGACCGTGTAGCGATGGATACGCGCTAACAGATGGCGTTCACACCACTCTTCTTTCAGGCTGCCTGGCGAGAAACGCCCGCGCAGCACATAGCCTTCGCGTTCCAGGGCGAGCAGGGCGAGATTGATCGCCGATTCATCCTGGCGCAGATCAGCGGCGATTCGCGTCAGGGTCAAGGGCCCGAAGCCGCTAAGCCGAGCGCGTAGCAGCTCAACCAGGGCCGCGTCCGCTTGCCAATCGGTATCGTAACCAGCCGGCGCTTGGATGGTCGGTTTGTATATCGCGTGCGGCTGCAGCGCCTGCCATTGGCTAAGGCGTTCGGCCGCCAACCATAAATCAGGCGCGTTCTCCAGTTGCAGACAGGTGGCGCGTTTGCCTTTGGCCAACTGGGCCAGCCAGGTCGGCCAACCGCTATTGGCCTGCGCCTCGGCCTCGGTGATGGCACCCAGGCTCAGCAGCGCTTCGTGCATTTCGTCGGCGTCGCGTACCTCGGGCCAGGCTTCCTCGCGCACCGCATCTATGGCCTCGGCATCCAGGGCGCCGAGGTCGTCGCCGGACGCAGGGTCGCTCCAGCGCCGGCTCTGCACCGCCTGGGTGCGGCGTTCCTCGATCGGTGCATCGTCGAGGTAGGCATAGGGCCGGGCATTGAGGATTTCCGCGGCCAACGCCGAGGGCGCCGGCAGGTCGCGGGCGATCAGCTCGATCTCGCCGGCCTCCATGCGCCGCAGCAGGGCCAGCCAGGCCTCGCTGTCCATGGCCTGGTGCAGGCAGTCGTCGAGGGTCTGTGCGACCAGCGGATGATCGGGGATTTCGCGTTCTCCGACGATGTTTTCCAGGCAGGCCACCTGGTCGGGGAACACCGTAGCCAGCAGGTCTTCGCTGTGCATGCGTTGCAGCTGCGGCGCCACTTTGCGCCCGCCGGCAAATCGCGGCAAGGCCAGGGCCACCCCGGCGTTCCAGCGCCAACGCACGGCGAACAGCGGCGCATCCAGTACCGCTTGGATCAGCACCTGTTCGGCACTGTTGGAATGCAGGTAACGCCACACCTCGTCCAGCGGGAAGCTGTGGCTGGTGGCCAGCGAGAGGATCAACGCGTCCTCGGTGGCGGCGGCCTGCAACTCGAAGTTGAAGCTGCGGCAGAAACGCTTGCGCAGCGCCAGGCCCCAGGCGCGGTTGAGGCGGCTGCCGAACGGCGAATGGATGATCAACTGCATGCCGCCGGATTCGTCGAAGAAGCGCTCCATCACCAACCGCTGCTGGGTCGGCAGGCCGCCCAAGGCGGCGCGGGCACGGGCCAGGTAGTCGACTATCTGTTGCGCAGCGGATAGGTCGAGGCCGATGGTTTGCATCAGCCAGGTGATGGCGTTTTCGATTGGGTTTCCGTGGTTCAGGAGCTGTTCGACCTGCTCGCGCAGCCGCGCCACCCCTGCCGACAGCTCGTCGCTACGTCCCGGCGCTTCGCCGAGCCAGAACGGGATATTCGGCGGCTGGCCCTGGGCGTCCTCGACCCGCACTTTGCCCGGCTCCACGCGCAGGATGCGGTAGGACTGGTTGCCCAGCTGGAACACGTCGCCGGCCAGGCTCTCCACGGCGAAGTCCTCGTTGAGGGTGCCGACCTGAAAGCCCTGGGGTTCCAGCAGCACGCTGTAATCGCCGGCATCGGGGATGGTGCCGCCGCTGGTGATAGCTGTCAGGCGCGCGGCACGCCGGCCGCGCAGGCGGCGATTCACCGCGTCGCGGTGCAGGTAGGCGGCGCGCACGCCCTGGCGGCCGCTGTAGCCTTCGCTGAGCATCTTCAGCAGGGCATCAAAACTGGCGCGGGGCAGATCGTTATAGGGCGCAGCGCGAGTCAGCAACTGGTAGAGCTCGTCCTCGCCCCATTCGCGGCAGGCCACCTCGGCGACTATCTGTTGGGCCAGCACGTCCAGCGGCGCATGGGGGATTTGTAGGGCGTCCAGCTCGCCGCGTTGCACGCAGTCGAGCAGCGCGGCGCATTCGATCAGCTCGTCGCGCGATTGCGGAAACAGCCGGCCTTTGGGTGTGCCACCGACGCTGTGGCCGGAGCGACCGACTCGCTGCAAGAAGGCGGCGATGCTGCGTGGCGAGCCGAGCTGGCAGACCAGTTCGACTTCGCCGATATCGATGCCCAGCTCCAGCGAGGCGGTGGCGACCAGCACGCGCAGCTCGCCGCGCTTGAGGCGCTGTTCGGCGTCCAGGCGCAGCTCCTTGGCCAGGCTGCCGTGGTGGGCGGCGACCGCCTCAATGCCCAGGCGCTCGGACAGATGCCGGCTGGCGCGCTCGGCCAGGCGCCGGGTGTTGACGAACACCAGGGTGGTGCGGTGTTGCTGCGCCAGTTCGGCCAGGCGTTCGTAAACCTTGTCCCAAGTTTCGTTGCTCATTACCGCATCGAGCGGCACGGGCGGGACTTCGATGGCCAGGTCACGGGCGCGGGTGTAGCCGATATCGACGATATGGCAGGGCTCTGCTTGGTGACTGCCGAGCAGAAAGCGCGCCACCGCCTCCAGCGGTTTTTGCGTGGCGGACAGGCCGATGCGTACCAGGCGTCGTTGGCACAGCGCCTCCAGGCGTTCGAGGCTGAGCATCAGGTGGCTGCCGCGTTTGCTACCGGCAATGGCGTGGATTTCATCGACGATCAGGCTGCGACAGTCGGCCAGCATCGCGCGCCCGGATTCGGAGCCGAGCAGCACATAGAGCGATTCCGGGGTGGTCACCAGGATATGCGGCGCCTGCTTGCGCATCGCCAGGCGTTCAGCCTGGGTGGTGTCGCCGGTGCGCACCCCGGTGCGGATCTGCACATCGGCCAGGCCCTGGCGTTGCAGCTCGGCGCGGATGCCGGCCAGCGGCTCTTCGAGATTGATGCGGATATCGTTGGACAGCGCCTTGAGTGGTGAGACGTAAAGCACGCTGCAACGATCTGCCAGCTCGCCGCCCTGGGCCAGCCCTTCACGCACCAGGGCGTCGATGGCCGCGAGAAAGGCGGTCAGGGTCTTGCCCGAGCCGGTGGGCGCGGCCACCAGAGTCGAACGGCCGGCGGCAATCGCCGGCCAGGCCTCGATCTGCGCCGGCGTCGGCGCGCCGAAGCGTTGGCGAAACCAGGCCGCGACCGCGGGGTGGAAGGTCGCCAGCGCAGCGTCGGCCGAAGTGGTTATGGCAGGGATAGCGTCCATGCGGTCCATCATGCTGGCGTGGCGGTTTCGTCTCAAGGGCCGCTTATCCAGACTGCATCATTGCCGCCCGTACACGCGGGGCTTGCTTCGCCCCCCCAAAGGTTTCATACACTCTGCGCTTGTATTCTTCAGCCAAGGCCATCCCGTGCAACCGGTGATCTCGATTCAGCAACTGAGCAAGACCTACGCATCCGGCCATCCGGCGCTGCAAAATATCGACCTGGATATCCGCAAGGGCGAGATATTCGCCTTGCTCGGCCCCAACGGCGCCGGCAAGACCACGCTGATCAGCATTATTTGCGGCATCGTCAATCCAGGCGGTGGGCGGGTGCTGGTGGGTGGCAAGGACATCATCAAGGACTACCGCGCCGCCCGCGGGCAGATCGGCCTGGTGCCGCAGGAGCTGGTCAGCGATGTGTTCGAGACCGTCTGGGCCACGGTGAAATTCAGCCGTGGGCTGTTCGGCAAGAAGCCCGATGCGGCCTATCTCGAACAATTGCTCAAGGATTTGTCGCTGTGGGACAAGCGTGACGCGAAGATTTTCGAACTGTCCGGCGGCATGAAGCGCCGGGTAATGATCGCCAAGGCGCTCTCCCATGAACCGCAGATTCTGTTTCTCGACGAGCCTACCGCTGGGGTCGATGTGGAGCTGCGCCGCGATATGTGGAACATGGTGCGCCGTCTACGTGAGCGTGGCGTGACCATCATCCTCACCACCCACTACATCGAAGAGGCCGAGGAAATGGCCGACCGCATTGGGGTGATCAGCAAGGGCCGGATCATTCTGGTGGAAGACAAGCAGGCGCTGATGCACAAGCTCGGCAAGAAACAACTGACCCTGCAACTGCAGCAACCGTTGGCAAGCATTCCCGCCGAGCTTACGCGCTACGCGTTGGAACTGGCTGATGATGGCCACGCCCTGGTGTTTACCTTTGATGCGCAAAGCGAGCACACCGGCATCGCTGAGCTGCTCAAGGATCTGGCCCAGCACGGCATCGACTTCAAGGATTTGCAGTCCAGCCAAAGCTCGCTGGAAGAAATCTTTGTCAGCCTGGTCAAGGAGTCGCGCGCATGAATTTCTATGCCATCAAGGCCATTTATCTGTTCGAACTGGCGCGCACCTGGCGCACCCTGCTGCAGAGCATCGCCACCCCGGTAATCAGCACATCGCTGTATTTTGTGGTGTTCGGCTCAGCCATCGGCTCGAGCATGACCCAGGTACAGGGCGTCAGTTACGGCGCGTTTATCGTGCCGGGGCTGATCATGCTGGCGCTGCTCACAGAGAGCATCTCCAACGCCTCGTTCGGTATCTATATGCCTAAGTACTCGGGGAGCATCTACGAGCTGCTGTCGGCGCCGGTGTCCTACCTGGAAATCCTTGTCGGCTATGTCGGCGCGGCAGCTACCAAGTCGATCATTCTCGGCTTGGTGATCCTGCTCACCGCACGGCTGTTTGTGGATTTCGAGATTCTCCACCCGTTCTGGATGCTGGCGTTTCTGGTGCTTACTGCGCTGACCTTCAGCCTGTTCGGCTTCATCATCGGCGTCTGGGCCGATGGCTGGGAGAAGCTGCAGGTCGTGCCGGCGCTGATTGTCACGCCGTTGACCTTTCTCGGCGGCGCGTTCTACTCAATCAGCATGCTGCCGCCGGCCTGGCAGACGGTGACGCTGTTCAACCCGGTGGTGTACCTGATCAGCGCCTTTCGCTGGAGTTTCTATGGCGTCTCCGACGTCAAAGTCGGCCTGAGCCTGGCGATGATTCTCGGCTTTCTGCTGCTGTGTATCCTGGCCGTGGGCTTTATCTTCAAAACCGGTTATCGGCTGAAAAGTTAAGCCAGGAGCGGTAGCCCGGATGCAATCCGGGGGAGGTATCAGCCGATTTCCCCGGATTGCATCCGGGCTACGAAACTCCACGAAAGTCGTAGGGTGGATGACGCTTTACCCATCCACCAACCGCGATGGTGGATGAAAACAGCGTCATCCACCCTACATAACTCTGTTAGCGGGAGGCGTGATGGATACGGCCTGGCAGGCCCAGCTGGCGCAGCTCTACCGCAATGAATCGCGCCGCGTGCTGGCTACCCTGATTCGCCTGCTGGGCGATTTTGACCTGGCCGAGGAGGCGCTGCACGAAGCCTTTCGCGCGGCCATGGAGCAGTGGCCGCAGAGCGGTGTGCCGGCCAATCCACGGGCCTGGCTGGTGTCGGCGGGGCGCTTCAAAGCCATCGACAACCTACGCCGGCAGCGGCGTTTTCAACCCCTGGATGACCACGTCGAGTTGGCCGATGACGCGCTGCTGGACGAGGGCGAGTTGCTCGAAGACGACCGCCTACGGCTGATCTTCACCTGCTGCCACCCGGCGCTGGCCAGCGATGCCCAGGTAGCCCTGACCCTGCGCGAAGTCTGCGATCTGGGTACCGAGGACATCGCCCGCGCCTTCCTCACCACGCCCGCCACCCTGGCGCAGCGCATCGTTCGCGCCAAGGCGAAAATTCGCGATGCACGTATCCCTTATGAAGTGCCTGGACGCAGCGAATTGCCGGAGCGTTTGGACGCCGTGCTACGGGTGATTTACCTGGTATTCAACGAAGGCTATTTCGCCAGCTCCGGCGATTCGCTCACTCGCGCGCACCTGTCCGATGAGGCCATCCGCCTGGCGCGTTTGCTGCTGGAGTTGCTGCCCGAGCCGGAAGTGCAGGGCCTGCTGGCGCTGATGCTGTTGCACGAGTCGCGGCGCAGTGCGCGCAGCTCGGCCAGCGGTGAAGTGGTGCTGCTGGAGGCGCAGGACCGCCGCCAGTGGGACCGTGCGCTGATCGCCGAAGGCGACGCGCTGGTGCTGCAGGCTCTGCATTCGCGGCGTTTCGGCCCTTACACCCTGCAAGCGGCGATTGCCGCTGTGCATGCCGAAGCCGCCCACGCCGAGCAGACCGACTGGGCGCAGATCGTCGGGCTCTACGATGCCTTGCTGCGGCTCAATCCCTCGCCGGTGATCGAACTCAATCGCGCCGTGGCGGTGGCCATGCAGCAAGGCCCCGAAGCCGGCCTGGCGTTGATTGACGCGCTGCTGGCTAGTGGTGAGCTGGCCGATTACCACCTGGCCCATGCCGCTCGCGCTGATCTTAATCGCCGCCTGGGCCGTGTAGCGCCGGCGCGCGATGCTTATCAGCGGGCGCTTGAGCTGGCCCAGCAAGGCGCAGATCGGCAGTTTCTGCAGATGCGCCTGGACGAGTTGCCGATCGGCTAAGCCGCCATCCGACTGGCGGATAAGCGCAGCTTGGCTACCGTTGGTCGGGCCTGAAAATATTTTGTATGGCGCTGTCGATTCAGCGTCGCGCCATTCGATTAGTCAGTAACCGCGCCACACCCCCCGGAGAACGTCATGAAATACCTGTGCCTGGTCTACAGCAACGAGCATGAGCTGCACAACTCGCCTGACAGTCCACGTGACGAGGAATGTTTTGCCTACGCCGAGTCGGTAGCAGAAAGCGGCCGCATGCTCGCCGCTGAAGCGCTGGAGTCGGTGCAGACCGCCACCACGGTGCGTATGCGTGGCGGCAAGTTGTCGATCATCGACGGGCCGTTTGCCGAGACCAAGGAACAGCTGGCCGGTTTTTATCTGGTTGAGGCGCGTGACCTTAACGAAGCCATTCAACTGGCCGGGCATATCCCGGCAGCGCGCGTCGGTTGTGTGGAAGTCCGTCCGGTTCGCGAGCTGCAGGTTTAGAGCGCACGCTGCCCGCGTTGCTCAATCAACGGAAAAGGAGTGCTTTAAATGAGTCGTCCTGAATACCCCAAGATTGCCAGCCGTGAGCAGTGGCTGATTGCCCGCAAAGCCTTGCTGGCCAAAGAGAAGGCGCTGACCCAGCAGCGCGATGCCCTCAATGCCGAGCGCCGCCAGCTGCCGATGGTCAAGGTCGAGGCCGATTACCGTTTTCAGGGGGCCGAAGGTGAAGTGAGCCTGGTCGATCTGTTCGCTGGGCGCAGCCAGTTGATCGTCTACCACTTTATGTATCACACGGACCGCGGAGAAGGCTGCGCCGGTTGTTCATGCGTGGTCGACAATGTCGGCCACCAGGCCCACCTGCATGCCCGCGACACCACCCTGGTACTGGTATCCCGTGCGCCCTTGGCCGCTCTGCAGGCGTTTCAGCGGCGTATGGGCTGGACCCTGCCCTGGTATTCCTCATTGGGCAGTACGTTTAACTACGACTACCACGCGACCAACGACGAGCAGCTCGCCCCGGTGGAGTACAACTACCGTGACAAAGCCGAGTTGCAGCGCCTGGGCCTGAATTACCACGTGCAGGGTGAACAGCACGGCGTCAGTGTCTTTCTGCGCGATGGTGCCGAGGTTTATCACTGCTACTCCAGCTATGGCCGTGGTGTGGAAATGTTGATGAGCAGCTTCCATTACCTCGACCTTACCCCCTTTGGTCGTGGTGAAGGCTGGGACGGTATGCCTGATCTGGATGGCAAAGGCATGGACTGGACTCGCCTGCATGACGAATACCCGCAACCGGCAGCAGCGCACAGCTGCTGCGCCTCAACCAAGCCCTAAACGCAAGGAGTACGACCATGAGCAATTCACAAGCGCAGATTCAACAGCAACTGGACTCCTGGGCCGCGGCCTGCCGCAGCAAGGATGTCAGCCAGATCATCAGCCACTACGCCGAAGATGTGGTGGCCTACGACGCCATCGGCCCGCTGCGCTTCCAGGGGCGCGCCGCCTATCAGGCGCATTGGCAGGCCTGCATGGAAATGTGCAGTGGCCAGGCGTTATTTGAGATCCATCAGCCGAGCTTTTTGCTCAGTGATGGGCTGGCCGTGGTGCACTACCTGTTCCACTGTGGCGGCAGCGATGACAAGGGCGAAATGCAGAGCAGCTGGATGCGCGTCAGCCAGTGTTTCCGCCTACAGGGCGGGCAATGGCTGATCGCCCATGAGCATTTCTCTATGCCGTGCGATATGGAAAGCGGAAAAGTTTTGTTTGATTTGCAGCCCTAGCCTTGCAACTCACGGGGCGCAAGGGCTGCAGCCAACCAGCGGTGGTTGCGCTGCAGATTTGTGGTTACGACCAACGTCTTAGTACTTGCCTAAAGGGGGGCTGAGTGGCGTAGGCTGGAGTCGTCGCCTTGCTTGGCGACGCTATTCGCGAACAGTTGAAGAAGGAAAGCTATATGCAAATCCAAGTTCACAGCGATAACCACATCGAAGGCAGTGCCCGTCTGGTTGAGTGGGTCAGTGCCAGTGTTGCCAGCAAGCTGGAGCGCTTCGATGACGAGTTGACCCGTATCGTTGTCCATCTACATGACGACAACGGTGCCAAAGCCGGCGCGCATGACAAGCGCTGCCAGATCGAAGCACGGCCAAAGGGCCTGCAACCTATTTCCGTCACCCACAAGGCCGAGTCACTGGAACAGGCCATCGACGGCTCCATCGAAAAACTGCACCATGCCCTTGAGCACCAATTCGGCAAGCTGCGCAGCAAGCGCGCCACCCCTCTGCACACCAACCAGTCGGCTGATATGGGCCAGGATGCATTGCTGGAAGAGGACTTCCTCGCCGAGGAGCAGCTGCGCGCGGTCTAACAAAACACTCCGGGCGGCCGGCCAGGCTGGCTGCCCCATCCACGTATCGCACGCGCCCCCGCAGTTTTCTGCGGGGGCGCTGTCGTTTCCGGGCCCGGATTGGGCACTGCAGCGGCAACAGCCGGCCTGAGGCGGCAAAGTAGTGCCTCTTTGTCCAAGGCGGAATGGGCGCTAAGCCCTGGTTTTACTGGCTTGTCAGGGATTGGCCCATATTCTGCAGAAATGCCTGCCAGCTGACCTATGCAGGGATTCGCCATGACCAGTATTTCCAACAACTCGCCACTGCCGAGCTACTTCACCAACGCTTCCAAACCCAGCCCGGCCGGGGCTGCAGGCAGTGGCAGCAGTACCGAAAAACCGACCAGCGCGCCGGACCCGCTTGCGGAAATCCGCCGCTTTGCCAGCGGCATGGTGGCCAACAGCCGCGGAGGCCTGCTGCGCGCGATGCACGCCGAGAGCAGCGGCGCCAGCAACGCGATTGCCAGTGATCGCTTCCGCCCGGTGGCTGAGCAGGAGAGCGATACCTCGAAAATTGCTCTGCCAGATGTCGCCGAACTGGACCGTGAAGACGCCGCCAAGCTGCTGGCGCAGATCAACAAGCTGGTCGATGCAGGCCTAGACAAGACTGACAGCTTTATCGGCTACAACGGTGAGCAGCAGACCGACTCGCTGACCACCTACCGCGATTGGTTGCAGGCCAGGGGTGGCGTCAGCATTTACGTTTAAGAAGTCGTCTCGGATCTGCTGCCGAGTTCGCCAGCTGCGCTACCTGCGCATTGGGCTGGTTTCAGCACGCGAGGTGCGCCAAGATCACCCGACCACAGTGATGGGCATACCGCATGCTCAGGTCGAGGGGATTTATGGCTAGCAAGGAATTTATTCGGACGTTCGCCGCTCTGGGGGTGGCGTTGTTGTGCGCTGCGGGTGCGCAGGCCGCCGAGGAGGCGCAACTGCTCGGCTTAATCAACAGCTACCGCAGCGAAGTGCAGCGTTGTGGCGATCAGGCCTCCGCCGAGCTGCCGCCGCTGACGGCTGATCCACGTCTGGTGCAGCCGGTGGGTCGCTCGGGGGATCTGCAGCAGGCAATGAGTGCGGCGGGTTATCCGATGGTCAACGTGCAGGCCATCAGCCTGTCCGGCCCGCGTGATGCAGCGGCGGCGCTTAAGGTGTTGCAGGAGAGCTTCTGCAAGATCGTGCTCGATCCGCAGTTTGTCGATATCGGCGTCAATCAGCAGGACCGCGAATGGCGCATCCTCCTGGCTCGGCCATTACTGGCGGCGCGTCTGGGTGACTGGCAGGCAGAAGGGCAGAAGCTGCTTGAACAACTCAATAGCGCCCGCGCCACGGCGCGCCAATGTGGCAACCAGAGTTTTGCCGCTGCTGCGCCACTGGTGTGGAATGCCACCCTGGGCAGCACCGCCGAAGCCCACAGCCGGGCTATGGCCAATGGCAACTTCTTCGATCACTTGGACCCTGACGGCCGCACCCCCGGCGACCGTGCAGAACTTGCTGGCTACAGCGGCCAGCGCGTCGGTGAAAACATCGCCGCCGGTCTGGATAGCGCGAGCAAAGTGGTTGACGGCTGGGTGGCCAGCCCCGGCCACTGCGCCAACCTGATGAACCCGCAATTTAGCGAACTGGGCGCGGCCTACGCCAACGATCCCAAGAGCGACGCGGGGATTTACTGGACGGTAGTGTTTGGCGCGCCGTAGGCAGCCGGCGACGTTGAGGCGTAGGGGTTTTGCGGGTCGAAAAGCCTAACGCGTATTGCGCAGTTGGCTGTTATTGGGGGGTTGCTCATCAAGGTGGACAAGCTTCGCGTTGTCCACCCTACAAACTGGACGGCAATGTTTGGCGCGCCGTAACGGCGGTTATACCGAGCAAACGTGTTACTTGATCGGCGGATGAACCCTGGCTCTGGCTGTGGTGCGCGCGGCCAGGTTCATCAGTTGCTGGAACTTCGGGCATTCCAAATGGTTTTCCGCCGGGCAGGATGCCGCGTGGCGCAGGCCGTCGCGGATGGCGCTTAGGCGTTTGATGCTGCGGTCCAGCTCGTCGGCCTTGGCTTGCAGTTGTGCGCGATCAATCACTGGCTGGGTGCCTGCGGCGAGCATGCTAGCGATTTCATCCAGGGAAAACCCCGCCTCGCGGCCGAGGGCGATCAGTGCCAGGCGCTGGATCACCGATTCGCTGAATACTCGCTTGAGGCCGTTACGGCCGATGGAGCGGATCAGGCCCTTCTCTTCGTAATAGCGTAGCGTCGACGCCGGCAAACCGGACCAGTGCGAGACTTTGCCGATATCCATCTCTTTCATCCTTGACCTCAAGTTGACTTGAACTGGCAGGCTTATCAAAACAGCCTTTCAGACAAAGCAAAAGAGGTGGATATGCACAGTCAATTGATCCTGCAGGTGCTCTTGGTGGGCGTGGGTGCAACGCTGCTGATGGATGCCTGGGCGCTGGCGCGGCGGCGCTTGTTCGGCATTGCCTCGCTGGACTATGCCCTGGTCGGCCGCTGGCTGGGGTATATGCGCCATGGCCGTTTTCAGCATGCGGCCATCGGTAAGGCGCAACCGGTGCGTGGCGAGCGGTTGCTGGGTTGGTGCAGCCATTACCTGATCGGCGTGGCCTTTACCGGCCTGTTTGTGCTGTTGGTGGGGCCGCAGTGGCTGTGCCGGCCAACGCTGCTACCGGCGCTGTTGCTCGGCGTTGCTAGCGTGGCCGCACCGTTGCTGCTGATGCAGCCGGGGTTCGGCATGGGATTGGCGGCCTCGCGGATGGCCAATCCCTGGCAGGTCAGGTTGCGTGCGTTGGTCACCCATCTGGTGTTCGGCTTTGGTGTGTACCTGGTCGGCTGGCTTGGGGCGCAGCTGTTGGCCTTACCCCTCTGCCGCTAAGGTCGGCTGCTTAGCGCAGCACCTGCGCCAGATGCTGCTCGTAGCGCAGGATGTCGGTCTCGATGGCGGGGCGCTTCATCACGTCGACGCAGAGGAAGGTTGGCAGAGCGTTCATGCCGAGAAACTGGTTGGCCTTGTGGAAGGGCAGGTAGACGGCGTCCACGCCCTTGCCTTCGAAGAAGTCAGTCGGGTCGTCGAAGGCTTGCTGCGGCGCGTTCCAGGTCAGTGACAGCAGGTACTGCTTGCCCTGAATCAGGCCGCCGCTGCCGTATTTCTGCGAGGCGTCCGAGCGGGTGCGGCCGTCGCTGGCGTAGAGGCTGCCGTGGCCTTCGGTAAACACCTCGTCGAGGTACTTTTTCACCGTCCAGGGCGCGCCCATCCACCAGCCTGGCATCTGATAGATGATCACGTCGGCCCAGAGGAATTTCTGCACTTCCTCGGCGACGTCGTAGCCGCTGTCGATATGGGTCTTTTTGAGGTCGAAGCCGGCGCGATCGAGAAAGGCCAGTGCGGTGTCGTGCAGGGTGGTGTTGTAACGACCAGCGGAGTGGGCGAACTGTTTACCGCCGTTGAGTAGCAGGATCTTCTTCATGGCATGGGCCTCGGGAAATTGATGGCGGCATGCTAGGACGGGCGCTCGGGTAGAAACAGCCGCTGGCGGGCAAATGACATGTGACTAAAACGCATGAATAAGCCTGTTTTGGCTGTTGTAGGGTAAATAAACCCACCCGCCAGGAGCCCCAGATGGCTGATCAATACGGATTTATCCTGCATGCCCACACCCGCCCGGAAAAAGCCGCGGAGTTCGAGGCGCTGTTCCGCGCCTATGTCGAGCCCAGTCGCGCCGAGGCGGGCTGCATTGCCTATCACATGCTGCGCGACAGCCAGGACCCGACGCTGTTTATCTTCTACGAGGTCTGGCAGACGCAGGAGCACCTGGCGATTCACAGCGCCTTGCCGCATATGCGCGAGTTTTATGAACAGCGCATGGACTACCTGCGCCGTGATTTCGAGATCCGCGAGATCGAGATGCTTAGCCCGGCGGGCTGACGGCACACGTCTGTATGGTTATTGCCGCGTGCGACTGTGTCTATTCCACGGCGGCTGCCGGGCAGAGAATGACCGGATTCCATTGCGCCAGGGCTCACCATGCATATCGCCATCCTCACCTTTGACGGCTTCAACGAGCTGGATTCGCTGATTGCCCTGGGCATTCTCAACCGCATCAAACAACCGGGCTGGCGCGCGTCCCTGGCGGCACCGAGCGCAACGGTGACGTCGATGAATGGCGTGACGTTGCATCGCCAGGCACGGCTGGATGAAATCGAATCATTTGATGCGGTGCTGGTCGGCAGCGGCATCAAGACCCGCGAGATCGCCCAAGACGCAGACGTTATGCAGTGGCTGGCGCGACTCGATCCTGCGCGTCAGCTGATCGGCGGGCAGTGTTCCGGCACGTTGCTGCTGGCCAAGGCCGGCCTGCTGGCAGGTATTCCAGGCTGCACCGACCTCACGACCAAGCCCTGGGTACAAGAAGCCGGTATTGAAGTGTTGGAGCAACCCTTTTTCGCTCGCGGCAATCTGGCCACTGCCGGTGGTTGCCTGGCCTCTATCTATCTCGCGGCCTGGACGCTGGCACGTTTGGTTGGGCGTGAGGCCGCGGCCGAAGCGCTGCGCTATGTCGCGCCGGTCGGGGAGAAGGAGGCTTACGTGGCGCGGGCGCTCGGCAATATCGAGGCCTATCTGTAGGCGCGCTTAATCGCCGTGAAGGGGCGGAGTTATCCGCCGCGAGAGCCGCAAAGACTTATTTCAGTGGCTTTTCGACCACCACGTAACGTTTGCCGCCGCTGCGTTTGGCCATGTACATGGCTTCATCCGCGTGGCGCACCAGTTGCAACTCAGTCTGGCCATGCTCGGGGTGCATGGCGATCCCCAGGCTTGGCGCACTGGTCAAGGTGTGCCCTTCCAGCAGGTAGGGTGCGCTAAGAGCGGCAATAATCTTTTCGGCCACCAGGGTGGCATCTTCCTGGCGGCCGATGTTGTCGACGATCACCGCGAACTCGTCGCCGCCTAAGCGGCCCACCGTATCGGACTCACGCACGCATTGGCGCAGGCGCCGCGCGACTTCCTGCAGCAGCAGGTCGCCGGCGCTGTGGCCGAAGGTGTCGTTGATCTGCTTGAAGTTATCCATATCGAGATACAGCACTGCCAGGCGCAAGCTGTCTCTTTTGGCGCGCTGCAAGGCACTGCGTAAGCGGTCGAGAAACAGCGTGCGGTTCGACAGTTCAGTCAGTGGGTCGTACTGGGCGAGAAACTCCAGGCGCGACTGCGTGCGCTTGCGCTCTATCGCCGCTGCCACCTGACTCGACACAAACTGCAGCAGCTCTTGGTCCTGTTCGTTGTAGCGTACGCTGCCACCGTGGTTTTGTAGCACCAGTGCGCCGATGGTCTGAGTGCCCGAAATCAGCGGCACGCCAAGCCAGTCGAGGGTATGCGCAGCGGTCTCTGCGCCATGTTGGGCAAGCCACTGTGGCGCTGTTTCAGGGGTTAACAGCAGGGCAGTGGTCGAGCGAACCACCTCGGTACAGACATCCTGAGTGGCCGCTAGTGAGTCATCCGGATTGAGCGGGTAGGCAACGCTAAGCTGGTCACTTGTGGCGTCGTATAACGCTACGCAGAAGTGCTTGGCCGGCAGTAATTGCGCGATCACCTCATGCACACGGCCGTAGAGCATGTGCAGATCGTCAACCGCGTGGGCCGCTTCCGATATCGCATACAGTGCCGCCTGCACCGCCTCGGCTCGTTTGCGCCGGGTGATATCACGCGCCACACCGACGCGCACCTGTTCGGCTTCAAGCCACTGGGCAGACCACATGATGTGCACGATATGGCCGTCTTTATGGATATAGCGGTTTTCATGGTCGTGCGAGGGCTGGCCTGAATTGATGCGTTTGACCAGCGCCCGGCTGGCGGCGCGGTCGTCCGGGTGCATCAGTTCAAAGGCGGTGCGGCCAATCATCTCCTCGGGCCGGTAACCAAAAACCCGCTCGCTGGCCGCGCTAACGGAGAGAAAGCGGCCGTCGATATCCACTACGCAGACAACGTCCAGTAGCAGATCCAGCAGCTTGTCGTGAGGCAGGTGTGGGTTTGAGGTCATGGCCGTGAATATACTGTGCGGCCCGCAAGCTTCCTAGCGGGATGATTTTTCGCCACGCGTGACCGGCCTCAAGGCCGAAATGCACAGTAGCGGTTGTAGTTGTGGCATTGCAGGATGGTCATTGGCCACCGCCGAACGGGTGGCGCGAACCGGCAAGATCACCCAAGCAGTTTTTCAACTGTCCGCCAACGACTGAAAAGTGGGGCTCTTATGCATGTGCTGATTGTTGAGGACAACCCGGACATCATCGCCAACCTGTACGGCTATCTGGAGCTGCTGGGCTATACGCTGGATGTGGCGCGCAACGGCAATGCGGGAGTGACGTGTGCCACGGGCAGTTGCCATGATGCGATCGTTCTCGATCTGTCGTTGCCGGGGTTGGACGGCATGGAGGTGTGCCGCACGCTGCGCCGGGAATATCAGCTGACTACGCCAATCCTGATGCTGACCGCGCGGGACACGGTGCACGACAAACTGGCCGGCTTCGAGGCCGGGGCTGACGACTATTTGGTCAAACCTTATTCCCTGCCCGAGCTGGATGCCCGCCTGAAGGCGCTGGTGCGCCGCTCGCGCAATGAGCATGTGCAAGCGCTACTGAGTTTTGGCGAACTCTGCCTGGATGCCGGTATCGGCCGAGCCACGCGCGCAGGGCTTCAGCTCGATCTGACCCCCACGGGTTACAAGATTCTCAGCGCACTGATGCGCGCCGCGCCAAGGTTGATGACGCGCGAAGAGATCGAGCGCCAGGTGTGGGGGGACAATCCGCCGGAGAGCGATGCCTTGCGCACTCATATACATACCCTGCGCCGTGCGCTCGATAAGCCCTTCCCCCGGCCAATGCTGCTGACGTTGCCAGGCACCGGTTATCGACTGGTGGCTCCCGATGAAACCTAGGCTCTCGCTCAAACAGCACATCGCACTCGCCTATATTCTGCTGGCGGTTACGGTGGCCAGTGTTTTTAGCGTGGTTTCCTATATCTCTGTGGAGATTGTTGAGGAGCAGGTCATCGATGTTCGACTGGCCAGGATTACCGATGGACTGATCGGCGCACTGCTGCAGGGCCAGGTACCGGACGCACCTGCGGATGTAAGTGTTCTGCGTGACGCGGCTATTCCGCAGGCATTGCAACAGCTGCCTGCGGGCCGCCATGAACTGACGCTGGACAATCAGCATGTTCATGCCGTGCTGCGCGATTACGGCGGCAGCCGTTATGCGGTGGTTCAGGAGGTTGATGAGCTTGAGCACACGGAGCTCATCATTTTGCTGTCTCTGGCCAGCGGCTTTGCCGTCAGTGTGTTGCTTGCCGTCGTGCTGGGCATGCTCAGTGCGCGGCGGCTGATTGCGCCGGTGGCGGCGCTGGCTGATGCGGTGCAGCGCAATGCCGGCTCGACGGAACTGCCGTCGCTTAACGCACAGGATGAAATTGGCGTTCTGGCGCGCGCTTTCGCCAAGCGCACCGACGAACTGCAGCAGTTTCTGCAGCGCGAGCAGATGTTCACCGGCGACGTCAGCCATGAATTACGCACCCCCTTGACCGTCATGCTCGGTGCGGCCGAAGTGCTGGCCGCGCAACTGGCCGATCAGCCTGCGCAATACGCCACGGCTGAGCGCATCCGTCGGGTGGCAGGGGAAACCGCGCAGCGGGTCAGTGCATTGCTGCTGCTTGCCCGTGCTGCAGAAACACTGGATGCACCCTGTACCGTGCTAAACGCCATTGTCGAAGCGGAAATGGAGCGTTATCGGCCCCTGCTGCAGGGTAAAACGATCGAGTACCTGCTGGAGTCGAGCGAGCAGGTCACAGCCCATGTGCGCCCCGAATTGGCGGGCATCATCATCGGTAACCTGCTGCGCAACGCCTGCCAGCATACCGAGCAGGGCAGCATTCGCGTGCAACTCGGCGCTGGCCAAGTGGTGGTCGAAGACAGCGGTATCGGCATGCCCCAGCGGGTGCGCGAGCGCTTGTTCGAACGCTTTGTGCATGAGGGGCATTGGCCGGCACACGAGGGCTCGGGCCTGGGGCTGTCGATTGTCAAACGCGTGGCTGATCATATCGGTTGGGACGTGCGCCTGGAGACTGTGCCGGGCGGGGGCACCCGTTTCGTCCTGTCATTTCCAGCGTTGCCCACCACTCAAACCTCTTAACGCCGTCTTAACGCCGGGGTGGCTATCGTGCGGCTTCCGTGAGCAAGCTATTCAAGAGGAAGCGCATGAAAAGAGCATTGATCGCAGTGGGTCTGTTGTTGTCATCCGGCATGGCGTTCTGCAGTGACGGTGCCGCCTGGGACTATAGCGGTGCCAAGGGCCCGGAGAACTGGGCCAAGCTCAGCCCAGAGTACGGCGCGTGCGCCGGGAGTAATCAGTCGCCGATCAACCTGAGCGGGTTTATCGATGCCAAGTTGCAGCCCATCGACTTTGCCTACAACGCCGGCAGCACCGAAATCCTTAACAACGGCCACACCGTTCAGATAAACGCCCAGACCGGCAGCTCCATCGTCGTTGATGGCATTCAGTTCGAGCTAAAACAGTTTCACTTTCACGTGCCGAGTGAAAACCTGATCAATGGCAAATCCTTCCCAATGGAAGGGCATCTTGTACACGCCGACAAGGATGGCCACCTGGCCGTTGTAGCGGTCATGGTGAGTGAGGGCAAAGCGAATAAAGCGCTGGAAAAAGCCTGGGCACAGATGCCGAAACAAGGCGAAAAGCTGGCGCTGACCGCGGACATTTCCCCCCTGGAAATCCTGCCGGAAAACCGCGATTACTACCGTTTTAATGGCTCTTTGACCACACCACCGTGCTCCGAGGGCGTGCGCTGGCTGGTGATGAAACAGCCAATTACTGCCTCCAAAGCGCAAATAGAGAAGTTCTTGGCGGTGGTGCATCACCACAACAATCGTCCGGTGCAAGCGATCAACGCCCGCCCGGTGTTGGAGTAAGCGATACAGTGACTGCGAGCCTGGCGGGTTGTTAAAAACTGCCTGGTTAAACCCGTCTTGAGTTTACTGAGCCGCAGGCCATAGCAACGGCAGCACATGCTCGCGTAGCAGTGGGGCCAGGGTTGCGGGTGGCACCTCGCCTGGTGCGAGCCAGCGCAATTCTTCCAGTTCGGCAGCGGCGCTGACGTGGTGTGTCAGGCGGGCCTGGAAGACGCTGGCGTCGATCCAGGTGTTCGCCTCGTTGGCTGCTGCTGCGCGGAACTGGCCTAGCGGTTGCAGGGCGCTGGTCGGCAGGCTGAGGTTGAGCTCCTCGGCCAGCTCGCGGGTCAACGCGCTGATGGCGTCCTCACCCGGCTCGGCCTTGCCGCCGGGCAGCATAAAGGCCTGGGTGTCGCGTTTACGTACCAGCAGCAGGCGACCGGCATCGTCGAGCAGGCAGGCGGCGGAAATAGTCAGAATGGTCATCGGCGTTTCGCTTGTATGTGGCGCGCTCAGCGCGGTTTCTCTGTGGCGGCTGTCATGCTGGGCTCAATGCACGATAAGCCGTTCGCGCACCAGCGCCTGCGCCTGCTGGGTCATCTGGTCGAGCAGGCGGTCGCGCTGTTTCTCCGCGTCGCTCATGGCCCGTTTGCCATGCTGCTTCATCAGGTAGGCGTGGATCTGCCGGACTTCCGTGGATTGGAAAATCGGCGCCAGGTCCTGCACCGCCAGCATGCCGTCTGCGCTGTGATCCCGAGTACTCATCAGCACCTGCGGTCCACGCGCGGCCAGCACCTGAAAACCCATGGCTTCGAACGTCGCAACCTTGCCCGCCACGCAGGCCAGTTCGGCGTGCGGGTAGCGGCTAATCATCTGTTGCAGCATGGCGCGGGCAATGCCGTGGCGGCGTTGGCTGGCCTGCACGGCCATATAGGCCAGGGTGCAGGCCTCGGGAGTATCCTGGGCCGGCAGGTACAGGGCAAAGCCGAGCACCTGGGACGGATCCTGATCACTCAGGGCCAGGATCAACCGCGCACTGCTCTGCAGCTCACTGTCCATGGCCTGCAGGTACAGGTGCATCTCGTAGCCAATTACGTACTGGTACAGCTGATACAGCGGGTTGCTGGGCGTCAGCGACACCGGGCTGATGTCGCTGAGGTAGTCCACCACCATCTGCAGCACCTGGCTGTTCAGCGATTCGGGTGGCGGGCTATCCAGGTGTACAAGGGTGAACATCGTCAGTCTAGCTCCGGGGCGGGCGCGAGGGCGCTAGTGTACCGCCCTCGGCTGGGCGTGCTGGCATCGAACGTCTGAAAGCCTGCATCGCCAGCGCCCATGCGGCGCTCGCAGTCGATGGGCTGTTCTGCTTTAACTTGGTCGACAAGGGCAAAATCGATAACAGCCTATTTGCCGCGCACAGCGCCCACTACGCGGACGACCACTTCACCTTCAGTTCCGGCTGGCATTACGCCGGTGAGGGCGAGCAGCAGACGCTGCACTGCGCATTGAAAAGACCACGGCTGATGAAACCCACTTGTGGCACGACGAGCACCCGATGGTGGCGGTGGGCTTTGTTGAATTGCAGGCGCTGTTGCAACCGTACTTTGCAGTGCATGTGTTTGAGCATGACTACCAGAAGCTTATTCCCTGGGACGGGGCTTCAGGGAATGCGCTGTTTGCCTGCGTAAAAAAATAGCGCGTTGCTCAGCGGCGGGCGTGGCCGCGTTGTGTTGCCCGTGAGATGCGAATAGCGTGTTGCGAACATGCGCTGGTTTTCCCCTTGTAACGCACAGGTACCGAACCATGGCACCTGCTAGCCATCCGTGCCAAGATTTGCCGATAGACAAGCGAGAGGTTTTTCCATGGATCTGCAGGAAATTGAGGATGAAGCTCTTCATCTTCCCAAGAAGGAACGTGCGCAGTTGATCCAGCGTTTGGTCCTGAGTCTGGAGAGCCCCTCAGAAGAAGAGCTTCGATCAGACTGGTTGCTTGAAGCACGACGGCGAGCAGAAGAGCTTGATAGTGGCTCGGTTCAGGCTGTGCCCGGTGATGAGGTGATAAAGAAGGCTAGGGCCCTGATTCGATGAATTATTCTTTTCACCCGGCAGCGGAAGCCGAGTTTCTTGAATCAGTCGGTTATTACGAATCGAAGGTTCCTGGATTGGGTGGGGCCCTCGTTACGGAGTTCGGGGCCCTGGCTACCTTGATTGGCGAATCACCAAAAGCCTGGCTAGTTGAGCTTGAGCCAGATATCCGCAGAGTTCCCCTTCACCGCTTTCCGTTATCCATCGTTTACCGGGAAAAGCCTGACGGCTTTCAGGTTCTGGCTGTTGCCCATCACCGCCGACGCCCGCAGTACTGGCTTGGTAGGCGTTAACTCCCCTAGCGTTTTTGACCATCAAGGTGGACAAGCTTCGCGTTGTCCACCCTACAACGCAGCCACCGTGGCGCGGTCGGCGGTGTTCAGGCTGGCTCAGGCATCCGGTTTGGCTGTAGCGCCTGTTGCAGCTGCGCGACCAACGCATCGACCCGGTTCATGGCTTGGGCCACGGACTCGGCCAGCAGCTCACCGCCGACCTCCTGACCCTCGATGGCAATCTGGTGCACCTGGGTAATGCCGATAAAGCCGAGGGCGGTGATCAGGCTGGGTTCCAGATGGTTCATATGCGCCATCGCGCCGCCAACGCCAAAGCCGACCCCGCCTCGGGCCGAGAGAATGACGGCATGGCGGGGGCGGTCAGCGAGCATCGGCACGTAAGGGTCGAGCGGGTTACTTTCATCGATCTCCACCGTTCGGCCGGCACGCACGACCTGATCGACCCAGGCTTTGAGCGCGGCCGGCATGCCGAAGTTATAGAGCGGCGCGCCGATCACCAGCACGTCTGCGGCAATCAACTCATCGACTAATTGGTCACTTTCGACCAACGTGTCCTGCATCCACGGCTCGCGCTGCTGCTCCGGGGTAAAGGCGGCGGCAATCCAGTCGTGGTCGATGATTGACGGCGGGTTCTGGCCGATGTCGCGGTAGGTGAGGGTGTCTTGCCCGCGACAGGCCAACCATTGGCTGACAAAGCGCTGAGTGAGGTTGCGGCTGTGTGAACCGTGCAGATCTTTGCCGGCGAGGCCGGGGCGGGCGCTGGTGTCCAGGTGCAGGATATGTGGCATGTCGAGTCTCCTTTCGAAGTTGAATTCATCTGTTATTCACTGCAAGCTCAGGCTAAGTTCAGCCCGCACGGGCGACAAACGACGATTATTTTCAGGTATGGATGAGGAGGGTTCATCTATGGCGCAACGCTGGTTACCTTCGCTTTCCGCCTTGCGGGCCTTTGAAGCGGCTGCCCGCCACGAGAGTGCCAAGCAGGCCGCGGAAGAACTCTCGGTGACTGCCACGGCGATCAGTCACCAGATTCGGACCCTGGAAGAATCGCTCGGCGTCGCGTTGTTTCTGCGCAAGCCGCGCCAGCTTGAGTTGACCGCCCAGGGGCGTGAGTTGCAGCAAGTGCTGGAAAGCGCTTTCGACAGCATCAGCGCAACGGCTAGACGCCTCAGTGCGTTGCCCTGTCGTCAGGCCATTACGCTCAGCACCACGCCAGCCGTGGCGGTGCGTTGGTTGTTGTCCTGGGTGTGCATGCTGCGCGATGCCCACCCGACTATCGACCTGCGTATTCACGCCTCCCATGAGCCGGTGGCGCTGGATGGCGTTACTGCAGATATCGCCATTCGTTACGGCGACGGCCGCTGGCCGGGGCTGGTGGCCGAAAAGCTGTTCGACAACACCTTTATCCCGGCCTGCAGCCCACACCTCGGCTTGCACGATGCGGCCGAGCTGCCCAAGCATTCGCTGATTCACTTTCGTAATCAGGCCGTTGTTTCTTCACCGCTGGATTGGGCCATATGGCAGAAGAAGGCCCAAGTGCCGGGGCTGGATGTTGGCGCCGGGCTGGTGTTCTCCGACGAGACCCATGCCATCTCGGCCGCCGTCGGCGCGCAGGGTGTGGCGTTGATGAGTCGCCAACTGATCGAGGATGAGCTGAGGGAAGGGCGGCTGATACAGCCCTTCGGCCCGGAGCTGGAAGGCAAGCCGTTCTTTCTGGTGTACCCGGAGAGCCGCAAGAACGACCCGACCATTCAGGCGGTGCGCGATTGGGTGATGGCGGTGCCGGGAGGGCTGTGTACGCTGTAGGTTGGGCTGTATAGCTGGGGTTGGCCTGCCTCCTTGCACAGGCGCTTTGGCGTCAGGCTGCCTTGCGGGGTGGTGTCGTGTTCTTGGTGCGGCTACCCACGCATTTCACGCATCTAAGCCGAACGCACCGCGTCGTGGTTTGGCTGTGACATGAGGCTCTTTGTTTTGGCCGCAAGAACGGCGGCCTGAATCGCGCTCAGCGTTTTCTTGCCCGCCGGGTACTCAAACACTTTGCTCTCCGCCAGGGTGTAAACGCGCTCGCCGTTGTTCAGCGTGACCTGCAGAAATGCCAGGTGATCCGTCCACGAGCGATAACGGCGCACCATAAACAGGCTGTGTTTGGAGGTAACCGCGCGAATGCGGGTCAAGGGAATCTGCCGTTGACCCGCGTCGCGGGAAATCACCAGCTCATCGTTATGGATAAACGCAGGGCCACATTTTCTGACCCTGAAATATTCAACGGCAAAGCGGCCCCACAGGATAAACAGCACCGGTACAACCACCCATACCTCGGCGCGTTTCATATCGGGCAGTGTGAACAGCAACAGAACGCCGACCGTGACGAAAATGGCGAGGGTAACGAAGCGGTAGAAATAGACGTTCTGGAATTCCATGAGGGTCAGAAATCGGGTGTCCATACGCGTGTTATCCCTCGACGTTTTGCGATTGAGCGCTGATGGGCTATCCGGCATTTGAGCAGAGCAGGACGCTGGCTGCGCTAGCCAAACGTGAAATATGTGCTCTGCCCCTGTTTCTTATGGATGCTTTCATTGATATCTAGCCGCAGACTTCGCACCGCTTATAGAAGGGTGTTGCGTGCCCCAGCTGCTTTTGGGCTACTCGCTACGCTCGCTTTCAAAACGTCGCGCTACATAGCTCATCACGATACCGGCGACGATACCGATGGCTCCGCAGGTAAACCCCATGGGCCTGTTTGTCATAAAACCGACGTTCTTCACATGGACTGGTAAGCCGAGCAGGCCGGTAAAAAGCAGCATCGCAACCGACATGGCAATCAGAAATATGCCGCCTGCTCGCCACGACTGGGTGGCAATGCCCTTGCTTCGGCAATAGGCAAACGCGA
The DNA here is from genome assembly GCF_963970805.1 of Pseudomonas sp. EA_35y_Pfl2_R5. Lineage (NCBI taxonomy): Bacteria > Pseudomonadati > Pseudomonadota > Gammaproteobacteria > Pseudomonadales > Pseudomonadaceae > Pseudomonas > Pseudomonas sp. EA_35y_Pfl2_R5. The sequence continues at coordinate 82,356 of NZ_CAXAOW010000006.1, read as the reverse complement.
TGCCCAACGGCAGCAGAAACTGGGTCGCGAGGAATAGGATCAGGTTGCTGCTGTCGTTCATCGTCGTTTGCTTCTGTATGGGGTCCGAGCAGGGTATTGCATCTGCTCGACATGCCGGGTGATCTGTCGCGCAAAACGGTCGTGAGCGTAGCGGGCGAGCCTGTAGGGCGGATGGCGCGTTTTTCATCCACCACTGTGGCGGTTATCCGGGCTACTCACTCAGTCGCGCTCAACTTCCTGAAGGAAACTCTCCAGAATCGTCCGGCTTTGGGCCAGCTCCGCTGTCTTCTGATCGGCAATACGGATTTGCTCATGCAGGACGCTACGTAGCTCATCGCATGGCTCAAAAGCGAGACCTTCGCCTCTCACGCACGGCAAGAATTTCAAGATGGTCGCCAGGGTCATGCCGGCCGCGCCGAGCAATCGGATGCGCTCGACGGTTCGTAATTCTTCTGCCGCGTAATCGCGATACCCGCTTTCGGTGCGCCTCGGTTTCAGCAGCCCTTCGGTTTCGTAGTAGCGGAGCATGCGTATGCTCACGCCAGAACGCTTGGATAGCTCACCTATTTTCATCGCATTTTCCGCCTTGACTCTCACAGTGCTGTCAGGGTCGATGATAGGGGCTCGATTAATTGAGCGCCATCAGGAGCTATCTTATGACGACCCATCCGCACACCTATCTTTCCTATATCAATGGACATCCTGGCACCGCTGCGCAGTTGAACCCTCTGGCGTTCGCAGGGTTCGCTCACTTCACGGCGATGCAGGTGAGAGACGCCAAGATCAAGGGGCTGGATCTTCACCTCGATCGTCTGCGCAATGCCTCCTTGGCGTTTTTTGGCCGGGCACCGTCCGATGAGTTGCTGCGCTCGTACATACGGATGGCGATTGAAGAGGGGGCGAGAGATCAGTCGCTGACGCTTACCGTCTTTTCACCTCACGGCGAGTTCATCGCCGATAGCATGAATGTGGAGCCTGCCGTATTTGTCCGTACTGCAGCCCCATCCGCCGGGCCGAAAGGTCCCTTGCGGTTGAGCGCAATTGAGCATCAGAGGCCTCTGGCTGCAATCAAACATGTCGGTGAGGTTGGCAAGACCTATTACCTTCACCAAGCCATACGGCAGGGCTTTGACGATGCGGCTTTTGTGAATGAGCGTGGGTATTTGAGCGAGGCCACGATATGGAATCTGGTGTTCTGGGATGGTGAGGCAGTGATCTGGCCCAAGGCCGATATGTTGAAAGGCACCATGATGGGCATCGTTCAGCGTCAGCTTGAACGCCTTGAGGTGCCCCAGCGCCACGAGTTCATCAGTCTTGACCGCTTGAAAGCGCTTTCCGGCGCGGCTGTGATGAACTCATGGACCCCAGGGATTCCAGTCACCGCCGTTGCCTCCCATACCTTTGAAGAGGCCAGGCCGTTTATCGAGCTGTTGCATAAGGCCCACGAGGCTGAACCAGCCGAGCTCCCCTGAAATGCTCAAAACGAAAAAGGGGGCGTGGATAAATCTGCCTCCTTTCAGACAGATAAGCTGCGCGTTATCCGCCCTACAACTGTCCATTATTGCGTAGGGTGGATGACGCGTTGTTCATTCGCAATTTGGCGTGTCGGTTGTCCGGGGCTACTTGCTGCTCCGTGATAGAGGCGCGCTGAGGTGTAGAGCCGGGTAGTGATCGGCGCAGGGCATCAAGGGTGTGTACCCACGCACAGGGTGGGTACGATCAAACGTTGCGTACAGCTAACGCGAAAGGAGAGCGGTGATGGAAGGTATGTTTTTCGATGGTGGGCAGGTGCTCGTTCGCACGGTAACGGTCGGCGTGCTGGCATATATCAGCCTGGTGCTTTTCCTCCGCCTTTCGGGCAAGCGCACGTTGTCAAAAATGAATGCCTTCGATCTGGTCGTCACTATCGCGTTGGGCTCGACGCTCGCTACCATTCTGCTCAGCAAGGACGTTTCCCTGGCCCAGGGCGCGCTGGCCATGGCCTTGCTAATTGGCCTGCAATACCTGGTCACGTGGACCAGTGTCCGTGTCCGCTGGGTACGTCGTCTGGTAACCGGAGAACCGGCACTGTTGTTCCACCGTGGCGAGTTTCTGCCCGGCGCCATGCGAGCGGCCCGAGTGACCGAGGATGAGGTGCGTTCTTGTATTCGGTCTGCAGGTATTGAAGCGCTCGCGGATGTTGAGGGCGTTGTTCTGGAAACCGATGGCACGTTCAGTGTGGTTAAGCGTGGTTCAGGCGGGGAGCGCGCTTCGAGTTTGGCGGGGTTGGCGAGGCCGGATAAGCGTTAGTTGTGCGGTATTAACGACTGCCGATTGGCGTTTGGCGTCGCCTGTGAGGTCGCGGATTGAAAGGCAAAAGCCTCGTGCGGTGTTGGTTTTTGTTGATGGCTTGTTTATCACGGTGGACAAGCTTTGCGTTGTCCAGCCTACAAATACCCATCACCGCTTAGGTTGGATGACGCTCTATTGATCTACCGTTGTTGCGGTTGTCCGGGCTACACGCTACGTCCCCGCGCATGGGTGTCCGTAGGGTGGATGAGGCTTTTTTCATCCGCCGTTGCGGTGGTTGTTCGGTTACATGTTCACTCACCATAACCACTGTCGATCTGCTTCGGCTCAACGCACCACTCTGCGGAATAAACACCCGTTGCCACTGCACGGTGAAAGCTTGAATAGGGCCAGTCCGCCAGCCGTTCGACATACCCATGCTTTAGCGGATTTGAATGGATGTAGTCGAAGTGGCGTTGGTAATCCCCTTCATCGCGGATCAGATGTTCCCAGTAGCGCCGCTGCCAGATACCGCGCTCGCGTCGGCGCTGTTGATTGACGGAGCGGGCTTCGGTGATTGGCAAGCGTTTGGCGAAGGCGAACTTGATGACCTTCCAGCGCAAGGCAAAGTCGGTATCGGCTGGCGGTAGCGTCCACATGCAGTGCATATGTTCAGGTAGTACCACCCAGGCATCGATATGGAAGGGATGGCGCAACCGTGTCGCGCGTACTGTCTCGCGCAATAGATCGATTTCACGGACCAGCAGATTGCTGCTGCGGTCACGCAGGTTGACGGTAAAGAAGTAAGTGGCACCGGCAACACGGGCGCGGCGATAGTTGGGCATGGCGGCTCATCCTTGAGCGTTTGGGTGTTTGAACCATGGTGGACAAGCTTCGCGTTGTCCACCCTACGGATGCCGCGCGTAGGGTGGATGACGCTTTACCCATCCACCGCTGCGGTGATTGTCCGGGCTACTTGCTCAGCAAGTAAAGGGCAAAGGCCAACAACTCAAGGGCGACGTCAAGGAGGCGGTCAAAAAACGCGTCGACAAGGCCTGATAGCATCCCTGTAAGGCCAAGCCCGGCTCTTCTCGCCAAGAGCCGGGTTTTTTATGCGTAGGCGAATGTGGGTCGACTGCCAGGCATTTCAGAACAAACGGATATTCCCACCTGGCATCAAGGCCACCGGTTTTGCGATGGGTATCGCTGTGCTCCACCTAGGTGGCCCGCCCCATCCTACGACTGGGCTGCGTTGGACTCTGCATACAGACGCTGCTTATGTGTTGCCCGGCTGAACGGTTCCGCCCTTACGGCGGCTCACTTTTGGCAAACGCCCCAAAAGTAAGCAAAAGGTCTTGCCCCTTGCATCCGGCCCGACTTCGTCGGGTTCCCTCGCTCCATCATTGCTCCAGGGGCCCGCCGCGAAGGGCCATCCCTGGCCCATCGCGGCTCTCGCGGCATCCATGCCGCTCAACCCCTTGCGCAACGATTCCACTCGGCCTCCTGATGGGGCGTTTGGCGTCGCCTGTGATAACGCAGAACAAATTGTAGGAGCGGCCTTGGCCGCGATGGTTCTGCTTCGGCTTCTACGCTCTACCTTCCACACGTCGCCTAGGCAACGCGGTCCCCGAATCCCGTCAGGAGGCCGAGTGGAGGTGCTGTGGAGGGGGCGTTTGGCATGGATGCCAAGCGAGGAACGATGGGCCAAGAATGGCCCACCGTGACGACCCTCGGAACAGTGCCGGAGGGAGTTGAGCGCAGCGAAACCCGGATGCCGGGTGTGTTTTCTCTTTAGTTGCGTTCTCTTTGCATAAGCAAAAAGAACGCAACTAACCGTAAGTGTGAAATAGATAGTAGAAATATAGGTGTGCTGCGGTTAATAGAGACCTGTCCCAATTGTTCAAAAACTACTCACTTTGCACCAGGTCGTCATGGTTCAGGTTTTAATTTTACTCTTAACCAGTCGTATGATTTCGGTGTTCTGCGATTTTTCTGCGTAGTCGAGGGCAGACTCTCCGCGGAATTTAACAGAGGGTAAGCTAATGCCTTGGTCCAGCATTAATTGCACGCCTTCGATGTGTTGGTAGAAAATCGGCGTCATTGTAATCGGGTAATTCTGTTCTCCAACAATCTCTGTGAGTTTTGCGCCATGTTTAATTAGGCGGCGCGCAGCATCTACGTTATTTTCCATCAAGGCATAAGTTAGTGCATTGAGGTTGTTGCCGTCTCTAATATCGATGCTGATGGTTTTCTTCTTAAGTTCATCTAATACCCCGGCAGTTTTGTCGTCGCCAGCAAGCGTGTAGAGCAGTTTTGGTGAGGTTGGGAACAGTAATTGTGCTTGGGAAAAATATGCAGCGCGCTGATCTTCTTTTGCCTTCATCCAACCTACGTAGTTGGCCAGGGCCATGATTTGGCGAGATTGGTCGGTATTGCAGCCGTTGGTCATGGCTTTGTGGCTTTCTGCAAGTGCGCCGTCATAGTCCTGGTAGTTATAAAGCTTGAAGGTCGCATATTCACTACGTAAGCATGGAATATTGGTGAACTCATCTGCGCGTTTGACGTGCAGCTGTTCTGCTTGGGCAATACGGTCTTCTCTACCCAGCAGAGTGAACAGGTTCTGGTAGGCATCCAATCGTGCGCGGTCGTAGGTATTAAAAGGGCGAGTACCGGCAACCGCTTTCTGGTACATGTCGATAGCTTTTTCCGAGTCGCCTTGCATTTTGTACAGCTCAGCCCAGTTGGTCCATAACCACAGGTTCTCGGTGCCGATATTTGCTGCGGTTTCGAACGCTTGGTGAGCGTTATCAAATTTTTCTTGATGGGCGTAAACGTAGCCTAGCAATACATGAGAGTTGGCGTGGTCTGGCTTATGGGCCAGCCCCATACTCAAGTAGTTTTCGGCTTGTTTAAGGCCTTCAGAGCCCCAGTTGGTTTTCATTGCGACGCGTGCTAGTTCGGGGTAGGCATTTATGTAAGATGGGTCTTTGAGAAGTATTCGCTCAAGATAAAATTTTGCATTATTGAGTGTGATGTTGTTTTCGGATCTGTCAATTAGTTCAACGGATTCCTTATACAGTTCATCGTTAGTTTTTTTTGCCAGTTCGCGATCATTTTCGTATTTTAGCTGCGTGATCCAGCTGATATTGTAGTCAATTTCTTTTTTAGTGGTGGTGGCGTTTGAGTTGCCAGGGCCATTAACGAAAGATACGGTAACTTTTTTGCTAGTGAATTCTTCTGTGGGTTCATACGGTCGTACAATTTCTACTCTTACTGTGTTGGCGCCTTTTTCGACTGGTGCTACTTGGCTTGGAAACCAATACAGTTCAGAAGATGGGGCCGGACTGTCAGCAAGTACCCGGATTTGTGGGGTTGCCAAATCTCCTATGAAATAATAGTGGACGGTGGCGTATAGGTTTCCGTCGTCGCCTCTGGCAATTTCAACTTTTTTGATTTCATTCTCGCCGGGCAGGAGGTCTTCCTTTGGTGGGAGAGTGGTTTCGACTGTAGACGGGGCTATTTCTAACGACGGTTTCAGAATAAATACACCGACCATTGCCAACAATATGACCATCAATATAGTCGTGCGACGCTCCTTCATCTTGCTCTCCTAGTAGGTATTTAAACTCGGCCGATAGTGGTCGTGGTGTTCTGCAGCGGCAATAAAAGCCCCGCACAAGGCGGGGCTCTTAATTTCAATCGTCACCCTAAACATCTATTTCAGGTAAAGCGTTTTTAATCTCTTTAGTGACTGACTGGAATCAATCCCAGCTCAACGCCCCACCAGTCTGATACTCAATAACCCGCGTCTCGAAGAAGTTCTTCTCCTTCTTCAGGTCCATGATTTCCGACATCCATGGGAACGGGTTGGAGGTACCTGGGTACTCTTCCTTCAAACCGATCTGGGTCAAACGACGGTTGGCGATGAATTTGAGGTAGTCCTCCATCATCGCCGCGTTCATGCCCAGTACGCCGCGCGGCATGGTGTCGCGGGCGTATTCGATTTCCAGTTGGGTGCCCTGGAGGATCATCTGGGTGGCTTCGTCTTTGAGCTGGGCATCCCACAGGTGCGGGTTTTCGATCTTGATCTGGTTGATCACGTCGATGCCGAAGTTCAAGTGCATGGACTCGTCACGCAGGATGTATTGGAACTGCTCAGCCACGCCGGTCATTTTGTTGCGGCGACCCATGGAGAGGATCTGGGTGAAGCCGCAATAGAAGAAGATGCCTTCCAGTACGCAGTAGTAGGCGATCAGGTTGCGCAGTAGTTCTTTGTCGGTCTCGACGGTGCCGGTGTTGAAGGTCGGGTCGGAGATCGAGCGGGTGTACTTGAGGCCCCAGCTGGCTTTCTTCGCGACCGATGGAATCTCGTGGTACATGTTGAAGATCGCGCCTTCATCCATGCCCAGCGATTCGATGCAGTACTGGTAGGCGTGGGTGTGGATCGCCTCTTCGAAGGTTTGGCGCAGGATGTACTGGCGGCACTCCGGGTTGGTGATCAGGCGGTACACGGCCAGGGCGAGGTTGTTGGCAACCAGGCTGTCGGCGGTGGAGAAGAAGCCGAGGTTGCGCATGACGATGCGGCGCTCGTCGTCGGTCAGGCCGTCCGGGGTTTTCCACAACGCGATGTCCGCGTTCATGTTCACTTCTTGCGGCATCCAGTGGTTGGCGCAACCATCCAGATACTTCTGCCAGGCCCAGTCGTACTTGAAGGGTACGAGCTGGTTGAGGTCGGCGCGGCAGTTGATCATGCGTTTTTCGTCGACGGCTACGCGCGCGGCGGTGCCTTCCAGCTCGGCCAGGCCTTCGGCGATGTCGAGTTGATCGAGCGAGGCTTTGGCGCGGGCCACGGCGTCGCTGTCATCGCTGGCCACGGCGCGGGCTTCAACGGCGGCGGCACCGCCAACCTGGTCGAGCTTGTCGATGCTCATGTCTGCCATGTGGGCAGTGGCTTTGTTGGTTACAACGGCTTCGGCGCCGTCTTCCTTGTCAAATTCATCCCAGCTCAGCATGGCTTGGCTCCTGCTTGCGGGCCGGTGAAATAACCGACCTGTGTGGATATACAGTCTTTATTGTGTTCCGTTGCGTACAGCGCGCAAGGGCAAAACGGGTACCGCTGGTCGGGGTGGCTCTAGTGACTGGCCGTTGCCCCGAAGCCCACGCCGGTAAAGGCGGGGGATGGTAATGAGTGGGGAGGGCGGTGTTGCTTTTGCCCCTCTCCCTAGCCCTCTCCCCGAAGGGGCGAGGGGATAAAACGGTGTGTCGCTTGTGCTCTTTGCTCGACATTCGAGCGCGTAGCTGAGCGAGTGGGCGCTAGGCGCCTGGTAGGTTGGAACCCCTGAGCATACGACTGTATGTGATGGGGGCCGACCTACCAGGCAACAACGCGCGCGCCGCTCAGATCCGCGCGCTTACTGACAAGCCTCGCAGTCTGGTTCGTCGATGGCGCAGGCTTTTGGTACTGGTGCTGGGCCTGCGCTCATTTCCACTTCCGGGGCCTTGGCCGGTGCTGCGCTGAGGCCATCGTTGCCACCACTGGACACCGCATTCAACTTGCTGGTGCTGATGGTGGACTTCTCGGTGCTGGTCGCGGCCAGGGCACGGAGGTAGTAGGTGGTTTTCAGGCCACGGTACCAAGCCATGCGGTAGGTCACGTCGAGCTTCTTGCCCGATGCGCCGGCGATGTAGAGGTTCAGCGATTGCGCCTGGTCGATCCACTTCTGGCGACGGCTGGCAGCGTCAACGATCCACTTGGTGTCGACTTCAAACGCGGTGGCGTACAGGTCTTTCAGCTCTTGCGGGATGCGCTCGATCTGCTGCACGGAACCGTCGTAGTACTTGAGGTCGTTGATCATCACCGAGTCCCACAGGCCGCGAGCTTTGAGGTCGCGAACCAGGTACGGGTTGATCACGGTGAATTCGCCCGAGAGGTTCGATTTCACGTAGAGGTTCTGGTAGGTCGGTTCGATCGACTGCGATACGCCGGTGATGTTGGCGATGGTCGCGGTCGGTGCGATGGCCATGATGTTCGAGTTGCGGATGCCTTTCTGCACACGGGCACGTACTGGGGCCCAGTCCAGGGACTCGGTCAGGTCAACGTCGATGTACTTCTGGCCACGCGCTTCGATGAGGATCTGCTGCGAATCCAGGGGCAGGATGCCTTTGCTCCACAGCGAGCCTTCGAAGGTGGAGTAGCTGCCGCGCTCGTCGGCCAGGTCACAGGAGGCCTGGATGGCGTAGTAGCTGACCGCTTCCATCGACTTGTCGGCAAATTCTACGGCGGCGTCGGAGCCGTACGGGATGTGCTGCAGGTACAGGGCGTCCTGGAAGCCCATGATGCCGAGGCCGACTGGGCGGTGCTTGAAGTTGGAGTTCTTCGCCTGCGGTACGCTGTAGTAGTTGATGTCGATAACGTTATCGAGCATGCGCACAGCGACCTTGATGGTCTTCTGCAGCTTGGCGGTGTCCAGCTTGCCGTCAACGATGTGGTTCGGCAGGTTGACCGAGCCCAGGTTGCACACGGCAATTTCGTCGGCATTGGTGTTCAGGGTGATCTCGGTGCACAGGTTCGAGCTGTGGACCACGCCCACGTGCTGCTGCGGGCTGCGCAGGTTGCATGGGTCTTTGAAGGTCAACCATGGGTGGCCGGTTTCGAACAGCATCGAGAGCATCTTGCGCCACAGGTCTTTGGCTTGGATGGTCTTGAACAGCTTGATCTTGCCGCCGTACTGGGTCAGGGCTTCGTAGTACTCGTAGCGCTCTTCGAAGGCTTTGCCGGTCAGGTCGTGCAGGTCTGGCACTTCGGACGGCGAAAACAGGGTCCACTGGCCGTCGTCGAACACGCGCTTCATAAACAGGTCTGGAATCCAGTTGGCGGTGTTCATGTCATGGGTGCGGCGACGGTCGTCACCGGTGTTCTTGCGCAGCTCGATGAACTCTTCAATGTCCATGTGCCAGGTTTCCAGGTAGGCGCAGACCGCGCCCTTGCGCTTGCCGCCCTGGTTAACTGCTACTGCGGTGTCGTTGACCACTTTGAGGAACGGCACAACCCCTTGCGACTTGCCGTTGGTGCCTTTGATGTAGGCGCCCAGGGCACGTACTGGGGTCCAGTCGTTGCCCAGGCCGCCGGCAAACTTGGACAGCATGGCGTTGTCGTGGATGGCGCCGTAGATGCCCGACAGGTCGTCCGGCACGGTGGTCAGGTAGCAGCTGGAGAGCTGTGGACGCAGGGTGCCGGCGTTGAACAGGGTCGGCGTCGAGGCCATGTAGTCGAAGGACGACAACAGGTTGTAGAACTCGATGGCGCGGTCTTCTTTCTGCTTCTCTTCAATCGCCAGGCCCATGGCCACGCGCATGAAGAACACTTGTGGCAGCTCGAAACGGATGCCGTCCTTGTGGATGAAGTAGCGGTCGTACAGGGTCTGCAGGCCCAGGTAGGTGAACTGCTGATCGCGCTCGTGGTTGATCGCCTTGCCGAGTTTTTCCAGGTCGAAGCTGGCCAGCACCGGATTGAGCAATTCGTACTCGATACCCTTGGTGATGTAAGCCGGCAGTGCCTGGGCGTACAGCTCGCTCATTTCGTGGTGAGTGGCGCTGCTGGCCACGCCGAGGAAACCCAGGCCTTCGGCGCGGATGTTGTCCATCAGCAGGCGGGCGGTGACGTAGCTGTAGTTGGGCTCACGCTCAACCAGGGTGCGCGCGGTCATCACCAGGGCGGTGCTGACGTCGCTTTGCGCTACGCCGTCGTAGAGGTTCTTCAGGGTTTCTTTCTGGATCAGCTCGCCGTCGACTTCGGCCAGGCCTTCGCAGGCTTCGGTAACGATGGTGTTGAGGCGACCCATGTCCAGCGGCGCAACCGTACCGTCGAGGTGGGTAACGCGGATGCTTGGGTGCGGCTGAGCGACTTCGGTGGCGGCGTCGGTCTTGCGCGCCTGGCTGCGCGATTCGCGGTAGATCACGTAGTCGCGAGCCACTTTCTGCTCGCCGGAACGCATCAGGGCCAGTTCAACCTGGTCCTGGATTTCTTCGATATGGATTGTGCCGCCGGATGGCATGCGGCGCTTGAAGGTCGCGGTGACCTGCTCGGTCAGGCGCGCAACGGTTTCATGGATACGCGACGAGGCGGCTGCGGTGCCGCCTTCAACAGCGAGAAAGGCCTTGGTGATGGCAACAGTGATCTTGTCATCGGTGTAGGGCACCACGGTGCCGTTACGTTTGATCACACGCAGTTGACCGGGCGCGGTGGCGCTCAGGCTCTGGTTGTCATCGGTGGCCTGCGGCGCATTGGCCTGCGGGTTCTCGCGGGAGGTGTCGGTGTGCATGAATATCTCCATGTTCTGTATTTGTTAGATGGACGCTTTAGCTGTCGATCACTGCGAACAACGCTCGTTCATTCCATTTCATAAATGCCATGGGCGCAGCCAGAGGCCGAACACATGGGGACTTGCAAATTGGGCAGGGAGGTACAACTAAAGCGCCCTCCTGGCTCAAGAGTCCTACGTCAAGGTATTTTTGCGCCTCAACTACTACATCTAGTGGTGCAACCGCGTGCGCGGTTGGCGCTTTATTTATGTTCAGGCGCGCCGGGCGCTGCGCTGAAGTGTGGCCTGCTGCGGTAGAGCAGGCGTACTGCAAAGGTCTTTCAGGCGACCGGTGACGGGCTGGGATCAGGCCGTGTGCGAGTCATTCTTTTGTGTCCGGTTGCCAGGCTAAACCCAACATGTGGTGGGTGTCGCGCGATTGGCATACAAGATAATGCGCTATCTGGGGTATTGCAAGGCGATAGAGCAAGAACAACCTGTGGATAAGTTGTGGGTGAATTGTGGGTTAAACCGCGCGATTGGCGGCAAGCCCGCATGCTTGCTGGGTTGCACCGTTCGTCGGTGTTGAGCGGGCTTTTTCCATGGTTCGCCCAGACGTGGTCTATCTCATAGGTCAATACTACATCTAGTGTTTTTACAGAAATATGGCATGCGCTATGCAGTGCCTGGGGCATTGATACAATGCCGGCCGTTTCCGTGTTGTCAGGAGTCCGTCGTGGAGCAGCAGTCGTGGCACATTCTTATTGTCGAAGACGACCAGCGCCTGGCCGAGTTGACCCGTGAGTACCTGCAGAGCAATGGCCTCAATGTGTCCATCGAGATGGATGGCGCACAGGCTGCCGCGCGGATTTTGCAGGAGCAGCCCGACTTGGTGATTCTCGACCTGATGTTGCCGGGCGAAGACGGTCTGTCGATCTGCCGCAAGGTGCGCGGGCAATATGAGGGGCCGATCCTGATGCTCACCGCACGTACCGATGACATGGACCAGGTGCTGGGCCTGGAAATGGGCGCGGACGACTATGTATGCAAGCCGGTTCGCCCACGCGTGCTGCTGGCGCGCATTCGTGCGTTGTTGCGCCGCCATGAAGGCAGCGAGGCGCAGGCGACTAGTGAGCGCCGGCGTCTGCAGTTCGGCCCGCTGGTGATCGATAGCGCCATGCGTGAGGCCTGGCTGGGCGAGCAGGGCATCGAGCTGACCAGCGCCGAGTTCGACCTATTGTGGCTGCTGACCTCCAATGCTGGGCGGATTCTCTCGCGTGAGGAAATCTTCAACGCCCTGCGCGGCATCGAATACGACGGCCAGGACCGTTCCATCGACGTGCGCATTTCGCGCATCCGCCCGAAAATCGGCGACGACCCGATGCACCCACGGCTAATCAAGACCGTGCGCAGCAAGGGTTATCTGTTTGTCGCCGAAGCGGCTGAAGCGCTGATATGAATTCGCGGCCATGAACTCGATCTTCCTGCGCATCTATGGCGGCATGCTCGCTGTGCTGGTGCTCGTGGCGCTGCTCGGCGTCGGTGCGCTGCAACTGCTCAACGAAGTGCGGGTCGATCAATACCGTGAGCGCCTGGCCCAAGGCACTTTCCGCCTGATGGCCGATAACCTCTCACCGATGGTGGATATCGAGCGGCGTCGCGCGGTCACGGTGTGGGGGCGTTTGCTCGGCATTACGCTGCGCGTTGAACCGCTGGAAAGCGCCGGGCTGGACAGCGGCGCGCGTAACAGCCTGCGTCGCGGTCAGGTGCTGGTGCAGCAGACCGGCCCGCACGAGGCGCGCATCTTCAGCCAGCTGGACAAACAGCCGTTGTTGCTGATTGCCGATGTACAGCAGGTCAGCGAACAGCTGGCCCGCGCCACCAGCTTCCTGCTGATCGATGAACTGGTGCGCTATCCCTGGGATGAACAGCCGCGTCGGCTGGCAGCGCTGAAAAAGGACAAGCAGTTCGGTTTCGACCTGCGCCTGGTGCGCCTCGATCAGGCCGACCTCGACCCCGATCAGCGCCGTCGTGTGGACGAAGGCGACACGGTGATGGCCCTGGGGCGTGGTGGCGACAGCATTCATGTGTTCTCCGGCATCGTCGACACACCCTGGGTGCTGGAAATCGGCCCGCTGTATCAGATGAACCCGTATCCCGCGCAGTGGCTGGTGCTGATCGGTGCGCTGGGCCTGAGTTTGATCGGTTTTATGGTTTACCTGCTGGTGCGGCCGCTGGAGCAGCGCTTGAGTGATCTGGAAGGCGCTGCTACGAACATCGCCAGTGGCCGCCTGGATGCCCGCGTGCCGACCCGTGGCAGCGATTCGGTGGGACGTCTGGCGGCGGCCTTCAACGCCATGGCTGAGCACTTGCAGCGCTCGCTGAGCATTCAGCGGGAGATGGTTCGCGCGGTATCCCATGAGCTGCGCACGCCGGTGGCGCGCCTGCGCTTTGGCCTGGAAATGATCGGCGACGCGGAAACCGCTGCGGCGCGGCGCAAATATATGGACGGCATGGACAGCGATATCCAGGACCTCGACAAGCTGGTCGACGAAATGCTCACCTACGCGCGCCTGGAGCAGGGCGCGCCGGCGCTGAATTTCCAGCCGGTCGACCTGAATGAACTGATTGATCAGGTGATCACCGAGCTGGCCCCGCTGCGCGCCAGCGTGCGGGTCGAACACGGTCCTTCGCGCGATGCCCTGGATGGTGGCGGCGCCTGTGTTGAAGCCGAGCTGCGTTACCTGCACCGCGCGCTGCAGAACCTGGTAAGCAACGCCATGCGCCATGCCGAATCACGGGTACGGGTGAGCTACCAGGTGGGCCAGCAGCGCTGTCGGCTGGATGTCGAAGATGACGGCCCAGGCGTGCCGGAAGAGGCCTGGGAGCATATCTTCACTCCCTTTCTGCGCCTGGATGACAGCCGCACCCGTGCGTCTGGCGGGCATGGTCTGGGCTTGTCCATCGTTCGGCGGATCATCTACTGGCACAGTGGTCGTGCGCAGATCAGCCGCAGTGAAGAGCTGGGCGGTGCCTGTTTTAGCCTGATCTGGCCGCGCAAGCAGGGGTGAAAGCAGTCTGGATGCAATCCGGGCTGCGGAGTACTTTCAGCCTCGTAGGGTGGATGGCGCTTTACCCATCCACCAGCGGCGATGGTGGATGAAAACAGCGTCATCCACCCTACAATGCAGGTCAGCTTCAGAACGGTGCCGGGCACTCGAAGCGCATGCGTTCGCCCGTTTGCGGGTGAGTCAGGCTAAGCATGCTGGCGTGCAGGCATAGGCGCGGGTAGGCGGCCAGGGCTTGTTCGTGGGCATACAGGCCGTCACCCAGCAGTGGGTGGCCGATCGATAGCATATGCACGCGCAGTTGGTGCGAGCGGCCGGTGATGGGCGTCAATTCAACGCGGCAATGTTCGGCGTGGCGTTCCAGGATTTTCCAGTAGGTCAGGGCATGTTTGCCCTGCTCATGGTCGACCACATGGCGCGGCTTGGTCGGCGGGTCGTAGCGCAGTGGCAAATCGATGCTGCCGCTATCCAGCTCGGGCTGGCCCCAGCACAGTGCGGTATAGGCTTTTTCGGTTTCGCGGTCATGGAACTGCCGCGACAGCTCGCGGTGGCTGTCGGCGTCGCGGGCCAGGACGATGATCCCTGAGGTTTCCCAGTCCAGGCGATGGACGATGCGCGCTTCCGGGTAGCCATTTTCCTGCAGGCGAGTCACCAGGCAGTCGCGATTGTCTTCGGCGCGGCCGGGTACCGAGAGCAGCAGGGTGGGCTTGTTGATCACCAGCAGGGCGGTGTCCTGGTGGAGTATTTCGACATTCGACAGCGGCATGGGTTTTCCACAAATAGAAACGGCGGCCTGGGCCGCCGTTGCATGCTCTCAACCAATCAACGGTCGGGAAGCGTGATGTTAAGTTCCAGAATGGAACAGCTGCCCTGATTTTCCAGCGCAACCTGTACTTGATCCGAATCGATATTCACGTACTTGCGAATTACCTCGACCAGTTCTTGCTGCAGCGCCGGCAGGTAGTCCGGCTGGCTGCGCTGGCCGCGCTCGTGGGCGACGATGATTTGCAGACGCTCTTTCGCAATGGACGCTGTGGTTTCTTTCTTGCGTTCACGAAAGAAGTCAAAAATATTCATTCACGACCTCCAAACAGGCGTTGCATGAAGCCTTGCTTTTTCACATCGAGGAAGCGGTGTGCCACTTCCTTGCCCAGCAGGCGGTCAACTGCATCGCTGTAGGCTTGGCCCGCGTCGCTCTGGTCATCGAGGATCACCGGCACGCCCTGGTTCGAGGCCTTGAGTACGGCTTGCGATTCCGGGATCACGCCGAGCAGGCGGATGGCGAGGATTTCCTCGACGTCTTCGACGCCGAGCATTTCGCCCTTGATCACGCGCTCAGGGTTGTAACGGGTCAGCAGCAGGTGCTCCTTGATTGGCTCTTCGCCTTTTTCGGCGCGACGCGATTTGCTCGCCAAGAGGCCGAGCATACGGTCCGAGTCACGTACTGAGGAGACTTCCGGGTTAGTCACGACAATCGCTTCATCGGCGAAGTACATGGCCAGGTGCGCGCCTTTCTCGATACCCGCTGGCGAGTCGCAGACCACGTATTCGAAGTTTTCGCGCAGCTCGTTGATGACTTTTTCCACGCCTTCCTGGGTCAGGGCGTCCTTGTCACGGGTCTGGCTGGCGGCCAGTACGTAAAGGTTTTCCAGGCGCTTGTCTTTGATCAGGGCCTGGGTCAGGGTCGCTTCGCCATTGACCACGTTGACGAAGTCATACACCACGCGGCGCTCACAGCCCATGATCAGGTCGAGGTTGCGCAGGCCGACGTCGAAGTCGACGATGACAGTCTTGTGCCCGCGCAGGGCGAGGCCGGTACCGATGGCAGCGCTGGTGGTGGTTTTACCAACGCCACCTTTGCCGGACGTAACAACGAGGATCTTGGCCAAGGTGATTCACCCCAAAATGTAGAGAAAACGCAGGTTCCATGGCCTATTCAGGCTTCCGGCTGCCCTGTTTGAAAAGTGGCGGCAGTATCCGTTAAAGGCGGGTGATGTTCAACACGTCACCCGACAGGCTGACATGCACCGCCTCCCCCCATAACGGGTCGCGGCGCAGGTCTTCGGCGACCTTGTAGTGGCCGGCGATGGACAGTAATTCGGCGCCCATTTGCTGGCAGAAAATCCGTGCCTTGAGATTGCCCTTGATGCCCGCCAGTGCCCGGCCGCGCATCGGTGCGTAAACATGGATGTTGCCATCGGCGAGAAGTTCCGCACCGGCACTGACCGGGGCCAGGACGATCAGGTCGCCGCCCTGGGCATACACCTGCTGGCCGCCGCGCACTGGGGTGGTGATGATCTTGCTCGGTTTGAGTTCGGGTTCGGCGGGTTTTTCCGGCTTCGCTGGGGCCAGGTCGATGGCGCGCTCACGCGCCCCGGAAGGCGGCAGTACAGGCAAGTCCAACGCTTCAGCCGCGCTGATATCGGCTTCGCGGTTGGCGCGAATTGCCAGAGTGCGCAGGCCGTGCTTGCGGCAGACCGCCATCAGCTCGGCCAGATCGAGCATGCCTTCGCCTTCCGGAAGCTTGTCCAGAGCCAGTACCAGCGGGGTATTGCTGAAGAAGGCTGGGGCCTGGGCGACTTTTTCGCTGAGCTGTTGGTCGAGGCGGGCGAGGTCGTTGTGCGCCAGCTCCATCACGGTGATGGCCAGCATGCTGCCTTTTAGCTGGAATACGGGGTCTTGCTCGAGGAGATCGGCTTGGCTCATGGTCTGCCTGGGGCGGCCTTATAGCGGCTTTATAGAAGTAGCCCGGACTTATAGCGAGAACGCCGCGCGCTCGCAAGCTGCGCACTGTGAAACCGGGCGGCGAACAAACTCCTGATAGAATGCCGCGCTTTATTGCGTGCCTCGGACCTGTTTTATGGATCGCCCTGTATTTCGCGCTTATTTTCTGCATCCACGTTTCTGGCTGTTGTGGCTGGGCCTGGGTCTGCTGTGGCTGATTGCCCAGCTGCCTTACAAAGTGCTGCTGTGGCTGGGACGCTGCCTGGGCAGCGTGATGTATCGCCTGGCCAGTTCACGGCGCAGGATTGCCGCGCGCAATTTGAAACTGTGTTTTCCACAGATGCCGAGGGCCGAGCGCAAGGCGCTGCTTAAAGAGAATTTCGCCTCCACCGGGATTACCTTCTTTGAGATGGCCATTGCCTGGTGGTGGCCCGCAGAGCGTCTGCGTCGCCTGGGTACCATCGAAGGGTTGGAGCATCTGCGCCAGGCCGAGGCCGACGGCCAGGGCGTGATCCTTATGGCGCTGCATTTCACCACCCTGGAAATGGGCGGCGGCCTGCTTGGTATGGCCCAGAGCATGTACGGCATGTACCGCCCACACAAAAATCCGTTGTTCGACTACGTGCAACGTCGCGGTCGCGAGCAGCGCCTGCTCGGGGTGATTGGCCGTGATGATGTGCGCGGCATGCTCAAGCTGCTGAGGGCCGGTGGTGTGGTCTGGTATGCGCCGGATCAGGACTACGGCGCGCAGCGCAGTGTGTTCGTACCCTTGTTCGGTACCCAGGCGGCCACCGTCACTGCTACCAGCAAGTTCGCCCGCATGGGCCGCGCTCAGGTTATTCCCTTTACCCAGCAGCGCTTGCCCGATGGCCAGGGTTATCGCCTGGTGATCCATCCGTCACTGGCAGATTTCCCCACTGAGAGCGAAGAGGCCGACTGCCTGCGGGTCAATCAGTGGATCGAGCAAGCCATCAGTGTCTGCCCTGAGCAGTACCTGTGGGCGCACCGCCGCTTCAAGACGCGGCCGCAAGGCGAGCCGAAGCTATATAAGAAGAAGCGTTAGTTTTTGATTAGAGCCGCCATCCAATTGGCGGGTTGTTCGGTTGAAGTTGGTTTTCTTGGCGCCTGATGGTTCCGTGTGCGCCTGGCAGGCTCCTATACTGGCTGAAAAACAACAGGAAGCAGCCTATGCCGTACACCGCTCCAACCAGTCAGCCTGTTACCGGGCTGATTCTCTCCGGTGGCGGCGCACGGGCGGCCTATCAGGTGGGGGTGCTGGCGGCGATTGCCGACCTGCTGCCCAATGCGGCGCACAATCCTTTTCCGGTGATCGTCGGCACTTCGGCGGGGGCCATCAATGCAGTGGGCCTGGCCTGCGGTGCATTGCACTTCACTGAGGCCGTACGCCGGCTGACCAGTGTTTGGCAGGGCTTTCATACCCATCAGGTGTACCGCAGCGATTGGCCAGGCGTATTGCGCCAAGCCAGCCGTTTTATCGGCCACAGCTTGCTCGGATTAGGTGGTCAGGCACCGGTGGCGCTGCTCGACAGCTCGCCGTTGGCCGATCTGCTTGGACGGGAGTTGGATTTCAGCGGAATTGCCGCCGCCGTGCGTCACCGCCAGCTGCGCGCCGTGGCAGTGACCGCTTTCGGATATGAAACCGGCCAGGCGGTGACCTTCTATCAAGGCCGCGCCACCATTGATCCCTGGTTTCGTCATCGCCGCGTCGGCGTGCCAACGCGGCTGGCACTGGAACACCTGCTGGCCAGCGCTTCGATCCCGCTGATTTTTCCGCCGGTAAAGATCAACCGTGAATACTTCGGTGATGGCGCGGTGCGCCAGTCCGCTCCGATCAGCCCAGCCTTACACCTGGGTGCGACGCGGGTGTTGGTGGTTGGCGTCAGCGGCAATCCGGCGGCCGGACCGCAGGCCCAGGTGCCGGTGGTGCGCCCGCAGCAGAGCCGGCCTCCGAGTCTGGCGCAGATCAGTGGGCATATGCTTAACAGCACCTTTATTGACAGCCTGGAAAGCGATATCGAGCTGCTTGAGCGGCTTAACCAGATGGGCCGACTGATTCCCGCCGAAAATCACCCGCGTGGCCTGGGCCTCAAGCCTGTGGATGTGCTGGTGATTTCCCCCAGTCAGCCGTTGGACCTGATCGCCGCGCGCCATCGTCATGAACTGCCCAAGGCGCTGCGTCTGTTTCTACGTGGCCCTGGGGCAACCAAGGCCAGCGGCGCCGGTGTGCTGAGTTACCTGCTGTTCGAGCCGGGTTACTGCAATGAGTTGATCGAACTGGGTTATCAGGACGCCATGGCGCAGAAAGCGCGCCTGATCGAATTTCTCTGTCTGGACAGCCCGCCAGTGCCGGCGGTGATTCCGGTAACTGCCTAGCCAGGCCATTACCTCTTGTTTGATCCCGGCTGCCTGTGCGGCCAAATTCCTTTTCCGCGTGGCCGAGAAAACCGCGCCAAGGCGGGTGGCTGCATTTAAACTGCGCCTTCCCGATGCTTTCTGTCGCATTTGCGAAAGCAGCGGTTTTCCTCGGGTTGGCGCTATAAGAAGTTGTCGCATGGCGGCAATGCCGGCCCCGGATCAGTCCCTACAATCCTTCACATCGCCTGCTATTGAATGCAGGTGTTCCTCGTTAGGAGAGCTCAGATGTCCGTTCAGCACGACCCGGTGCAACGCGCCGATTTCGACCAGGTGATGGTGCCCAACTACGCACCCGCTGCCTTTATTCCAGTACGTGGCGCCGGTTCGCGCGTGTGGGATCAAAGCGGTCGCGAGCTGATCGACTTTGCCGGCGGTATTGCCGTCAACGTGCTGGGCCACGCCCATCCAGCTTTGGTCAAGGCGCTCACCGAGCAGGCCGGCAACCTCTGGCACGTATCCAACGTGTTCACTAACGAACCGGCCCTGCGCTTGGCCAAAAAGCTGATCGACGCCACCTTCGCCGAACGCGTGTTCTTCTGTAACTCCGGCGCTGAAGCCAACGAGGCCGCGTTCAAGCTGGCCCGTCGTGTAGCGTTCGACAAGTTCGGCGAAGACAAATGCGAGATCATCGCCGCGACCAACAGTTTCCACGGTCGCACCCTGTTTACCGTCAGCGTTGGCGGCCAGCCGAAGTATTCCGACGGTTTCGGCCCGAAGATCCAGGGCATCAGCCACATTCCTTATAACGATATCGAGGCGCTGAAGGCTGCGGTATCCGACAAGACCTGCGCCGTGGTGCTGGAGCCGATTCAGGGTGAGGGCGGCGTGCTGCCGGCTGACCTGGCTTACCTGCAAGCGGCCCGCGAGCTGTGCGACAAGCACAATGCGCTGCTGGTGTTCGACGAAGTGCAGAGCGGCATGGGCCGCAGCGGCGAGCTGTTCGCCTATATGCACTACGGCGTGACCCCGGACATCCTCTCCAGCGCCAAGAGCCTGGGCGGCGGTTTCCCGATTGGCGCGATGCTCACCACCAGCGAGCTGGCCAAACACCTGGCCGTCGGTACCCACGGCACTACCTACGGCGGCAACCCGCTGGCCTGCGCGGTGGGTGAGGCGGTGATCGACACCATCAACACCCCTGAAGTGCTGGCTGGGGTGAAGGCCAAGCATCAGCGTTTCAAAACCAAGCTGGAGCAGATCGGCCAGCAGTACGGCGTGTTCAGTGAAGTGCGCGGCCTCGGTCTGCTGATCGGTGCGGTGCTGTCCGATGCCTGGAAAGGCAAGGCCAAGGCAATTCTCGACGCTGCGGCAGTGGAAGGCGTGATGGTGTTGCAGGCCAGCCCGGACGTGGTGCGTTTTGCCCCAAGCCTGGTGGTTGAAGATGCCGATATCGATGAAGGTCTGGCACGTTTCGAACGTGCCGTGGCCAAGCTGGCTCAAGCCTGATTGCCGGTCTGGTCCGCCGCGAGTGCGGTGGACCAGGCTGTGCCCGCTCGACCTACGGATGGATTGAGCAAACAGCAAGGAAGCCCGTCTCTGTGTGTGCCGCAGCGTTTGTTGCGGTTTTCTCTAGGCCGCCCGGTTTGGGCAGCTTGGAGCTTTTATCAAAAGGAGTGACACCATGCTGGTGATGCGCCCCGCGCAAATGGCCGACCTCACTGAAGTGCAGCGTCTCGCCGCGGACAGCCCGGTTGGTGTGACTTCACTGCCGGACGACAGCGATCGTCTGCGCGAAAAAATCGCCGCATCGGAAGCTTCGTTTTCCGCCGAGGTCAGCTTTAACGGTGAAGAAAGCTACTTCTTCGTCCTCGAAGACAGCGAGAGCGGCCGCCTGGTCGGTTGTTCCGGCATCGTCGCCTCGGCTGGTTATTCGGAGCCGTTCTACAGCTTCCGTAACGAAACCTTCGTGCACAACTCCCGCGAGCTGAAGATCCATAACAAGATCCACGTGCTCTCGCTGTGCCACGACCTCACCGGCAACAGCCTGCTGACCAGCTTCTACGTCGAGCGGTCGCTGGTGAACACTGCCTGGTCTGAACTCAACTCGCGCGGTCGCCTGCTGTTTCTCGCCAACCATCCGGAGCGTTTTGCCGATGCGCTGGTGGTGGAAATCGTCGGTTACAGCGACGAGGCCGGTGATTCGCCATTCTGGGATGCGGTGGGGCGCAACTTCTTCGACATGAACTACACCGAGGCTGAGCGCCTGTGTGGTCTGAAGAGCCGCACCTTTCTCGCCGAATTGATGCCGCATTACCCGATCTATGTGCCGCTGCTGCCCGATGAGGCGCAAGAGGCCATGGGTCAGGTGCATCCGCGGGCGCAGATCAGCTTCGACATCCTCATGCGTGAAGGCTTCGAGACCGATCATTACATCGACATCTTCGACGGCGGCCCAACCTTGCATGCACGTACCTCGGGCATCCGCTCGATTGCCCAGAGCCGTGTGGTGCCGCTGCGTATCGGTGAGCCGGTCAAAGGTGGGCGGCCGTATCTGGTGAGTAACGGCCAGCTGCAGGATTTCCGCGCCATCGTGGTGGACCTTGATTGGGTGCCGGGTAAGCCGGTCACCCTGAGTTTGGCGGCCGCCGAGGCCCTGGGCGTCGGCGAAGGCGTTAGCGTACGCCTGGTTGCGGTTTAAGGAGTTAGCGCATGATCGTTCGTCCCGTACGCAGCGCCGATCTTCCGGCCCTGTTTGACCTGGCACGCAGCACCGGCGCTGGCCTGACCACTCTGCCCGCCAACGAGGAGCGCTTGGCGCACCGCGTGGGCTGGGCCGAGAAAACCTTCCGTGGCGAAGCTGCGCGTGCCGATGCCGACTACTTGTTCGTGCTCGAAGACGACAATGGCGAGGTGGTCGGTATTTCGGCCGTTGCCGGTGCCGTGGGCCTGCGTGAGCCCTGGTACAACTACCGGGTCGGCCTGACAGTGAGTGCCTCGCAGGAGCTGAATATCCACCGTCAGGTGCCTACGCTGTTTCTCGCCAACGACCTGACCGGGAACTCCGAGCTGTGCTCGCTGTTCCTGCGCAGCGATCAGCGCAGCGGCCTGAATGGCCGGCTGCTATCGAAGGCACGCTTTCTGTTTATCGCCGAATTCCGCGAGTTGTTCGGCGACAAGGTGATTGCCGAGATGCGCGGCATGTCCGATGAGCAGGGTCGTTCGCCGTTCTGGGAAAGCCTGGGTCGGCACTTCTTCAAGATGGAATTCAGCCAGGCCGATTATCTCACCGGCGTGGGCAACAAGGCCTTTATCGCCGAGCTGATGCCCAAGTTTCCGCTCTACACCTGCTTCCTCTCGGAGGACGCGCGCAACATCATCGGTCGCGTGCACCCGGACACCGAGCCGGCACTGGCCATGCTCAAGGGTGAGGGTTTCAGCTATCAGGGCTATGTCGACATCTTCGACGCTGGTCCGGCCATCGAGGCCGAAACCGCGAAGATTCGCGCGGTGCACGACAGCCAAGTGCTGGTGCTGGCCGTCGGCACCCCAGGTGATGACGCGCCACGTTTCCTGATTCATAACCGCAAGTGCGAAGACTGCCGGATTACGGCCGCGCCGGCACGCCTGGCCGCCGGCACCCTGGTGGTCGACGCACAAACCGCCAAGCGCCTGCAGCTGTCTGCGGGCGATCAGGTGCGCGCGGTCGCGGTTTCCGCTCGCGGCTAAAGCCGCTTGCCTAAGTAGTGCGACGCCGCTGTGTCTATTTGCCGATCCGGCGCAGGCCGGGTCTACACCTTGCTGGGAGTGATAAAACAAGATGAGCACTCATTACATTGCCGGTGCCTGGCACGCTGGCCAGGGTGAATCCCTGGAATCGCTCAACCCGGTCAGCCAGGAAGCCATCTGGCAGGGCCAGGCCGCCAGTGCCGCGCAGGTTGATGCTGCCGTACAAGCCGCCCGCAGCGCATTCCCGGCCTGGGCCTCGCGCTCGCTGAATGAACGCATTGCCGTGCTTGAGCAGTTTGCCGCCACCCTGAAAAGCCATGCTGATGCGCTGGGTCACTGCATTGGTGAGGAAACCGGCAAGCCGCTGTGGGAAACCGCCACCGAAGTCACCAGCATGGTCAACAAGATCGCCATCTCGGTGCAGAGCTACCGCGAGCGAACCGGTGAGAAGAGTGGCCCGTTGGCCGACGCCACTGCCGTGCTGCGGCACAAGCCGCATGGCGTGGTCGCAGTATTTGGCCCGTACAACTTCCCCGGCCACCTGCCCAACGGCCATATCGTGCCGGCGCTGCTGGCGGGTAACTGCGTGGTGTTCAAGCCCAGCGAGTTGACCCCGAAAGTCGCCGAGCTGACCGTTAAATCCTGGATCGAAGCCGGCTTGCCGGCGGGCGTGCTTAACCTGGTGCAAGGTGCGCGCGATACCGGTGTGGCGCTGGCCGCGCATGACGGTATCGACGGTTTGTTCTTCACTGGTTCCAGCCGTACTGGCAACCTGCTGCACAATCAGTTTGCCGGGCGCCCGGACAAGATCCTCGCCCTGGAAATGGGCGGCAACAACCCGCTGCTGGTCGATCAGGTCGCTGATCTCAATGCAGCCGTGTATACCATCATTCAGTCGGCCTTTATCTCCGCTGGCCAGCGCTGCACCTGTGCGCGCCGCCTGCTGGTGCCGCAAGGCGCGTGGGGCGATAGCCTGCTGGAGCGCTTGGTGGAGGTTGCTGCAAGCATCAAAGTTGGCAGTTTCGACGCCCAGCCGGCGCCGTTTATGGGCTCGGTGATTTCCCTGGCTGCCGCGCAGCACCTGATCAAGGCGCAACAGCATTTGTTGACCCAGGGCGCCAAGCCGCTGCTGGAAATGACTCAGCCGTTGCCGGGTGCAGCCTTGCTCACCCCTGGCATCATTGATGTGACTGAGGTGGCCAATCGTCCGGATGAAGAGTTCTTCGGCCCGCTGCTGCAGGTGATTCGCTACGCCGATTTTGATGCGGCCATCGCCGAGGCCAACAACACCCAGTACGGCCTGGCTGCTGGCCTGCTGTCCGACTCCAAGGCGCGTTACGAGCAGTTCTGGTTGCAAAGCCGCGCCGGTATCGTCAACTGGAACAAACAGCTGACCGGTGCTGCCAGCACCGCGCCGTTTGGCGGTGTGGGTGCCTCCGGCAACCACCGCGCCAGTGCCTATTACGCAGCCGATTATTGCGCCTACCCGGTGGCCTCGCTGGAATCCGACAGCTTGAGCCTGCCCGCCACCCTGACCCCCGGAGTAAGCCTGTGAGCAACTCATTTGAAGCCGCTGCCTTTGAAGTAAACTTCGACGGTCTGGTCGGGCCGACTCACAACTACGGTGGTCTGTCTTACGGTAACGTCGCCTCACAGAGTAATAGCCAGGTCGCCTCCAACCCGAAAGAAGCGGCCAAGCAGGGCCTGGCCAAGATGAAGGCCTTGATGGAAATGGGCTTCAAGCAGGGCGTACTGGCCCCGCAGGAGCGCCCGAATGTAGCGGTGCTGCGCAGCCTGGGTTTTACCGGGACTGACGCGCAGGTGATCCAGAAGGCCGCGAAAGACGCCATGCCGCTGCTGGTTGCCAGCTGCTCGGCTTCCAGCATGTGGACGGCCAACGCCTGCACCGTCAGCCCGAGTGCTGATACTGCTGATGGCCGCGTGCATTTCACTGCAGCCAACCTCAACTGCAAATTCCACCGTTCGATCGAACACCCAACCACCAGTCGTGTGCTCGGCGCGATGTTCGCCAATGAGCAGCACTTCGCTCACCACGCGGCGTTGCCGGCCGTCGGTCAGTTCGGTGATGAAGGTGCAGCCAACCACACGCGCTTCTGCAAAGGCTATGGCGATGCTGGCGTGGAGTTTTTCGTGTTTGGTCGCAGCGCCTTCGACAGCCGCTTCCCGGCTCCGCAACGCTACCCGGCGCGGCAGACTCTGGAAGCTTCGCAGGCGGTTGCCCGCTTGCACGGCCTGAGCGATGACGGTGTGGTTTACGCCCAGCAGACGCCAGCGGTGATCGACCAGGGTGTGTTCCACAACGACGTGATCGCGGTGGGCAATGGCGAGGTGCTGTTCTATCACCAGGACGCCTTCCTCGACACCGACAAGGTGCTGGCCGAGCTGAGCGACAAGCTCGCCCGCCGAGGCGGCAACTTCCAGGCCGTTTGCGTGCCGCGTGATGCGGTGACGGTAGAGGATGCGGTCAAGTCCTACCTGTTCAATAGCCAGCTGCTCAACCGCGCTGATGGCGGCATGCTGCTGATCGTGCCGGAAGAGTGCCGCAACAACGCCAATGTCTGGCGCTACCTGGAGCAACTGACCAGCGGTAACGGGCCGATCCGCGAGGTCAAAGTCTTCGACCTCAAGCAGAGCATGCAGAACGGCGGTGGCCCGGCGTGCCTGCGCCTGCGCGTGGCGCTCAAGGAGCACGAGCTGGCAGCGGTCAATCAGGGCGTAA
The DNA here is from genome assembly GCF_963970805.1 of Pseudomonas sp. EA_35y_Pfl2_R5. NCBI lineage: Bacteria > Pseudomonadati > Pseudomonadota > Gammaproteobacteria > Pseudomonadales > Pseudomonadaceae > Pseudomonas > Pseudomonas sp. EA_35y_Pfl2_R5. The sequence continues at coordinate 57,154 of NZ_CAXAOW010000006.1, read as the reverse complement.
TCATGACCCCGACACTGTACGACACGCTCAACGTCTGGGTCGACAAGCACTACCGCGATCGTCTGAGCGAAAATGATCTGGCTGACCCACAATTGCTCAATGAATGCCGCGCGGCCTTGGACGAACTGACGCAGATCCTTAAACTGGGCGCGGTTTATCCATTCCAATTAGCTTGAGTAGGGTGGGTCACGCTTTATCGACCCATCATGACGGGCTGGGTGGATGTAAAAACGACATCCACCCCACGCCAATACCTGTGGAGATTTTATGAGCGACGCCCTGCAACTGATCCTCGAAGACACTGACGGCACCCAGCTGGAAACCTCCTGCACACGTTTTGCCGTGATCTGGCAGGGCCAGGAAATCTGGTTTCAGCAGGTTGGCAACAACCAGCTGATGATCGGTGTAGACGTGGAGGAGGGCGCTGCCGAATACGCCAATCTGCTGCTGCGCCCGCTGGCCACCAACCTGGTCAGCCTGGAGCTGGAAATGGAAGCTGCTGGTCTGGCGGACGAAGACGGCGATCACGTGCATGGTCCTGACTGCAACCACTAAGAGCCCCTTTACGCTCTGAGGAAATGCCTATGCTTGCCCTCGGCAAACTGCTTGAACTGACCCTGGCCGGCTATGAACCGGCAGCGAAAATTCAGCTGACCCCCGAGGGTACGCGTTTGCGTTGGCTGGCCGAAGGTGCGTTGGAAATAACGCCGCCAGTAGCCAGCGACAATGGCATGGACCTGCTGTTGTCTGCCGGCATCCATGGCAATGAAACCGCGCCGATTGAATTGCTCGACCGTCTGCTGCAGGGCATTGCCCGCAACCAGCTGAAGCCGCGCGCGCGCATTCTTTTTCTGTTTGGTAACCCTGCTGCCATGCGCAGCGGTGAGCGTTATATCGAGCAGGACATCAACCGTCTGTTCAACGGTCGCCACGATCAGCACACCGGTGCCGAAGCGTTACGTGCCTGTGACCTGGAGCATCTGGCAGCAACCTTCTTCAGCAAGCCAGAGCGCACCCGCCTGCATTACGACCTGCACACCGCGATTCGTGCATCGAAGATCGAGCAATTCGCCCTCTACCCGTTTCAGGAAGGCCGCCCGCGCAGTCAGCGTGAACTGGCGCGCTTGAGCGCTGCCGGAATCGAGGCGGTGCTGCTGCACAACAAGAGTTCGATCACCTTTAGCGCCTATACCTACACCCAGCTTGGGGCGGAAGCCTTCACCCTCGAGCTGGGCAAGGCGCGGCCGTTCGGGCAGAACGAACTGGTCAATCTGGACCTGCTCGAATTGCATCTGCAGGCGTTGATCGAAGGCCGCGATCCCGAAGGCGCCAGCGATGATCTGGGCCCGCTCAAGCTGTTTGCCGTGGCGCGCGAAGTGATCAAGCACAGCGACGCCTTCAAGCTGCACCTGCCGGCTGATATCGAGAATTTCAGCGAGCTGCCGGTGGGCTACCTGCTGGCCGAAGACCTGGCCGATACCCGCTGGGTGGTGGATGAGCCGGGCGCACGCATTATTTTCCCCAACCCCAAGGTCAAGAACGGCCTGCGCGCCGGCATTTTGATCGTGCCCGCCGAAGACGTGCAGCTGGCCTGAGCCAGTTACGATCTGCTGCGCGTCGGCCCTGCTGCGTTGAAAACAGGCTCGGAATGCTCATGTACAGCAGTACACTCCGCTTCCTCGCCTGTTTTCGCCTTGCATGGCTCTAGCTCGCGAGATCGTAAAGCGATTTATTGGTGCAATCTGTCCTGCGCTTTCTCGTCTGATCTGTACCTTGTTTGCCTGAGTGGCGCGCTTTAGCATCGGGGTTTCGCCCCATCTAAGGACAACCCGCCATGCCCGTTATTGACTTGCGCAGCGACACCGTCACTCAGCCGACTCCCGGCATGCGCGAGGCCATGCAGGCCGCCGAACTGGGTGATGACGTGTACGGCGAAGACCCTACGGTCAACCGCCTGGAACAGTTTCTGGCGGCTGAGCTGGGCTTTGAAACGGCGCTGTTTGTACCCACAGGCACCATGAGCAACCTGCTCGGGCTGATGGGTCATTGCGCGCGCGGTGACGAATACATCGTCGGCCAGCAGGCGCACACTTATAAATACGAAGGTGGCGGCGCGGCGGTGCTCGGTTCGATCCAGCCGCAGCCCATTGATGGCGAAGCCGATGGTTCGCTGGACCTGGCCAAGGTTGAGGCAGCGATCAAGCAGGATGATTTCCACTTCGCCCGCACCCGCCTGCTGGCGCTGGAAAACACCATGCAGGGCAAGGTGCTGCCGCAGGCGTATTTGCAAGCCGCACGTGAGCTGACCACGCGGCGCGGCCTGGCCCTGCATCTGGACGGCGCGCGTTTGTATAACGCAGCGGTCAAGCTGGGCGTGCCGGCGCGGGAGGTCACTCAATACTTCGATTCGGTGTCGGTGTGCCTGTCCAAAGGCCTCGGCGCACCGATTGGCTCGGTGCTGTGCGGTTCGGTCGAGCTGATCGCCAGGGCGCGGCGTTTGCGCAAGATGGTCGGCGGCGGGATGCGCCAAGCCGGCATGCTTGCGGCGGCCGGCTTGTATGCGCTGCAGCATCAGGTGGCGCGCCTGGCCGAGGATCACGCCAACGCCGAGCGATTGGCTGCCGGCTTGCGCGAGCTGGGTTATGCGGTGGAGCCGGTGCAGACCAATATGGTCTATGCCCAGGTTGGCGAGCAGGCTGGCGCGCTGAAAGCCTTCTGCGCCGAGCGCGGGATCAAGCTCAGCGCTGCGCCACGGCTGCGCATGGTCACTCATCTGGATATTGCCGCTGCGGATATCGATCAGGTGGTGGCGACCTTCGCTGAATTTCGCCGGAATTGATTGTCTTGGGGCGATGAATAGTCGCTCTCTATCAATAAAGGCACTAGCCCCCTAGCGCAGGCCCGATATAATGCGGCCCTTTGCCGGCTTTGTCGTGGCCGCTGGTTTTTGGAAGATTCCTATGAAAAGCGCAGAAATCCGTGAAGCCTTCCTCAGCTTCTTCGAACAGAAGGGACACACCCGTGTCGCCTCCAGCTCCCTGATTCCGGGCAATGACCCGACCCTGCTGTTCACCAACGCGGGGATGAACCAGTTCAAGGATTGCTTCCTCGGCCTGGAAAAGCGCGCCTACACCCGCGCCGCCACCAGCCAGAAGTGCGTACGCGCCGGCGGCAAGCACAACGACCTGGAAAACGTCGGTTACACCGCGCGTCACCACACCTTTTTCGAAATGCTCGGCAACTTCAGCTTTGGCGACTATTTCAAGCGCGACGCCATTCACTTCGCCTGGGAATTCCTCACCGGCGAAAACTGGCTGAGCCTGCCCAAGGAAAAGCTCTGGGTTACCGTCTACGCCACGGACGATGAAGCCTACGATATCTGGACCAAGGAAGTCGGCGTGCCGGCCGAGCGGATGATCCGTATTGGCGACAACAAAGGCGCGCCATACGCTTCCGACAACTTCTGGACCATGGGTGACACCGGCCCGTGTGGCCCGTGCACCGAGATTTTTTTCGACCACGGCGAACATATCTGGGGCGGCCCACCCGGCTCGCCGGAAGAGGATGGTGATCGCTACATCGAAATCTGGAACAACGTGTTTATGCAGTTCAACCGGACTGCCGACGGCGTGCTACACCCGCTGCCGGCGCCGAGCGTGGACACTGGTATGGGCCTGGAACGTGTCAGCGCCGTGCTGCAACACGTCAACTCGAACTACGAGATCGATCTGTTCCAAAGCCTGTTGAATGCTGCGGCCAAGGCCATCGGTTGCGCCAACGAGGGCCAGGCTTCGCTGAAAGTGGTGGCTGACCATATCCGCTCGTGCGGTTTCCTGATCGCCGACGGCGTGACGCCGTCCAACGAAGGTCGCGGTTATGTGCTGCGCCGCATCATCCGTCGTGCCTGCCGTCACGGTAACAAGTTGGGTGCCAAGGGCAGCTTCTTCTACCAGATCGTTGCCGCGCTGGTCGCCGAGATGGGCGATGCCTTCCCAGAGCTGAAACAGCAGCAGGCGCATATCGAGCGCGTGCTGAAAACCGAAGAAGAGCAGTTCGCTAAGACCCTGGAGCAGGGCCTGAAAATTCTCGAGCAGGATCTGGCCGAGCTCAAAGGTTCCGTCATTCCGGGCGATGTGATCTTCAAGCTGTACGACACTTTCGGCTTCCCGATGGACCTTACAGGCGACATCGCCCGTGAACGCGAGTTGACCCTGGACGAAGAAGGTTTCGAGCGGGAAATGCAGGCGCAGCGCGAGCGCGCCCGTTCCGCTAGCGCCTTTGGTATGGACTACAACAATCTGGTCAAGGTCGACAGCGAAACTGTTTTCCTTGGCTATAACGCTGCCTCCGGCAACGGTAAAGTGCTGGCCCTGTTCAAGGCCGGTCAGGCGGTGGATGCCTTGATGGAAGGCGAGGAGGGCGTTGTGGTCCTCGATCAGACGCCGTTCTACGCTGAGTCCGGCGGGCAGATCGGCGACTGTGGCTTCCTGCAGGCCGCTGGCGTGCGCTTCGACGTGCGCGATACCACCAAAGCCGGTGGGGCTTTCCTGCACCACGGCGTGGTGACCGAAGGCAGTCTGCAGGTCGGTGCTGCCGTCGAGTCCAATGTTGAAGCCGATGTGCGCAAAGCCACGTCGCTGAACCATTCTGCGACGCATTTGTTGCATGCCGCCTTGCGCCAGGTGCTGGGCGAGCACGTACAGCAGAAAGGCTCGCTGGTGGACAGCCTGCGCCTGCGCTTCGACTTCAGCCATTTCGAGGCGATCAAGCCCGAGCAGATCAAGGCGCTGGAAGACATCGTCAACGCCGAGATTCGCAAAAATACTGCGGTTGAAACTGAAGAAACCGATATCGAATCCGCCAAGAACAAAGGCGCCATGGCGCTGTTCGGCGAGAAATATGGCGATAACGTGCGCGTGCTGAGCATGGGTGGCAGCTTCTCGGTCGAGCTGTGCGGTGGTATTCATGCTTCGCGTACGGGTGATATCGGCTTGTTCAAAATCACCAGCGAAGGCGGTGTGGCGGCTGGTGTACGTCGAATTGAAGCCGTTACCGGTGCGGCAGCGTTTGACTACCTGAATGGTGCGGAAGAACAGCTGAAAGAAGCTGCCGCGCTGGTCAAGGGCAGTCGCGACAACCTGCTGGACAAATTGACAGGTGTGCTGGAGCGCAGCCGTCAGTTGGAAAAAGAGCTGGAGCAGCTCAAGGCCAAGGCCGCCAGTGCGGCGGGCAATGACCTGGCTGGTTCGGCGGTCGACGTCAAAGGCATCAAGGTGCTGGCGGCGCGTCTCGACGGCCTGGATGGCAAAGCGCTGCTGGCGATGGTCGATCAACTGAAAAACAAGCTCGGCAGTGCGGTGATCCTGCTCGGCGGCGTGCAGGACGACAAGGTCGTGCTGGTTGCCGGCGTGACCCAGGACCTGACCGCCAAGCTGAAAGCCGGCGAGCTGATGAAGCAAGCCGCTGCGGCAGTTGGTGGTAAAGGTGGCGGTCGTCCGGACATGGCGCAAGGCGGCGGCGTTGATGCTGCTGCACTGGATGGTGCGCTGGCGCTGGCCGTGACCTTTGCTGAGCAAGGTCTGTAAGCACCTGGCTGCTGGAGTGCAAAGACTAAGGTCCGGTATACGCCCGGCGGGCCTTGGCAGGGTATTGAGTTATCTGTTTAATGGGCGCCCTTCACGGGCTGAGGCGGCTTTGAAATGGCTTTGATCGTACAGAAATTTGGCGGCACCTCCGTCGGCACTGTTGAGCGTATTCAGCAGGTGGCCGCGAAGGTGAAGAAGTTCCGCGAAAACGGCGATGACATTGTGGTTGTGGTTTCCGCCATGAGCGGTGAAACCAATCGCCTGATCGAGCTGGCCAAGCAGGTCAGTGATGGTCAGCCGGTACCGCGTGAACTCGACGTGATGGTCTCTACCGGCGAGCAGGTGACGATAGCACTGCTGGCCATGGCGCTGATCAAGCTTGGCGTGCCGGCGGTGTCCTATACCGGTAACCAGGTGCGCATCCTTACAGACAGCGCGCACAACAAGGCGCGCATCCTGCAAATCGATGACCAGAAACTGCGTGCCGACCTCAAGGCCGGTCGTGTGGTGGTTGTTGCAGGTTTCCAGGGTGTTGACGAGCACGGCAACATCACCACCCTTGGTCGTGGCGGTTCCGATACCACCGGTGTGGCGCTGGCTGCTGCGCTGAAGGCTGACGAGTGCCAGATCTACACCGACGTTGATGGCGTTTACACCACCGACCCGCGTGTGGTGCCGCAGGCTCAGCGCTTGGAAAAAATCACCTTCGAAGAGATGCTGGAAATGGCCAGCCTCGGTTCCAAGGTGCTGCAGATTCGCTCGGTGGAATTCGCCGGCAAGTACAACGTCCCGCTGCGCGTGCTGCACAGCTTCCAAGAGGGGCCGGGCACCCTCATTACCCTTGATGAAGAGGAATCCATGGAACAGCCGATCATCTCCGGCATCGCCTTCAATCGCGACGAAGCCAAGCTGACCATCCGTGGCGTACCGGACATCCCGGGCGTGGCGTTCAAAATTCTCGGCCCGATCAGTGCTGCGAACATCGAAGTGGACATGATCGTGCAGAACGTTGCGCACGATAACACCACTGACTTCACCTTTACCGTGCATCGCAATGACTACATCGCTGCGCAGCAGGTGCTGGAAAATACCGCCCGCGAGCTGGGCGCGCGTGAAGTGATCGGCGACACCAAGATTGCCAAGGTCTCCATCGTTGGCGTTGGCATGCGCTCCCACGCCGGTGTTGCTAGTCGCATGTTTGAAGCGCTGGCCAAGGAAAATATCAATATCCAGATGATCTCCACCTCGGAGATCAAAGTCTCCGTGGTAATTGAGGAGAAATATCTGGAGTTGGCAGTGCGCGCCCTGCACACTGCTTTCGAACTGGATGCCCCGGCCCGTCAGGGCGACTGAGGCATTATCCGAAAGGCGCGGTTTATCCCGCGCCTTTTGTCTTTTTGGTTGGCATGAGCAGGAACTTTCTTTCTGCTCACACTGGTCAATACTTGGGTGAAGGCTCTGTTTGAGATGTTCGGGGCTGCCACCATTTTCTTTTTTGCAGACTGCTGTTGTCCTGAACTGATATCCGTAAGGAGAAAGGAATGCTGATTCTGACTCGCCGGGTCGGAGAGACCCTGATGGTGGGTGACGAAGTCACTGTCACCGTGTTGGGCGTTAAAGGTAATCAGGTGCGCATTGGCGTTAACGCGCCGAAAGAGGTTGCGGTGCACCGCGAGGAAATTTACCAGCGCATCCAGAAAGAGAAAGGCGAAGAACCAAGCCACTAATTTTTATCGAAATTTTGGCTTTGCAAACGGGGAAAACATGGTTATCATGCGCCCCGTGTTGCGGAGAGGTGGCCGAGTGGCCGAAGGCGCTCCCCTGCTAAGGGAGTACATCTCAAAAGGGTGTCGGGGGTTCGAATCCCCCCTTCTCCGCCATTATTAGTGCTGTAGGCGTCGATGTTTAAAGTCTGCAGTGCAAGCGTTACATGCACTCATAGCTCAGCTGGATAGAGTACTCGGCTACGAACCGAGCGGTCGGAGGTTCGAATCCTCCTGAGTGCACCAAATCGAAATGGCTTGCAGTGATGCAGGCCATTTTGTTTCAGCCAGCGGTGATCTGGTTTAAAAGCGCCATTTGCACTCATAGCTCAGCTGGATAGAGTACTCGGCTACGAACCGAGCGGTCGGAGGTTCGAATCCTCCTGAGTGCACCAAACAAGAAGGGCCTGCAGCGATGCAGGCCCTTTTTTATGGCTGGTCATCCGGTGGTGGCGACCTGTGGTTTATCACTGGATAGTGCTAAAAATGACGTCGGGTCATTATTTATTCGCCGACTTTCGTTTGGCTTTAGCCTTGCCTTTGACGCAGCCGGCTTCGTCGAAGCTGACGTTACGCTTGTTGCCTTTCTTGCCTTGGTAGACGTAGCGCGTCTGGCCATTCTGTTCGGTGATCTTGTCGGGCTTGCCAAGGCTGCTCTCGACATCACTGCGGCTCATGCCTAAGCGTATCTGTTGCTTGATGATGGCGGCGCGCCGTTCACTGCTGCTCAGATGGTTGCCGCAGCTGTGTTGCTTTATGCCAACCACCGTCAGCTCCTGTTGGTCATTCTTCTTGCTCTCGCGGCTGGGTTTGCGCGGTTTGGCCAATGGCACCGGTTTACCGCTACCCGGTGTAGGGTTGTAGGCCTGTTGCAGGCTTTGGTTGTGCGTGTCGGGGCAGCCCTGGCGGGTGAAAGTAACGTGGCCTTTGGCGTCTTCGCAGCGAAATACCGTTGAGCCGAGTGTGGGCAGTGGGCAAAGCAGAATGGCGCAGAAAGCTGCGCAGCGCAGTCCATGCATGGTGCGTCCTCCGTGACGGTCCATGTGAAAGGGTAGTCGATGCCTTTGTCTGCGCCAGGCGTGCCTTTGCCTGTGTCTGGCACGTCGCAATTACAGATGTGCAGGCGCGCTTAAGTTTGTCGTGCAAGCGCTTGTTCTAGGTTTGTTTTTGTCACATGCAAAGCGCCTGGGCGGTGGTATCATTCGCCGCGTCAGCCCCGCCGGGGCTTGTGGAAAACCACCATGGACTTACCCAGTAGTTACTCTGAATCTCGATTGTGCAATCACGTATTGACTGATTGACCCTCTGTGGCGTGCGCTGCCGCTGGGGGTGGAGCGCGCCATGACTGAAGTAGAAGCAAAAAAGCCGCAAGAAAGCCTGCAGGATCGCCTGGCTCAGGTGGTCGAGCTGTTGCATCGGCACAAGCTGGTCGAGGACCTGACTCATCGTCAGGAAGGCCAGCACCACGACCGGGTGGAAAACCTGGTGCACCGGCAGAACCTTGCCGAGCTGCAGCGCAAGCTTGATGACCTGCACTCGGCCGACGTCGCCCATATTCTCGAAGCCTTGCCGCTCGAAGACCGCCTGACCATTTGGCAGTTGGTCAAGGTCGAGCGTGATGGCGACATTCTTCTCGAAGTGTCCGATGCGGTGCGGGAAACCCTGCTCGCGGACATGGATGATCACGAGATTCTCGCCGCTGCCAGGGATATGGACGCCGACGAGCTAGCCGATCTGGCCTCCGAGTTGCCGCGCGATGTAGTGCACGAGCTGATGGAAACCCTCGATGCGCAGCAGCGCGAGCGCGTGCGTTCAGCGTTGTCCTATGAGGAAGAGCAAGTCGGCGCGCTGATGGACTTCGAGATGGTGACCATCCGCGAAGATGTCAGCCTGGAAGTGGTGTTGCGCTACCTGCGTCGCCTCAAAGAGCTGCCAGGGCATACCGACAAGCTATTTGTGGTCGATTACGACGGCGTGCTCAAGGGTGTGTTGCCGGTCAAGCGCCTGCTGGTGAATGACCCGGAGAAGCTGGTCAGCGAGGTCATGGCTACCGATCCAGTGAGCTTCCACCCCGATGAAGATGCCTACGACGCTGCCCAGGCCTTCGAGCGTTACGACCTGATCTCCACGCCGGTGGTAGACAAGAATGGCAAGCTGATCGGTCGTTTGACCATCGATGAGATGGTCGACCTGATTCGTGAGGAGAGCGAAAGCGAAGTCCTCAATATGGCCGGTTTGCGTGAGGAGGAAGACATCTTCGCCTCGGTGTGGAAGTCCCTGCGCAACCGCTGGGCCTGGCTGGCGGTCAACCTGGTTACCGCTTTTATGGCCTCTCGGGTGATCGGTTTGTTCGAAGGGTCGATCGAGAAACTGGTGGCATTGGCGGCGCTAATGCCGATTGTTGCGGGTATTGGTGGCAACTCCGGTAACCAGACCATTACCATGATCGTGCGCGCCATGGCGCTGGATCAGGTCAGTACCGGTAATACTTCGCGCTTGATTCGCAAAGAACTGGGCGTTGGCCTGGTCAACGGTATCGTCTGGGGTGGGGTGATCGGTGTGGTGGCTTACCTGCTCTACGACAGCTGGTCGTTGGGCGTGGTGATGACTGCGGCGATGACTTTGAACCTCTTGCTGGCGGCATTGATGGGTGTGCTGATTCCTATGACGCTGGTGCGTATGGGGCGTGATCCGGCAATGGGTGCCAGCGTGATGATCACTGCGGTGACTGACGGTGGTGGATTCTTTATTTTCCTGGGTTTGGCCAGCTTGTTCTTGCTTTAGGTGGATGACGCTTTTTCTACCGAAAATGTCCCATCTCGTGGGGTTGGGTTTGCTTCAAACGCTCGTTTCACGCTAAGGTTCGCCAGCTTTGCCCGGGATCGGCTCCTGGGCGCTCCTATCTAATAATTAACGCAGCTCAAACGTAGCTGGTAATGGAGCCAAGATGACCCCTAGTGAACTCCTGCTCGAGGGTGTCGAGCTCATGCTGTTCGGCCTGGGCTTCGTATTTCTCTTTCTAATTCTATTGGTGCTGATGATCCGCGTGATGTCGTGGGTTATCGAGCGCTTTGCCACAAAAGCGCCAATTCCCGTATCTGTGCCATCGGCAGTAAAAACGGCTTCCGACGAGCCGAGTGCTGATGTGCTAGCCGCCATCCAATCCGCTATTCACCAGCACCGCGCCCGCCGCGGGTGAGCCAGGTTCGACAGGGAGCATCTGTATGACTGCCGTAAAGAAAGCACTCGGAATTACTGATGTGGTGCTGCGTGACGCCCATCAGTCGATCCTGGCCACCCGTGTGCGCCTGGAAGACATGTTGCCAATCGCACCGAAACTCGATCAGGTCGGTTTCTGGTCTGTTGAGTCCTGGGGTGGCGCGACCTTTGATGCGTGCATTCGTTACCTGGGCGAAGACCCATGGCACCGCATCCGCGAGCTGAAAAAGGCCATGCCCAACACCCGTCAGCAGATGCTGCTGCGTGGGCAAAACCTGCTGGGCTATCGCCATTACGCCGATGATGTGGTGGAAAAGTTCGTCGAGCGCGCCGCCTTCAATGGTGTCGATGTGTTCCGCGTATTCGATGCGATGAACGACCCGCGCAACCTGCAAACTGCTCTCAAAGCAGTCAAGCAGCTGGGCAAGCATGCCCAGGGGACCATTTCCTACACCACCAGCCCGGTGCATACCCTGGACATGTGGGTGGATTTGGCCAAGGAAATCGAGGATATGGGCGCCGACTCCATTGCCATCAAGGACATGGCTGGCATTCTCACCCCGTATACCGCTTTTGAGTTGGTATCGCGACTCAAGGCCAGTCTGTCCATCCCGATTCATATGCAGTGCCATGCCACGGCAGGGTTGTCGTCTGTGGCCATTCTCAAGGCCGTGGAAGCGGGTATCGACAATGTCGACACCGCTATTTCCTCGCTGTCGATGACCTATGGCCATTCGCCGACTGAGTCTGTAGTTGCGATGTTCCAGGGCACTGAGCGCGATACCGGGCTTAACTTGGAGCTGCTCGAAGAAATTGCTGCCTACTTCCGTGAAGTGCGAAAGAAGTACGCCAAGTTCGAGGGCAACCTCAAGGGTGTCGATTCGCGCATCCTGGTCGCCCAGGTGCCGGGCGGCATGCTCACCAATATGGAGGGCCAGCTGAAAGAGCAGGGCGCCCAGGACAAATTCGACGAAGTACTGGCGGAAATCCCGCGGGTGCGCGAAGACCTCGGCTTTATCCCGCTGGTAACCCCAACCTCGCAGATCGTTGGCACCCAGGCGGTGATCAATGTATTGACTGGCGAGCGCTACAAGTCGATCACCAAGGAAACCGCCGGCATCTTGAAGGGTGAATACGGCGCAGCGCCGGCGCCTTTCAATAAAGAGTTGCAGGCGCGGGTGCTGGATGGCGCTGAAGCCGTCACCTGCCGTCCGGCCGATCTGCTAGAAGCTGAGATGGACAAGTTGACTGCTGAGCTCAAGGGCATTGCCAAAGAGAAAGGCATCAAGCTCGCCGCCGATGAAATCGACGACGTGCTGACCTACGCCCTATTCCCGCAGATTGGCCTGAAATTTCTGGAAAACCGCGGCAACCCGGCGGCCTTCGAGCCGGTGCCGACTGGTAAGGAAGCCCTTGTTCGCGAGGCTGGCAAGCCCGAGGTCTACACCGTTGAGGTAAACGGCAAGTCCTATGTGGTGCAAGTCAATGAAGGCGGTGATGTCGAAGGGCTCAAGGCTGTAGGTGGTGCGGGTTCTGCTGCGGCAGCAGTAGCTGCCCCGGTTGGCGCGGGCGAGCCGCAGAATGCCCCGCTGGCCGGCAATATCTTCAAGGTGTTGGTGCAGCCAGGCCAGGCCGTGGAAGAAGGACAGCTAGTGATCATCCTCGAAGCCATGAAGATGGAAACCGAAATTCGTGCGTTCAAGGCCGGCACCGTCGGTGCGGTCAACGTCAAGGTCGGTGATGCGGTGGCGGTGGGCGACAGCCTGCTGACCATCGGTTAAGGGAGCGCGGTAATGGAAAAGCTCCTCAAGCTTTGGCAGAGCACCGGCCTGTACCATGTCGAGGTTGGCCAGCTGTTTATGATCGCGGTGTGCATGCTGCTGATCTATCTGGCGATCAAGAAGGGCTTCGAGCCTTTGCTGCTGATTCCGATTGGCTTTGGCGGTCTGCTGGCCAATATTCCGGTGGCCAATATGGCGGAAGGCGCAGGCTTTCTGCATATGATCTACGAGGTGGGCCTGCCCACCAGTATCTTCCCGCTGCTGATCTTCCTCGGTGTGGGGGCCATGACTGACTTTGGGCCGATGCTGGCCAACCCCAAGACCTTGCTTCTGGGCGCGGCGGCTCAGTTCGGCATCTTCGGCACTCTGCTCGGCGCCCTGGCCATTACCGCGCTGGGTATTCCGGGGCTTGAGTTCACCCTCAAGGAGGCTGCATCCATTGCCATTATTGGCGGTGCAGATGGTCCTACCTCGATCTTTGTGACCTCCAAACTGGCGCCGCACCTGCTTGGCCCGATTGCGGTGGCGGCCTATGCCTATATGGCGCTGGTGCCGTTGATTCAGCCCCCGATCATGCGTGCGCTGACCACCAAGGAAGAGCGCGCCATCGTTATGCAGCAGCTGCGCCCTGTGGGCCAGACCGAGAAGATCATCTTTCCGATCGTGCTGTGCCTGCTTGTTGGCATGCTGCTGCCTGATGCGGCTCCGCTGATCGGCATGTTTGCCCTCGGTAATCTGCTGCGTGAGGCTGGTGTGGTCGAGCGTCTGGCTGATACCTCGCGTAATGCCCTGATCAATATCGTCACCATCTTCCTTGGCCTGACAGTGGGTTCGAAGCTCTCTGCTGATTCCTTCCTGCAGCTGAAAACCTTGGGCATTCTCAGTCTGGGCATGGTGGCGTTCTGTGCGGGTACCGCGGCAGGGGTGCTGATGGCCAAGCTGATGAACCTGTTCAGTAAGAATAAGGTCAATCCGCTGATCGGTTCGGCCGGCGTATCTGCGGTGCCGATGGCGGCGCGGGTATCGAACAAGGTCGGCCTGGAAGCTAATCCGCAGAACTTCCTGCTGATGCACGCCATGGGTCCAAACGTGGCCGGGGTAATTGGCTCGGCAGTAGCGGCGGGGGTGCTGCTTAACTTTGTCGGTTAATTGGCAACAGCCATAAAAAACCGCCGAGATGGCGGTTTTTTATGGTCAGCAAAAAAACCGGCCTAGGCCGGTTTTTCGATTGTGCGTGCCATCAAGCTTCTTCGGCGGCCATCTCAACGTCGTGAGCAATCAGCGCCACCAGGGCGTTTTGCTGACGGCGCGACAGCTGGCGGAAGCGTTGTAGCAGCTCACGCTCATGCAAGGACAGGTCTGGGCTGTCCAAGCGCATATTGAGGTCATCACCCAGAGCACTTTCCTGGAGCATGCTTTGCTCAAGACGAGCAATGATCTCCGAGTTCATGCTGCGGTGGTGGTTACGTGCGACATCCGCAATACGTTCGCGCATGCCATCGGGCAGACGAACTACGAATTTGTCAGCGGTGCGGCTGGAATAGAGTGCTGGTTTCATAGGGCGCGTACATTAAACCGGTTAGTTTAGGAAAGCGATACTGGCAATGGGCTATAGGATTGTCACCGGTTTGACCACCTATAGCACTAACCGTTCAGCCAGAAAGCCCCTTAAATGTAATATGACTCTATAGTCGATTGGTCGGCAAATTGACGTCAATCGAGTGTCGAATTTTGCGTTGGATAAAGGCGTTATGCCAGCACCAGTTATCAGAAATGCGCCGTGCTGTGCAAAAACCTAGGAAATCTCCCTCTCCCATAGCAATAACTTCAAGCAATGGTCACGTAAGTGTCACGGTCCATTAATCGGTCTGACACAGGATTTGCCTACCTTGGTCTACACCAGCAGGCGGCTTCGCGCTGCGGTGTAACCCTGAGAAAGGAGGCATTCCATGAGCGCAGTGATCCGGGTTGAGAGCCTGAACAAAACATTCGGCCGCAAGCAGGCGCTGTTTGATCTGGCGCTGTCCGTCGAGCCCGGTGAAATGGTGGCGTTGATCGGAGCCTCCGGTTCCGGCAAGTCGACTTTGCTGCGTCATGTTGCGGGCCTGGCCTGTTGCGACCGCAGCGGCGGTGGCAGCATTCAGGTGTTGGGCCGTGAGGTACAGGCCGCTGGCCGCCTGAATGGTGAAGTGCGTCGTCTGCGCGCCGATATCGGTTACATCTTTCAGCAGTTCAATCTGGTCGGCCGTCTCAGCGTGCTGCAGAACGTGCTGCTCGGCTGCCTGGGGCGCATGCCGCGCTGGCGTGGCAGCCTCGGCCTGTTCAATGCCGAAGAAAAGCAGCGTGCACTGCAGGCGCTGGCCCGCGTCGGTCTGGCAGATCTGGCGCAGCAGCGCGCCTCAACTTTATCCGGCGGCCAACAGCAGCGTGTGGCGATTGCCCGTGCCCTGTGCCAGCGCGCCAAGGTGATTCTCGCCGATGAGCCGATTGCCTCGCTGGACCCCGAGTCGGCGCGCAAGGTCATGCAAATTCTTGCCGACATCAACCGCGAAGACGGCACCACCGTGGTGGTCACCTTGCATCAGGTCGACTACGCCATGCGCTATTGCCAGCGGGCCGTGGCGTTGAAAGCGGGGCGTATTCATTTCGATGGTGCCGCCGCCGAGCTGCATCCCAACTTCCTTAACGATCTTTACGGGGCCGAGCTTGAAGTAGAGCCGCTATCCATCGAGAAAGCCCGCCGCGCACGCACAACGAAAGTACCGCTCGCTCTGGCCAAGGCCTGAGTGCCGTTCGCAGTTATGCCAACCCCTATCTGTCCATCTGCACTAGGAGTGCTTTGCATGTTCAAACGTATCAGCCGCGTTCTCGTCGCGTCCACGCTGTTGGCCGGTTCGGTTCTGGGCGCTGCCCAGGCCGCTGAGCAGGAAATCAATTTCGGCATCATCTCCACCGAGTCCTCGCAGAACCTCAAGACCATGTGGGATCCCTTCCTGGCGGATATGAGTCAGCAGACCGGCCTGAAGATCAAAGCCTTCTTCGCCCCTGACTACGCCGGGATCATCCAGGGCATGCGCTTCGACAAGGTCGACATGGCCTGGTACGGCAACAAGGCTGCGATGGAAGCAGTGGACCGTGCCAATGGGCAGATTTTCGCCCAGACCGTCGCGGCCAACGGCACTCAGGGCTATTACAGCTTGATGGTGGCGCACAAGGACAGCCCGATCAATTCGATCGAAGACATGCTGAAAAACGCTTCGAGCCTGACCTTCGCCAACGGCGATCCGAACTCCACATCGGGTTATCTGGTGCCGGGCTACTACGTGTTCGCGCAGAACAACGCCGACGCCAACAAGATCTTCAAGCGCGCGCTCAACGGCAGCCACGAGGTCAACGCACTGTCGGTGGCCAACAAGCAGGTCGATGTCGGCACCTTCAATAGCGAGGGCATGGAGCGTCTGCAAGTGACCGCGCCGGACAAGGCCGCTCAGCTGAAAGTGATCTGGACCTCGCCGCTGATCCCGTCCGACCCGATGGTATGGCGCAAGAACCTGGATGACGCCACCAAGAACAAGCTGCGTGAGTTCTTTATGACTTACGGCGACCAGCCGGCTGAGCTGAAAGTGCTTGAAGGGCTGCAGTGGGCAAAGTTCAAGGCGTCGGATGACGATCAACTGTTGCCGATCCGCCAGCTGGAACTGTTCAAGAAACGCACTGAAGTGGCCAACAACGAAAAGCTCAATGCTGCTGACAAGCAGGCTCAGCTCAAGGAGTTGGATGCCGAGCTGGCCAAACTGGAAAAGCGTCTGGCTGAAATCGCCCAGAAGAGCCCGGCAAGCGCGGGTTAATTGCACGTGCCGCCAGCGACTCGCCCAGTGGGCGGGTCGCTCTGTTCTGCCGCTTGATTCGAGATGTTGTTATGACCACTTTGACCACCGCACCCACGCCCGACCTGATTGCCAAGCGTTCCTGGCTGCAGCTGATCGGCTGGGGACTGTTTTTCGTTGTGTTGGCCTGGTCCTGGCAGGGCGCGGAGATGAATCCGCTGGCGCTGATCCGCGACTCCAGCAACATGGCGACCTTTGCTGCGGACTTCTTTCCGCCTGATTTCAGCAACTGGGAGCTGTACCTCAAGGAGATGATCGTCACCGTGCAGATCGCCCTCTGGGGTACGGTGCTGGCGATTGTTCTGGCTATTCCGCTGGGCATTCTCTGCTCGGAAAACATCGTGCCGTGGTGGGTTTACCAGCCGATCCGCCGGGTGATGGACGCTTGCCGTTCGATCAATGAAATGGTCTTCGCCATGCTCTTCGTGGTGGCCGTTGGCCTGGGTCCATTCGCCGGGGTGCTGGCGCTGTTTATCGGCACCACCGGGGTACTCGCCAAACTCTTCGCCGAGGCGGTCGAGGCCATCGATCCGGGCCCGGTTGAAGGCGTTCGCGCTACCGGTGCCAGTGCGTTGCAGGAAGTCATCTACGGGGTGATTCCGCAGGTTCTGCCGCTGTGGATTTCCTACTCGCTGTACCGCTTCGAGTCCAACGTGCGCTCGGCAACCGTGGTCGGCATGGTTGGCGCCGGCGGTATCGGGGTGATTCTCTGGGAGGCAATTCGCGGCTTCCAGTTCGCCCAGACCTGCGCCTTGCTGATCGTGATCATTCTGGTGGTCAGCCTACTGGACATCATCTCGCAGCGCCTGCGCAAACAATTTATCTGACGGAGAACGGGCATCTGCGGATGCCCTTTATTAGCCATGCACTTGTCTAGACAACCCGAGCCGCTGTACCGCGAACTGGCCGCCGTGCTGCGCGATGAGCTGCAGCGCATGAGCCCTGGCGATTATCTGCCGGCCGAGGTGCAGCTGGCGGCGCGCTTTGCTGTCAATCGCCACACTCTGCGCCGCGCGGTGGATGAGCTGGTGCTCGAAGGCCGCCTGCTGCGCCAGCAGGGCAAGGGCACGCGGGTGTTGGCCAAACCGCTGATCTATCCGATGCAGGCTGGCAGTGCCTACAGCGCCTCGCTCTCGGCGCTTGGCCACAAGGTTGAGGCGCAGTTGCTGGAAAGCCGCTTGCGTCCGGCCGGTTGCGAGGAGCGTGAGTACCTTCAGTTGGCCAGTGGTGCGCAACTGCTGGAGCTGAGCACCCTGCGCCTGATCGAGGGCCAGCCGGTCAGTCTGATTCGGCATGCCTTCAGCACCGAACACTGCGAGTTGCTCGCCGACTATCAAGGCGGCTCGCTGCGTCAGTACCTCAGTCAGCGCGGCTTGCCGCTGACTCGCACCTTCAGCCTTATCGGTGCGCGGCTACCCAGCCGTGACGAGGCCGCACGTCTGTTGATGCCACGCCACGCGCCGCTACTCAGCGTGCAAACCCTTTCCCGCGATCTGGCCGGACGGCCGGTGGAGCTGTCGTTATCGACCAGCCGCGCCGACCGCTTCCAGTACCAGCTCGCCCTTTGATGGAGGCTTGTTGATGAACCGCGATAGACCGCACAGCGACATGCAGCACAGCGACCCGCACATCGCCACCCGCCAGCGCTGGATGGGCGTACTCGCCCGCGCCGGCGGCCAACTGGCGGCCTATGAGTCGGCGTTGAAGGAAGCCGAGTACCGCCTGATTCGCGCCCCTGAAATCGGCATGACCCTGGTGCGTGGACGCATGGGCGGCACCGGCAACCCATTCAACCTCGGCGAGATGAGCGTGACCCGCTGCGTGGTGCGCCTTGCCGATGGCCGCACCGGATACAGCTACGTGGCTGGCCGCGACAAGCAGCACGCCGAACTGGCGGCCCTGGCCGACGCGCATTTGCAGGGCGCCGAGCAGCCGCATTGGCTGAGCCGGCTGATCGAACCCCTGGCGGCAGCGCAACAAGCCCAACGGGCGGGCAAGGCCGCAGAAACCGCAACTACCCAGGTGGAATTCTTCACCCTGGTCCGAGGAGAAGACTGATGAACGCGGCGAATAGCTCGCAATGGCTGCAACCGGCCTTCAATGATCCGGTGCTGGACGCGCAGACCAGCTTCCGCAGCGCCCTCAAGGCCCTGGCCGAGCCGGGCCTGGCACAACCGCTGAACCGCGCCCTGGCCCTGGAAAATCTGCATCCGGCGACCTACGCCCTGTGCCTGGCGTTTCTTGATGGCGACACGCCGCTGTGGTTGGCGCCGCGTTTCGACACCCCGGCGATCCGCGCCAATCTGGCCTTTCACTGCGGCTGCCCGATTGTCGCCGAGCGCGAACTGGCGCTGTTTGCCCTGCTCGATGAAAGCGAGCTGGCGGACCTGTCGGCCTTCGACAATGGCAGTGAGCGCTACCCCGACCAGTCCTGCACTCTGCTGATCCAGCTTGATGCCCTCAGCAATGGCGCGGCCCTGCGCTGGCGTGGGCCGGGCATCAAGGATGTGCGCTGCGTCGAGCTACCGCTGCCGGCAGTGTTTTGGCAACAGCGCCAGGCGCGCAGTGCCTTTCCCCGTGGCCTGGATGCCTTCTTCGCCGCTGGTGAGCAGGTTATCGGTCTGCCGCGCAGCACTCGCGTGCTGGTCAATGCCGAGGAGGCTGCCTGATGTACGTCGCCGTCAAAGGTGGCGAACGCGCCATCGACAATGCGCACTTGCTGCTGGCCAAGAAGCGCCGGGGCGATACCTCCATTCCTGAGCTCAGCGTCGAGCAGGTGCGCGAGCAGATGCCCCTGGCCGTCGCCCGGGTGATGAGCGAAGGCTCGCTGTATGACCCGCAGCTGGCCGCCCTGGCGATCAAGCAGGCGGCCGGTGACCTGATGGAGGCGATCTTTCTGCTGCGCGCCTACCGCACCACGCTGCCGCGATTCGGCGCCAGCGCCGCACTGAACACCACGCAGATGCAGCTGGCCCGACGCATCTCGGCGACCTTCAAGGACCTGCCCGGCGGCCAACTGCTCGGCCCGACCTTTGACTACAGCCACCGTCTGCTGGATTTCGCCCTGCTGGCCGAAGGCGAGCAGCCCAACCCAGAACTCGGCCCGCAGGTTGATCCGCAGGCTGAACTGTCGCCGTGCCCACGGGTGCTGAATTTTCTCGCCGACGAAGGCCTGATGGCCCGCGAGGAAGATGACGGAGCCGCCGTGCCGGATATCACCCGAGAGCCGCTGGATTTTCCCGCCAGCCGCGCCCAGCGCCTGCAGGCCCTGGCCCGTGGTGACGAAGGCTTCCTCTTGGCCCTGGGCTATTCCACCCAGCGCGGCTACGGGCGCAATCACCCCTTTGCTGGGGAGATTCGCATCGGCGAGGTCGAGGTCTGGCTGGAGCCGGAAGAGCTCGGCTTCGCCGTACCGCTGGGCGATATCGAAGTGACCGAGTGCGAGATGGTTAACCAGTTCGTCGGCGGTAAAGGCATCGATGCGCAGTTTACCCGTGGCTACGGTCTGGCCTTCGGCTATGCCGAGCGTAAAGCCATGGGCATGGCCCTGGTCGACCGCTCGCTGCGCGCGGCGGAGTACGCCGAAGAGGTTGAAGGCCCGGCGCAGCAGGAAGAATTTGTGCTGATGCACTGCGACAACGTCGAGGCCGCCGGCTTCGTCTCGCACCTGAAATTGCCGCACTACGTCGACTTCCAATCCGAGCTGGAGCTGATCCGCAAACTGCGTAAGCAGGCGTGCGAGCAGCCCGCCGCCGAGGAGCAACGCGCATGAGTACAAATGAAATCTACACGCGTAGCGAGCCTGCTTCAGTCGTGGGCGGCCGGAGCGCAGGCACCGGAATGTACGAGTTTGTACATGAGGATGCCGAGCACCGCCCGCACGCGAATCAAGCTGGCGCAGTAGCGTGTGAGGTTGGGTACAACTTTGCCTACCTGGACGAGCAAACCAAACGCATGATCCGTCGTGGCCTGCTCAAGGCCGTGGCTATTCCCGGTTATCAGGTGCCCTTCGGTGGCCGCGAGATGCCGCTGCCCTATGGCTGGGGCACCGGCGGCATGCAGCTGACCGCGGCGATTCTCGGTGCAGACGATGTGCTCAAGGTGATCGACCAGGGCGCGGATGACACCACCAATGCGGTGTCGATCCGCCGCTTCTTCGCCCGCACGGCTGGGGTTGAAACCACCACTCGCACGCCAGAAGCGACGGTGATTCAGACCCGCCACCGCATCCCGGAAACCGCGCTGAGCAATGATCAGATCATGGTCTATCAGGTGCCGATCCCCGAGCCGCTGCGCTTTATCGAGCCCTCGGAAACCGAGACCCGCACCATGCATGCGCTGGAGGATTACGGCGTGATGCACGTAAAGCTGTACGAGGACATTGCCACCTTCGGTCATATCGCCACCAGCTACGCCTACCCGGTGACGGTAGATGAGCGCTACGTGATGGACCCGTCGCCGATCCCCAAATTCGACAACCCCAAGTTGCACATGAGCCCGGCGCTGATGCTGTTCGGCGCCGGCCGCGAGAAGCGCCTGTATGCCGTGCCGCCGTTCACCCGGGTGGTCAGCCTGGATTTTGAAGATCACCCCTTCGAGATTCAGCGCTGGGACGAGTGCTGCGCCTTCTGCGGCAGCCAGGATTCCTACCTCGACGAGCTGATCGTCGACGATGCCGGCAGCAAGCGGTTTGTCTGCTCCGATACCGACTACTGCATGCAACGCCGTGACCTTGAAGAGGAGGGCGAGCAATGAGTGCTGCCGAGAAAATGCACCTGCACACCGACACGGCGCAACCGTTGTTTAGCGTGCGCGACCTGACGCGTCTGTACGGCCCGGAAAAGGGCTGCCAGGGCGTGTCGTTCGATCTCTATCCGGGCGAAGTGTTGGGCATTGTCGGCGAGTCCGGTTCGGGCAAGTCGACCCTGCTTAGTCTGCTCTCCGGGCGCTGCCCGCCGGATCGCGGCTCAGTCAGTTATCGCGATACGGCCGGCAACTGGGTTGACCTGTACAGCGCCAGTGAGGCGCAGCGG
The DNA here is from genome assembly GCF_963970805.1 of Pseudomonas sp. EA_35y_Pfl2_R5. Classification (NCBI taxonomy): domain Bacteria; kingdom Pseudomonadati; phylum Pseudomonadota; class Gammaproteobacteria; order Pseudomonadales; family Pseudomonadaceae; genus Pseudomonas; species Pseudomonas sp. EA_35y_Pfl2_R5. The sequence goes on along the minus strand of NZ_CAXAOW010000006.1, from coordinate 35,886 downwards.
CGCACGTTGCTGCGTACCGAGTGGGGTTTTGTCGAGCAGAACCCGCGTGACGGCCTGCGCATGGGCGTGTCGGCCGGGGCCAATATCGGCGAGCGGCTGATGGCCCAGGGCGTGCGCCATTACGGCGAGCTGCGCGCGGCCGGCATCGACTGGTTGCAACAGGTGGAGATCGACCCGCTGCGCATCGATGACCTGCCGCGCACTTTCTCCGGCGGCATGCAGCAGCGCTTGCAGATCGCCCGCAATCTGGTGTCCAGCCCACGGCTGATCTTTATGGACGAACCCACCGGCGGCCTTGATGTGTCGGTGCAGGCGCGCCTGCTCGACCTGCTGCGCGGCCTGGTGCGCGAACTGGACCTGGCGGTGGTGATCGTCACCCACGACCTGGCGGTGGCGCGCTTGCTGGCGGACCGGCTGATGGTGATGCGCCGCTCCCATGTGGTCGAGGCCGGTCTCACCGATCAGATTCTCGATGACCCGCAGCATCCCTATTCGCAGCTGCTGGTGTCGTCGGTGCTTCAACCCTGACGCTGGGTAGGGTGGATGACGCTCTTCTCATCCACCAACGTGCCGCCATCGGTGGATGGATAAAGCGCCATCCACTCTACGAAACGACTCTCGTGCCGGAACACATCCGTGCGCATGAAGCTCGAGGTTTATATGAATACGCTTATCGAGGTCTCCGGCCTCAGCAAGACCTTCACCCTGCATCAGCAGCACGGCGTGGTGCTGAATGTATTGAGCGGGCTGCATTTCAGCGTGCGCGCCGGCGAATGCCTGGTGCTGCATGGCCAGTCCGGCGCTGGCAAGTCGACCTTGCTGCGCACCCTGTACGGCAATTATCTGGCCGCTGGCGGCAGCATTCGCGTGCTGCACAACGGCGAATGGGTCGAGCTGGTTGGCGCAGAACCGCGCCAGGTGCTGGCGGTACGCCGGCAGACCCTGGGCTATGTCAGCCAGTTTCTGCGGGTAATCCCCCGGGTCGCCACCTTGGATGTGGTGATGGAACCAGCCCTGGCCCGTGGCTGGAGCAAGGCCGATGCCGAAGCGCGGGCGAAAAGCCTGCTAAGCCGCCTGAATATCCCCCAAGCCCTGTGGCAGCTGGCCCCCGGCACCTTCTCCGGCGGCGAGCAGCAGCGGGTGAATATCGCCCGCGGCTTTATGGTCGCCTGGCCGTTGATGCTGCTGGATGAACCCACCGCGTCCCTGGACGACGCCAACCGCCAGGTGGTGTTGGAACTGATCGCTGAAGCCAAGGCCGCCGGTAGCGCACTGATTGGCATCTTCCACGACCGCGCTGCCCGTGAAGCCGTTGCCGACCGCTTTCTTGATATGAGCGCTGCGGCGCAGCAGGAGTATGTATATGCCGGTTGAACAGATTCTGACCAACGCGCGGATCGTCACCGCCGAGCAGGAGTTTGTCGGCACTCTGGTGTTGCGTGACGGCCTGATTGCCCAGGTGGAAGAGGGCGTCAGCGGCTTGCCCCAGGCGCAGAACCTGGGCGGTGATTACCTGCTGCCCGGCCTGGTCGAGCTGCACACCGACAACCTGGAAAAATATATGAGCCCACGGCCGGGGGTGGATTGGCCCTCGGCCTCGGCTGTGCTGACCCACGATGCGCAGATCGCTTCGGCGGGCATCACCACGGTGTTCGATGCCTTGGCAATTGGCGACGTCAACCCACGCGGCAAGCGTATGCAGCAACTGCCGGCGATGCTCGAAGCCATCGCCGAAGCCGCTGCGGCCGGGCATATGCGCGTCGATCACCGCTTGCACTTGCGCTGCGAGGTCTGCCACCCGGATACCCTTGGGGTGTTTCGCGATCTGGTCGAGCACCCGCTGGTGCAGCTGGTGTCGGTGATGGATCACGCGCCGGGCCAGCGCCAGTTCGCCAAGGAGGACAAATACCGTGAGTACTACATGGGCAAGTACCACCTCAGCGCGGCGGAGATGGATGCCTTTATCGTGGAGCAGGTGGGCAACTCGCGACAGTACAGCGATCGCCAGCGCCGCAGCATCGTTGCCGACTGCCAGGCCCGTGGTATTTCCGTGGCCAGCCATGACGACGCAACCCTGGCCCATGTGCAGGAGTCGGCGGGTTTTGGCATGTCCATTGCCGAGTTTCCCACCACTCTGGAAGCGGCCAAGGCCAGCCACGAGCTGGGCCTGAAGGTACTGATGGGCGCGCCGAATATCGTGCGCGGCGGTTCGCACTCCGGCAATATCGCCGCCGCCGAACTGGCCCAGCATGGCGTGCTGGATATCCTCTCCAGCGACTACTACCCGGCCAGCCTGTTGCAGGCCGCTTTGCTGCTGGCCGGGCAGGATAACGGCTATGATCTGCCGCGAGCGATTGCCACCGTCAGCCGCGTGCCGGCACAGGCGGCGGGGCTGCATGATCGCGGCGAAATCCGCGTCGGCTTGCGTGCCGACCTGGTGCAGGCGCAGGTGCACGTGGGCCAGGCGGTGATCCAGCAAGTCTGGCGACAAGCGAGAAGGGTGTTCTGATGAGTGGCCGGTTGATCTATCTGATGGGGCCTTCGGGCTCGGGCAAGGACAGCTTGTTACAAGCTGCACGTGAGCGTTTGGCCGAGCGTGATTGCGTGATCGTGAGGCGGGTCATTACCCGCTCAGCGGAGTCGTTGGGGGAGGACGCCATTGGCGTTTCCCCAACCGAGTTTGATGCCCAGGAAGCCGCCGGCGCCTTTGCCCTGAGTTGGCGCGCCAATGGTCTGGCTTACGGCATTCCCAAGCAGATCGATGATTGGTTGGCAGCGGGGCAGGATGTGTTGGTCAATGGCTCACGGGCTTATTTGGACGAAGCGCGGCAGCGCTATCCGCAGCTGATCGGCGTGTTGCTTACCGTTGATGCCCTGGTGCTGCGTGAGCGTTTACTTCGCCGCGGTCGTGAAAGCCTTGAGCAGATTGAGCAACGCCTGGCGCGCAACGCTCAGTTTGATGCCGCCGCTGCCGAGTGTGACGGTCTGCATCTGTTGGACAATTCCACCTCGATTGAGCGCGCACGAGACAATCTATTGATGCTGGTCGGAGCCAGCCAAACATGCGCTTGACCCTGCTGGGTACAGGTGATGCGCGGCAGGTGCCGGTGTACAACTGCGGTTGCCCAGCCTGCGACAGTGCGCGGGTTTACCCGGCGCGCCGCCGTGGGCCTTGCAGCGCGCTGATTGAATGCGGCGCGCAGCGTTGGCTGATTGACTCGGGCCTGACCGATCTATGCGAGCGCTTCACCCCGCACAGCTTGAGCGGCATTCTGCAAACCCATTACCACGCTGATCACGCCCAGGGTTTGCTGCACCTGCGCTGGGGCCAGGGGCTGATTATTCCGGTGCATGGCCCGGATGATCCCGAAGGGTTAGCCGACCTGTACAAACACCCCGGTATTCTCGATTTCAGCCAGCCGTTTGCCGCCTTCGAGCGGCGGCAGCTGGGTGAGTTAAGCGTGACGGCGCTGCCGCTCAATCACTCGAAACCGACCTTTGGCTATCTGCTGGAAGGCTTAACGACGAGTGGCGAACAGCGGCGTATTGCCTATTTGACCGACACTCTCGGTGTGCCCGACGCCAGTGCCGAGGTGCTGCGAAAGCAGCCGCTGGATCTACTGGTGCTGGACTGCTCCACCGCGCCGCAGCCCATCGCGCCGCGCAACCACAACGATCTGAGCCGCGCGCTGGAAGTGGTCGAGCAGCTGCAGCCGAGAGAAACCGTGCTGACCCATATCGGCCATAGCTTCGACGCCTGGTTGCTGGAACACCCCGATGCCTTGCCTGCGGGGGTTAGCCTGGCTTTTGACGGGCGAGTGTTATGAACGCCCGTCGTGTGACGCTACTGCTATGCGGCGCGGAAACCCTGGGCATGGCCGGCTTTGCCCTGTTCGCCGCCTTGCTGCCGGATTTTCAGGCGCTGTGGGGGCTGACTAATACCCAGGCGGGCTGGATCGGTGGCGGGTTCTTTCTCGGCTATATGGTTGCGGTGCCGATCCTTACCGGGCTGACCGACAAATACGATGCGCGGCTGATCTACCTGGCCGCGATGCTGCTGACTGCCGCGGCTAATGCCGGCTTTGTCTTCGCCGATGGCTTTTGGTCCGCGCTGGCCTGGCGAGTGCTGGCGGGTGTCGGTTTGGCGGGTACCTATATGCCGGGGCTTAAGGCGCTGTCCGAACGTATCGAGGGGCCGGCGCAGTCGCGCGCTGTGGCCTTCTATACGGCGAGCTTCGGTTTGGGCACGGCGCTGTCGTTTATCCTCGCCGGCGAGCTGGCCAAGTTCGGCGGCTGGCAGCTGCCGACTCTGCTCAGCGGTGTTTGCGCCTTGCTGGCCTGGGCCATGGTGTATTGGGGTTTGCAGCCCAAGGCGGTGGTGCAGCATGCACCGCGCAAACTGCTGGATTTGGCCCCATTAAAGAGCCGCGCGGTGGCGGCCTACTGCCTGGCCTACGCGGTGCATAACCTTGAGCTGTTTGCCCTGCGCGCCTGGGTGGTGGCCTTTGTGGTGTTTTCCGGGCAGTTGCAGGGCAGCGATCCCTGGCTGTCTGGCACTTGGGTGGCGATGCTGGTAACCCTGATCGGCATGCCGGCGAGCATCTTCGGCAACGAGCTGGCGCTGCGTTTCGGTCGGCAGCGCTGGTTGATCGCGGTGATGCTCAGCTCGACGGCTCTGGCGCTGTTTATCGGCCTGAGTGCGGCCTTGCCGTTCTGGCTGATGCTGGTACTGGTGCTGCTCTACAGCATCACCGTCACCGCCGATTCGTCATCCCTGACGGCTGGTTTGATCGCCGTGGCACCGGCCAGCCACCGCGGCACGGCCATGGCGCTGTATTCCTGCACCGGCTTTAGCGGCGCCTTCCTCGGCCCGCTGCTGTTTGGCATCAGCCTGGATGTACTGGGCGACAAGAGCCTGCTCGGCTGGTGGGCCGCGTTTGCCCTGATGGGCCTGCTCCTGCTGCTCGGCCCGCTGGCGTTGTGGTGGGCGGGAAGGGCGCAGGGCGAGAGGAGCAAGGTGGCTGCGGTGCAAACCGAGTCGGCTTAAAGCGATAAGGCAAAACGGTGGACAAGCTGCGCGTTGTCCACCCTACGAATGGCCACCACCATGGTCCTTCAATCCAGCGGCAACTCGGTGGTGCGTTTGACCTCGCTCATGGCGATATGCGAATGCGCTTCGTGCACGTGCGGGCGTTGCAGCAGGTGGTCGCGCAGAAAGCGTTCGTAGCTGGCGATGTCCTTGGCCACCACCTTGAGCAGGTAATCCGAGCCGCCAGCCATGGTGAAGCACTCCAGCACCTCGGGGTAACCGACCACCGCTTGCTCGAACTCTTCCAGGTTACTGCGCCCGTGCGCCGACAGTTTGATATCGACAAACACGGTGATGCTGAAGCCCAGTTGCTTGTGGCTGAGCAGGGCAACCTTGCGTTCGATAATGCCTTCTTCCTGCATGCGGTGAATCCGCCGCCAGCAGGGCGATTGTGACAATTCCACCTTCTCGGCGATCTCGGCGGCGGAGAGGTCGGCGTTGTGTTGCAGCAGGCGGAGAATCTTGCGGTCGATGGGGCTGAGTTTTTCTTGCATGACTGTTCCGAATTTTTTGTTCTTGTTGGATTAATCATGCGCAGTATCTGCAAAACGGCCAGCAAAAAGAAATAAAAAAGCCGCGCGCTCCGTTCATATTCTTGGCCATGCGCCTTGTGTGGTGATCCCGCACTAGGCTTAACAAGGGTGGCATTAACCGTTGCCAACCCAGCTCTCGATAAAAATAACAGGAGCACCACCATGTCTCTGGCCGAAATCCGCCTGGATGACAAGTACCGCCTTGCTACCGGTCACCTCTACCTGACCGGCACCCAGGCGCTGACCCGCCTGCCCATGCTGCAGAAGCAACGCGACGCAGCTCATGGCCTGAATACCGCGTGCTTTATTTCCGGCTACCGTGGCTCGCCCTTGGGCAACCTCGACAAGAGCCTGTGGGACGCCAAGCAGTACCTCAAAGAGAATCACATCCACTTCCAGCCGGGCGTCAACGAAGAGTTGGCCGCCACCTCGGTGTGGGGCAGCCAACAGACCAGCCTGTTCCCCGGTGCGCGCTACGACGGCGTATTTGCCATGTGGTACGGCAAAGGCCCAGGCGTGGACCGCTGCGGCGATGTGTTCAAACACGGCAACTCGGCCGGCGTTTCCGAGCATGGCGGCGTGCTGCTGCTGGCCGGCGACGACCATGGCTGCAAATCCTCAAGCATCGCCAACCAGAGCGAGCATGCGTTTATCGCCGCCTCGATCCCGGTGCTCAACCCGGCCAACGTTCAGGAAATTCTCGATTACGGCATCATCGGCTGGGAGCTGTCGCGCTACAGCGGGTGCTGGGTGGCGCTGAAAACCATCGCGGAGAACGTCGACTCTTCCGCCGTGGTGGATGTCGATCCGCTGCGTATGCAGGTGAAGATTCCCGAAGACTTCAAGCTGCCGGAAGACGGTGTGTATATCCGCTGGCCGGACCCGCCCCTGGCGCAGGAAGCGCGCCTCAACACCTACAAGATCTACGCCGCCCGCGCCTTTGCGCTGGCCAACAACCTCAACCAGATCAAGCTCGATTCGCCCAATCCGCGCCTGGGCATTATCACCACCGGCAAGTCCTACCTGGACGTGCGTCAGGCCCTGGACGATCTCGGCCTGGATGAAGCGCTGTGCGCCCAGGTGGGCTTGCGTGTGCTCAAGGTCGGCATGAGCTGGCCGCTGGAGCCGGTGTCGGTGCATGAATTCGCCGAAGGCCTGGACGAGATTCTGGTGGTCGAGGAAAAACGCAGCATCATCGAAGACCAGCTCACCGGTCAGCTCTACAACTGGCCCGTGGGCAAGCGCCCAGTGGTGGTGGGCGAGTTCGACGAAGCCGGCCATTCGCTGCTGCCTAACCTGTCCGAACTGACCCCGGCGATGATTGCCCGCGCCATCGCCAAGCGCCTCGCGCCGATCTACAGCAGCCCGCAAATCGAGGAGCGCCTGGCCTTCCTCGCGGCCAAGGAAGCATCCCTGGCAGCGCCCAAACACACCACTGTGCGCACCCCGCATTTCTGCTCCGGTTGCCCGCACAACACCTCGACCAAACTGCCGGAAGGCAGCCGCGCCCAGGGCGGTATCGGTTGCCACTACATGACCCAGTGGATGGACCGCAACACCGACACCTTTACCCAGATGGGCGGCGAGGGCGCGACCTGGATCGGCCAGGCGCCGTTTACCGACACCCCGCATATCTTCCAGAACCTCGGCGACGGCACCTACTTCCACTCCGGCCAACTGGCCCTTCGTGCGTCCGTGGCCGCCGGGGTGAATATCACCTACAAGATTCTCTACAACGACGCGGTGGCCATGACTGGCGGCCAGCCTATCGACGGCGAACTGCGCGTCGATCAACTGAGCCAGCAGGTGTACGCCGAAGGGGTGAAACGCATTGCCCTGGTGTCCGATGAGCCGGAGAAATACCCGACCCGCACCACCTTTGCGCCCATCGTCACCTTCCACCATCGCCGTGATCTGGATGCCGTGCAGCGTGAGTTACGCGAGTTCCAGGGCTGCTCGGTGATCATCTATGACCAGACCTGCGCCACCGAGAAACGCCGTCGGCGCAAGCGCGGCAAGCTGATTGATCCGCAGAAGCGTGCCTTTATCAACCCGGCAGTGTGCGAAGGATGTGGCGATTGCAGCGTGAAATCCAACTGCCTGTCGGTGTTGCCGCTGGAAACCGAACTGGGGCGCAAGCGCGAGATCGACCAGAACTCCTGCAACAAGGATTTCAGTTGCGTTGAAGGCTTCTGCCCAAGCTTTGTCACCGTGCACGGCGGCAGCCTGCGCAAGCCGGAAGCCGTAGGTTTGAGCGCGCTGTTTATTGCCCTGCCAGAGCCCAAGCAACCGACTCTGGACCGCCCCTGGAATATCCTCCTGCCGGGTGTCGGCGGCAGCGGTGTCACCACCGTCGGCGCATTGCTCGGCATGGCGGCGCATATCGAAGGCAAGGGCTGCAGCGTGCTCGATCAGGCTGGCCTGGCGCAGAAGTTCGGCCCGGTGATCACCCATATCCGTGTTGCCGCTAAGCAGGACGACATCTTCGCCGTGCGCATCGCCGCTGGGGAAACCGACTTGCTGCTGGGCTGCGATCTGGTGGTGTCGGCCAGCGAAGAGGCCCTGGCCAAGCTGAATGACAAGATCGCCCATGCGGTGGTCAACAGCCATGAAGCGGCCACCGCCGAATTCACCCGCAACCCCGATGCCCAGGTGCCTGGCGCGGCCATGCGCGAGGCGCTGATCGAGGCGGTGGGCGCGAGTAAAACCCACTTTGTCGATGCCAGCCGCCTGGCCACGCGCCTGCTCGGCGACAGCATCGCCACCAATATGTTTATGCTCGGTTTCGCTTACCAGAAGGGCCTGGTGCCGGTTTCCGCCGAAGCCATCAACAAGGCCATCGAGCTTAACGGCGTGGCCGTGCAGCTCAATCAACAGGCATTCCTCTGGGGCCGTCGTGCGGCCCATGATGCGGTCGCCGTGGAGCGTCTGGCCAAGCCGGAAGTGATCGAAGCGCCGCATTGCCAGACCCTGGAAGAAATCATCGCTGACCGTGTTGTACGCCTGACTGCCTACCAGAACGCCGCCTACGCCGAGCGCTATCGCGAGCAAGTGGCGCGGGTGCAGCAGCTCGACAAGAGTGCTGACCAAGCCCTGAGCAAGGCCGTGGCGCGTTACTACTTCAAACTCCTGGCCTACAAGGACGAGTACGAAGTGGCGCGGCTGTACAGCGACGGCAGCTTTATCCGCCAGCTGGAGGCGCAGTTCAGCGGCGATTACCGCCTGGAGTTCCACCTGGCACCGTCCTGGCTGAGCAAGCCGGATGCCAGCACCGGTGAGCCGCGCAAGCGTCAGTTCGGCGCCTGGATGCTCAAGGCCTTCGGCGTGCTGGCCAAGTTCAAGTTCCTGCGTGGCACTCCGCTGGACCTGTTCGGCTACAGCGCCGAGCGCAAGCTGGAGCTGGACCTGATCGACGACTACGAGCAGAACTTGGAGTACCTGCTCAAGGAACTCAACGCCGAAAACTACCGTACCGCGCTGGCTCTGGCCGAGTTACCGGAGCAGATCCGCGGCTATGGCCACGTCAAGGAACGCAGCCTGGCCAAGGTGCGCGAGCAGAGTGCTCAGCTTAAGGCGCGCATGCTGGTCAGCGAGATCCAGGCGGTGCAGTTGTTCGAACCGGCCGCTTGAGAGCCTGCCCACGATCTGCTGCGCGTCGGCGATACGGCGTTAAAAACAGCCTCGGAATGCTCATTTACAGCTCCGTAAACTCCGCTTCCTCGGCTGTTTTTGCCTTGTCTCGCTCTAGCTCGCGAGATCGTGACCAGGCTCTCCCACATGACACTTATAACCTTCACCCTCTCCCTTAACCGGGAGAGGGCGACCTCTTACAACAAAAAAACGAGGCACCTATGTCCGTGTTTTCCCATATCGATTTCGACCACCACGAACAGGTGGTCTACGGCCACGACAAGGCCAGCGGCCTGCGGGCGATTATCGCCATTCACAACAGCAACCTCGGCCCGGCCCTCGGTGGTTGCCGCATGTGGCCCTACGCCAATGACGATGAAGCGCTGCGCGATGTGCTGCGCCTGTCGCGCGGTATGACCTACAAATCGGCCCTGGCCAACCTGCCGCTGGGTGGCGGCAAAGCAGTGATCATCGGCGACCCGCATACCGGCAAGAGCGCGGCGCTGTTCCAGGCCATGGGTGATTTTGTCGACAGCCTCGGCGGGCGCTATATCACTGCCGCCGACTCCGGCACCGGCGTTGCGGAAATGCAGATCATGGCCGAGCGCACGCGCCACGTATCCGGCGCCGAGCTGCGCGAAGCATTTTCCGGCGGCACGCGCAATGGCGACCCATCACCGTCCACCGCTTATGGCGTATTCATCGGCATCCAGACTGCGGTAAAGCATCGCCTGGGCCGTGATGATTTGCGTGGCCTGAAAGTCGCGATTCAAGGGGTAGGGCAGGTGGGCTTCGACCTGGCGCGCCAGCTGAAAGCCGCTGGCGCCGAGCTGTGGGTAACCGATATCGTCGAGGCCAATGTGCGGCGTGCGGTCGAGCAACTGGGCGCAACCGCTGTAACCCAGCAGGCAATTTTCGGCCTGGATGTCGATGTGTTCGCGCCGTGCGCCATGGGCGCAATCATCAACCAACAAACCCTGGAGGCCCTGCGCGCGCCAATTATCGCCGGAGGCGCCAACAATCAGCTGGCCGATCCCAGCCTGGCGGAAACCCTGCGTCGAAACGAGTGCCTCTATGCGCCGGACTATGCGATCAATGCCGGCGGCATTATCGATGTTTACTACGGTCGCAGTGGCGGCAGTGCTGCGCAGCTGAAAGCGCATATCGAAGGTATCGGTGCGACGCTGGAGCAGATTTTTCAGCGCGCAGATGCAGCAAGCAAAACCACCGTAGAAATCGCAGATCAGCTGGCCGAAGAGCGGTTCGGTCGTTAAAAACGCCTAAATGTTGCCCGCCCTACTGGCACGTTTTACAAAACCTGTAGGAGCGGGCTTGCCCGCGATGTTTTTCCGGTGACCTCGGTTCGCGGGCATGGACTAGGTGTCCCCACCGCTCCTACAAAGGCCTTTGACAGCGTCTTAGTCCAGCGTCAGCGCCAAACTAATCCCATGCGGCTTAAACCCCAGGCTTGCATAAAACGCATGGGCGGCCTCACGGCTCTGGCTGCTGGACAGCGCCACCTTGTAACACCCCCAGGCGCGGGCGCGCTCGATGGCTTTGCCCATCAGCGCCTGGCCAATCCCCAGGCCGCGCGCCTCAGTATCCACCACCACATCTTCAAGAATCGCCGAGCGGGCAAAGTTGTGCGCCAGGTGCTCAATCAGATTGACCGTGCAGGTGCCGAGCAACTTACCGTCACGCTCGGCCACCAGCACCACGCGGCTCACCGGCAGCTCGCTCAAGCGCAAAGCCAGCAGCTTGGCATCGGCACGCGGCTCATCGGGCGCCAGTTGCTGCAATAAGGCAGCCAGGGCGGCAGCATCGTTAACGCTGACCGCACGCAGGTGAAAATCGGCAAAAGGCGAATCCGGCAGATGATGCGAAGCAGCGGGGCGCATGGCGATCTCCTCTCCTTATGACAGCCGGTTGGCAGTCAGTTGGCAGTATGGCGCCGAGATGATGGCAGCGGCATGACAAAACCAGCCAGGCTCGCTAAGATGCCGCCCGCTGGTGGCCCGTCTATCCAGCCTCGGTTCCCATAGTTCAATGGATAGAATAAGCCCCTCCTAAGGGCTAGATACTGGTTCGAATCCAGTTGGGAACGCCATCTACTGTAGTCCGTCAGGGTTGTTTCAAATGCCTGGCGGCATGCTCGCGCTACTTAGCGCTTACGTCGTTTATCCCCGAAAACAAAAAGCCCCGAAACTGGTTGGTTTCAGGGCTTTTGGATGCTGTGATTTGGAGCTGGGGAGGAGAACAGATTCCTCTTTTTCCGTTTGAGTTATCCCGCTTTTCGCCGCTCTGATTTCGACACTCAACCACGGTTATGTATAAAACGTTAAGTTTTATGCAAAGAGATTATTACTATTCATCTTAAAAATTTATTTATATTTCGATAATCTCTTTGGCTCTATCTAAAAACACCCTTTCTTCTGATAGGTTGCCAGCACCCTCTTTGGCGTTAGGTTCAAGCCGGTCTAGCAATTGCTCAAGTATGCTGGCCTCATATTTTTCATCAAAGCTAAGCGCAAGGCTAATAATCTTTACGCTATTTTTGACGGCCATAAGTCTCATTATTGGTGCTGAGTTACTGTTTAGGGGGTGAAGTCTAGGTGCGGTTTCGTCATTCTGCCAGAGCCCTTGGGAAGGTATGAATTCGTTAATTTCTTTGCATATATTGGTGTGCGCTTCCATTAGCGATGGAAGAAACTCTTCTATGTCTTCAGGTTTAAAGTTTTCATGGTCTTTTATTGATTTAACTTGGTCTTGTCTTTCTGATAGTGTTTGCAGTAGGGTTAGGTATTTTTCAATAAATTCATTAATTTGTATTTTTGCTTTGGATGACGAATCGAAAATTCCTATTTTTGATTGTGGGAATATTCTTATGTGCATGTTTCGTAGATTTTTTACTTTTAGAATGTCTTTATCGTTTGTGTTCTTTTCTATATAGGATTGAAATTCTGAGAAGTGCTTGAAATAGTTTGAGAAATTGTTGTTTTCAGACGCTAGCCGCATCTGTTCTCTTGTTTGCTCGGATTTGTGGTTGGCCGCTAGTAGTGCAATTATAGGGATGGTTACTGCTAGTATCCCAAGTGGCAGTTTGAATACTGTTAAAGCTTGGTTGAAGCCTTCAAAAGAAAAATTCGGGGTGAGTTCTGAGTTTGTGATTATGATGGCGCACGCTACTGTCGCCAGTGTAATACTTATTGTAATTGTGCTTTTGAATATCGGGAGTCTGATGAAGCTTGTGTGCGGGTCGAAATGATTTTTTTCCATTGTTTTGTGTTCCTCAACGTTATCCTGTTATTTTTAATTAAATATTGGCGTTTTATAGGGTGGGGCCGTTTATTTAAAGCTTACTTGGGCTTTCGGTGGTTTTATCTTGCGCATTGATATGCCCTGCGGAGCATTAATAATGATGATTGCTTTGACTCCATTGCCTCAAATAGCTTGATCTAAATTCCAGTAGTTTCGAGTGCGCCCAGTAGTTCTTAAATATTTTAATTGGGTTTCAGGCGTAGGGGCTGCTTTCGTTAGTTCGGCGTGTGAGTGTGAGCGAAGTAGTGCTGGTTTTTTGGTTTTATTTCTTGTCAGAAGGTTAGGTGAAAATTCTTTAGTGCTTTGTCTTCTTGATAATTGTTGAGTGAGTTTCTTGTTTTTATTTTAAATTTTGTAGAATATTTCGTTGATTTTTATATTTTTCCGCCGAATGCCATTCTGTCGTAATGGCTGGTGTCGCTAGCTGTTCCGATGTCTTCAATATTTAAATGTTTTAGGAGTGCGTATTTTTCAATTAGTGGTTTGAATTTTTCCCCTTCCTTGCAAATGCAGTTATAGAAAATAACAGTAAGTTCCTTTGTGGATATTTGCGCTCTCACTATGTTTGCGTAAAACTGCTGATCGATATTTTGGGTTTTATCAATGTATTTTAATATGTTGTATAGCGATCTGAAGTAATGGCCGAACTCACCGCTGTAGATGTTCCAGAACTCATCATAAGCCGCTTGTATTACTGTTAGGCGGTCTTCGTTAAGCTGTTCTGGTGTTGGTGCGTATTTTGATCGAAACCGTCTCCATGACCCTGCAAAGCTATCGCGTCCTTCATATAGGTTTGTGCCTAGTGTGATGTCTATTGAGTTTAGAAGTTCGTTATGTAGTTTCAACATTTGAAAGAAGGTTCCTTCAAAGCTTTGCAGGCGCATGTGCTCGCTTTGTGCTTCCAGTGCTTTCTTCTGTCCTGTCATTTCTCCTCTTGTTAATTCGAGCTCTTTTCTTTGTAGGCTTAGTTCGGTTCTCTGAAGTGCGATGGTATAAATAATTGCTGCAAATGCCAATCCGGAGAAAAGAGAGTTTACAGTCCCGAACATATCCCCAAATGTTCCACGCTCAGGCGATGAATATAATATCCATCCTGACGTCGCCCATAAAATAATTATTCCTATAATAATTGCTGCAAATGTGCGTCCTTTCATTTGTCTCATCCTCTCTATTGAGCGTTCAGGCACTGTTTGTTATGGGTATACCAGTGCCTATTCAATTTCTAAGTTTTTGCTATCCCGCGTTGGGTTGGCTCAAGTTTCTATTTTTTTCGTCTTAGTCCGGGCTGGTTTGCCCAACCTCTGGGGCGGTCTGGCCGCTTAATAGCCATAGGCCGTACTCCAGATAAACCTTCACCAGCATATTTATTTCCTCTGTGCTGACGCTCTTAGTCCATTCCGCCGTTCCCACCACTCAAGTTTTTTCATGCCAAACATAGTGGATTAAAGCTAATAGATACGGAAGGTCTTGACCCGTAAAAGCTGGCATTGCGCCACTGTGATGCCTAGGCCGAAGCTTGCGGAAAGGATTCCACCGCGCCACCTGTATGGATACCTGCTGTAGGGCAAAAGGGGGGCGAATCACCTACAAAATCTACTGTGGGCAAACCCAATAGCCGACCCCACTCCCGACCCAACCATACCCCAGATAGCAAAAAGCCCCGAAACCGTTTGGTTTCGAGGCTTTAGATTCTGCGATTTGGAGCGGGCGATGGGAATCGAACCCACAGCTCTAGCTTGGGAAGCTAGGGTATTACCACTATACGACGCCCGCAGCGGGTGCCTTTATACCGGAAGTCTTGGTTGAAATGAAGTCCGCGCCCCGGTTATCTGCAATAACGCGGTGCGGGCGCGGGTGCGTACAGGCTTCATACGGCCAGCGCGTGCAGTACGTCCATCTGTGGGCGGTAGTGGGTCTGGCGCAGTGGCTTGCTCTGCAGGAAGCCCAGCAGTGCGGCCTGGCTCTGCAGCCATGCGGCTTTGTGCTCCATGTCGAGGAAGTGCCCGGCGTTGTCGATGGTGACGAACTGGCAGTCGTTCAGGTGCTTGGCGAACAGGCGCACGTCGGCTGGCGAGGTGTAGGCGTCGTGTTCGCCGTTGACGAATAGCAGCGGGATTTCGATGCCTGCCAGGCACTGCATCTGGCAATGGGCGTCGAGGTGCAGTACCTGGTGCACATGGGCATGCATCTGCTGGTATTCGTGGCTGTCCAGGCTGCTGATATGGCGATGGTTATAGCGCTTGAACAGCGACGGCAGGTAGCGCCCGATGGTGCTGTTGACCAGGTGACCGAGTTGGTCGCCGTCGAGGGCGTGCAGATGGGCCAGGCCTTGTTCCAGGTAGTCGACCATCGGCTCGTTGAGCAACGGCGAGAAGGAGGTGATGACCGCCTTCTCAATACGCGCCGGGCGCTGGGCCAGGGCGAGCATGGCGGCGACGCCCCCCCAAGAGAACGACATCAGGTGGTGGGCGCGGAACTGTTCGATCAGTTCGAGCAGGATGCTGGCCTCGTCCTCCTTGGTGATTGGCTGATGGTGATGGTTGTGCGGCTTCGACTGGCCGGCATAGGGCTGGTCGTAGAGCACCACATTGAACTGGGTGCGCAGGTATTTGACCGTTTGTGCGAAGGCTGCGGTGGTGGAGAGTGAGCCGTTAACCAGGATGATGGTCTTGCGCGCGCTCGGATTGGCGTAGAACTCCGTGTAGATCTTGTAGATTCCGTGAACATCGACGACAGCGGTGGCTGGCTTCATGTCGTTTCCTCCTGGCGCAAAAATGGGCATGGCAAAACGGCGGGGCCGTTGAGCCGGGCTAAGTAGGACAGTTAGGAAAGCGCCTGGACGTGACAACAAGATGTCAGGCTGGAGGATTTTATAAGTTATTTATTTTCAATCAGTTAGGGCTGAGATAGAGCATCCGTCCACGACCTTTTGGCAGGTGTGGAGTGGCGTCTTTGACCAGGCAGGAACCCATTTCGCGCAGTGCGCAAGTAACCGATGGAACGCTTAGATGGCTTGCGTGACTGTTCGGTCACGATAAGACCTTATGGTTTGATTTAAGCAGCCGCGTTCCTGCTGGTGCAAGTGAATATTGGGATATCGAACAACCGTTTGTCGGTTAGCTAGCTAAGTATGTGACTTGAGCGCGGGCTGGCTTAGAAACAGGCGATTTCCGCTTCTGTCAGGGTGCGGTACTGACCGGGGGCTAGCTGCGGGTCGAGTTGGATGGCGCCCATGCTCAGGCGATGCAGGCCGATGACCTTGTTCTGAAAGTGGCCAAACATGCGCTTGACCTGATGGTAACGACCTTCGTGCAGGGTCAGCAGGGCGCTGTGGTTATCGAGGATGACCAGCTCTGCGGGCAGGGTGGTGAGGTCTTCATAGGCGAAGTACAGGCCACGGGCGAAGACCTCGATGTACTCAGGAGTAATCGGCTGTTCGGTCTCAACGCGGTAGACCTTGCCCAGGCGGCTGCGCGGCTCGGTGAGGCGGCGTGACCATTGGCCATCGTTGGTGATCAGCAGCAGGCCGCTGGTATTCAGATCCAGGCGGCCGGCAAGGTGCAGGTCGGCCTTCTCCTGTTCATCGAGCAAGTCAAGCACGGTGCGGTGCTGCTCATGCTCGGTGGCGCTGACCACGCCGATGGGTTTGTGCAACATGAAATAACGCGCAGCTTTACCGGCCTGCAGCAGCTCGTTATCAAGCTCGATACGGCTGAACTGGCTGACCTCGCACAAGCCATCGCACACCACTGTGCCGTCCACTTGCACGCGGCCGCTGGCCAGCAATTGGCGGGCGGCCTGGCGATTGAGCTGGGGCAGGTTGCTGAGAAATCGGTCGAGACGCATGGCTAGTCGGCGGCGGGCTGCGCTTCAGGTGGCAAGCCCTGGGCGCAGCGGGGGCACAGGCAGCTGCGGTTGCGCTGCTCGGGCGGTAGCTTGGCCAGCTGCGCGGCATCGATGGGCACGCTAAAACACCAGCAGTCGCTCACTGGCGCGTCGGCGCCAGCCTGGGCGCACTGGTTAAGCTGCCCGCAGCAGGGGCAGCGGCTGCTGTCATCACTCACGCGATTTCTTCACACAGGCGGTTGCGGCCGCCTTGTTTGGCCCGGTACAGGGCGCGGTCTGCGCGGGTGATTAGCTGCTCCAGCGACTCATCGGCATGCAATTGCGCCAGGCCGATGCTGGTGGTGATGCGCAGCTGCGCGCCGTTGAAGCTGATACTGCTTTGCTCGGTTTGCTGGCGGATTTTCTCGCCCAGCTCGCGGGCCTGCTCGGGTGTGGTGTCCTTGAGCAGCAGGATAAATTCTTCGCCACCCCAGCGGCAGATGATGTCGGACTGGCGCACGGTGCTGCGCAGGTCGCTGGCGAAGCGGCGCAGCACTTCATCACCGGCCATATGGCCATGGCTATCGTTGAGCTGCTTGAAGTTGTCCAGGTCGAGCATCAGGGCGCACAGCGCGCTTGGGCTGCGCCGCACTTCCTGCACGACCTGGTTGGCCAGCAAGTCGAAACCCCGGCGGTTGGGCAGTTCGGTGAGTAGGTCGGTGGTGGCCAGGGCGCTGATGCGCCGCTGATAGCGGCGCAGCACCAAGCTGACCAGGCTGATGACGATAACGGTGACCACCAGGCAGATCAGCAGATTGAGGTACAGCGACTTGCGGATGCCGGCGACCGCGCCGTCTTCATGTTTGTCGACAAACAGGTACCAGTTCAGCTCGGGGATAAAGCGCACATTGAGGAAGTGCTCACGGCCGTGTTCCTGATATTCGAAGTCGCCACTCTGCGGATGCGGCAGCTTGGCCTGCAATTCTTCCAGGCCGGGGATTTCACTGAGCGACTGGCCAACCCGCGAGCCCATCGGCCCGCCGCTGGCGCCGGTGAGTACCAGGCGGCCCTCGGTATCAACGAAGAACACGCTGCGGTTGTAGCGTTGCTGGTAGGTGTCGATCAGGTTGACCACCGCATCCACGGTCAGGCCCACGCCGGTCGCGCCGATAAAGCGCTGCTGGTAGTCGAACACCTTGTAGTTGATAAACACGGTCATGCGGTCGTTGTTGGCCATGTCGACATCGACATTGATTTCGTAAGGCGTCTGCATGTCGCGCACGCGGAAATACCAGTCATCACGCGGCTCATCTTCCTGCACCTGCTTGAGCACGCCCTTGGCCTGGTAGTAGGTGTGGGTTTTCTCCGAGACGAAGAAGCTGGTGACCGTGGCGTAATGCTCCTGCACCTCGCGCAGGTAGCGGGTGATTTGCTCCGCGTCCTTCTCGCCGCCCAGCACCCAGTCGCGCACATAGGTGTCGCGCGACATCATCGAGGAAATCAGGATGGGCCGAACCAGGTCCTTCTGGATTTCCGAGTAGACGTTATCCGAGGTCAGCGGCAGTTCGGTGTTGATGATCCCGGCGCGGATTGAATCGAGGGCGGCGTAGTAGCTGGCCAGGGAGGTGGCAAGGAAGCCACAACCGAGCAGAGCCAGCAGCAGCGCAATCAAGGACCATTGCCGGGCCAGGGGAGATTTGTGAGACATGCAAGGCTCTGCTGGTTACATAGTCGCCGCATTGTAGCGCCCGACACCGGCCGGCGCTGCTGAAACATCGGTGCCAGGCCGATTTGCCGGCAGCCATGTGGAAGGGGGCTTTAGCCGCGACTGGCCGCTACCGTGTTGGCAGCGCGTAGGGTGGATCGGGGCGCGTAGCTGACGCTTTTTCATCCACCGTGAGGCCGCAGTTGGTGGATGGGTGAAGCGTCAGCCACCCTACAGCTACAGAACTTCCTCCAGAACCACTACGCGTTGACCCGCGCGTACCGGCGAGCCGGGCTGCACGCGCACCTCGCGCACCACGCCATCACGCGGGGCGAGCAGGGGGATTTCCATCTTCATCGACTCCAGAATCACCAGCACATCGCCGGCTTTGACTGTGTTGCCCTCACTGACCTGCACTTGCCAGAGGTTGCCGGCGATATGACTGTCGATGCTGTGCAGGCCAATGCCCAGCGGGGCGTCTTCGCCGAGATCGGCGGCGACTTCCTCGCTCTCGTAGTGCGCCTGACCGGAAGCGATCCAGCGCTGGCGTTCGGCGTCGAAGGCGCCGCGTTGCTGGGCGCGGAAGGCGGCAATGCCGTCGGCCTGATCAACGAGAAAGTCCTGGTAGTCGTTGAGTGCCAGCTCGCTGTGTTCGATACGCAAGTCATAGCGACCCAGAGGAAAGTCACGGCGAATACGCAGCAGCTCCTCCGCCGAGACCGGGTAGAAGCGGATCTGGTCGAAAAAGCGCAACAGCCAGGGCTTGCCGTCGAACGCGGCCACCTCGCGGTAGCGGTTCCACATCTGCAGGGTACGGCCGACGAACTGGTAGCCGCCGGGGCCTTCCATGCCGTACACGCACATATAGGCGCCGCCGATGCCCACCGAGTTTTCCGCGGTCCAGGTGCGCGCCGGGTTGTACTTGGTGGTGACCAGGCGATGGCGCGGATCGAGCGGCGTTGCCACCGGCGCGCCGAGATAGACGTCGCCCAGGCCCATGACCAGATAGCTGGCCTCAAACACCGTTCTGTACACCTCATCCAGATTGGGCAGGTCGTTGATCCGGCGGATAAATTCCAGGTTGCTCGGGCACCAGGGCGCGTCCTTGCGCACCGTGGTCATATATTTTTCGATCGCCAACTGGCAGGCCGGGTCATCCCAGGACAGTGGCAGATGAACGATGCGCGACGGTACGCGCAGGTCCTGCGCCGCGCACACCGCGTCCCATTCGCCGGCGACGATGCCGAGCAGATCGCTAAGGGCCAGGGTTTCCGGCTGGTAGTGCACCTGCAGCGAGCGGATGCCCGGCGTCAGGTCGATCACGCCCACCAACTGCTTAGCCTCAAGTGCCTGCATCAGCGCGTGGCCACGGAAACGCAGCACCAGATCTAGCTCTGGCGCGCCGATTTCCAGCAGCAGATGGGTATCGCCTGACAGGCGCGCGACCAGGCGTTTATCGGCTTCGCCGATATCGAGAACGATGGGCGAGGTGAGTGTATGGGCTGGTGTAGGAGCGGGCTTGCCCGCGATTGCGTTGTCAGCTTGATCGCGGCCAAGGCCGCTCCTACGAAGGCTCGCGCATTCAAGGTCTCCGGTTTGGGCCAACTGCCGTGCGACTTCAATACTGACTGGGGTAAAGCGTAGTTTGTCACCCGCCTTAAGCTGGCCCAACTGCCAAAGATCCGCCTCGATAATCGTCACCGGGCAGACGAAGCCGCCCAGGCTCGGGCCGTCTGGGCCGAGGATGACCGGCATGTCGCCGGTAAAGTCCACCGCGCCGATGGCGTAGGGGTTGTCGTGGATATTCGAGGGGTGCAGGCCGGCTTCGCCGCCGCTGTCGCGCACCCACTCCGGTTTTGGGCCGTTCAGACGCACGCCGGTACGGCTGGAGTTGAAGTGCACTTCCCAGTCGGTGGCGAAGAAGGTCTCGATATAGGCCGGAGTGAAGTATTCCGGCGCGCCGTGCGGGCCGTAGATCACGCGGATCTCGCGCACAGCGGGCAGGGCACTGCACAGATCGGCGGGCAGTTGCGCACCGGCTTGGTGGTCGATCAGTGCCGGGATATGCAGCACATCACCGGCTCTCAGGGCGCGACCGCCGTGGCCGCCGAACTGGCCGAGGGTAAAGGTGCTTTTGCTGCCCAGGTATTCCGGCACCTGCACACCGCCACGCAGGCTTAGGTAGCTACGTGCCCCCGCACCGTTGATAGTGCCAAGGCTCAGGGTGCTGCCGGCTTTGATCAGCAGCGCGGTATTCAGTGGCTGCTCGACACCATCCACCTGCAAGGGAATAGCCGCGCCAGTGACCGCCACCACGGCATCGATGTTAAAGCGCAGGGTTGGGCCGCTCATGGTGATTTCCAGGCCGGCGGCATCTGCCTCGTTGCCCAGCAGACGGTTGCCCAGGCGCAGTGCGCGGCTGTCCATTGGCCCGGATGGCGGTACGCCGACGGCCCAGTAGCCTAGGCGGCCGGGGAAGTCCTGCACGGTGGTCTGGGTGCCGGCGCTCAGCACTTCAAAGGTCGTGGCTTGGTAGTTCAAATTTTCCAGGCAGCGGGTCCAGGGATTGCCGCTGGCGAACGGTGCGTCAGTGAGGATCTGCCGCAGGTACTGGCTATTGGTTTCCACGCCATACAGCACTGTGTCGGCCAGGGCCTGGCCGAGTGCGCTGCTGGCGGCTTCGCGGCTATCGGCCCAAGTGATGACCTTGGCGATCATCGGGTCGAAGTAGGGCGGGATCTCGCAACCGGCTTCGACCCATGTATCGATACGCAGCGCTTTGCCGTCGGCTTTGGGGAAGTCGACGGCGGTAAGCAGGCCGGGGCTTGGCTGGAAGTCGCGGCCCGGATCTTCTGCGTACAGGCGCGCCTGAATAGCATGGCCGCTGGGTTTCAGACCTTTCGCCAGTTCACTTAACGGCGCCAGATCGCCGGCCGCCAGCTCGATCATCCAGCGCACCAGGTCGACGCCCCACACCTGTTCGGTAACGCCGTGCTCGACTTGCAGGCGGGTGTTTACTTCAAGGAAATAGAAACGCGCTGATTCGCTGTCGTAGACAAATTCCACGGTGCCGGCGCTGCGGTAGTTGACTGCCTTGGCCAGTTTGATCGCCGCCGCGCACAGCTCCTCAGCCATGCCGGCTGGCAGATTGGGCGCCGGGGTTTCTTCCAGCACTTTCTGGTTGCGCCGCTGCACCGAGCAGTCGCGCACGCCCAGGGCGAGCACCTCGCCCTGGCCGTCGCCAAACACCTGCACTTCCAGATGGCGGGCGCGCTGGATGTATTTTTCGATAAACACGCCGCTGTCGCTGAAGTTGTTCTGCCCCAGGCGTTTGACCGCCTCGAAGGCATCACTCAGCTCGGCGGCGCTGTTGCAAACGCGCATACCGATGCCGCCACCGCCAGCGGTGCTTTTCAGCATCACTGGGTAGCCGACCTGTTCGCCCGCGACCAGCGCGGCGTCGAGGTTTTCCAGCAGTTCGGTGCCTTCGAGCATCGGCACGCCGTGCTGTTTGGCCAACGCCCTGGCGGTGTGCTTCAGGCCGAATACGCGCAGCTGTTCTGGCGTTGGGCCGACAAAGGCGATGCCGGCGGCCTCGCAGGCTTCGGCGAAGGCGGCGTTTTCGGAGAGGAAGCCGTAACCGGGGTGGATCGCGGTGGCGCCGCTCTGCTTGGCCACGGCGAGAATCTTCTCGACCACCAGGTAGGTGTTGGCTGCCGGGCCTTCGCCCAGGCTGTGCGCCTCGTCTGCCTGCTGGATATGCAGGCTGGCGGCGTCGGCTTCGGAGTAGACGGCTACGCCATGTACACCAAGGGTGCGTAGCGTACGCAGGATGCGGCAGGCGATGGCGCCGCGGTTGGCGATTAGCAGTTTGCTGAACATTCGAGGTGTCCTCGAAGGGGCGGGCCGTCCCGCCGGTAGTGATGCGCCCTATGGTCGTCCATAGGTTGTAGGAGCGGGCCATGCCCGCGAAGAGCGTTCGCGGGCATGGCCCGCTCCTACAGGTCTGTTTGCAAGCTTTTCGTTTTTAACCTGCTCAATCCCACACCAGCACCTCAGCCGGAGTCGGGTTGTAGCCGTTGCACGGGTTGTTCAGTTGCGGGCAGTTGGAGATCAGCACGATCACGTCCATATGCGCCTTGAGCTCGACGTATTTGCCGGCGGCGGAGATGCCGTCTTCAAAGGTCAGGCCGCCTTCGGGCGTTACCGGTACGTTCATAAAGAAGTTGATATTGGCGCTGATGTCGGCCTTGTTCAGGCGGCCGTCGTGCAGGCTGGCGCGCAGGAAATTGTCGCGGCAGCTGTGCATATAGCGCTTGTCCAGGGCGTAGCGCACGGTGTTGCTCTCCTGGGCGCAGGCGCCGCCGAGGGTGTCGTGGCGGCCGCAGGTGTCGGCGCTGATGGTCAGCATCGGCTGGCCCAGGTTGGAATACAGCACGCTGCCGGTGGTCAGGTACACGCGGTTCTGTTTGCGCAGGGTGCGTTGCACGTCATAGCGCTCGCGCGGGTTGCGCGCCGAATAGAACAGGGTGTCGACCGCCTGATTACCTTCCAGATCAAGCAGGCGCAGGGTCTGCCCGGCTTTTACTTCGCAGAGAAAGGGTTCGCCAGCGGCGATGGTGGCGCGGTACACCGCAGCTTCCGGGTGCTTGTCGCTTGAGATAAGAGTCATGCTGGCCGGCCTCAGATATACAGACGTTCGGTGTTATGGAAGCCACGGGCGTTTTCCGGGCGCGAGGTACGGCACAGCACGCTGATGCCGTCGCTTTCGACCTTGTGCCAGCTCAGTTGCAGCGGCTTGGGCGCATAGTTGGGGTTGGGGTCCATGGGGTGCTGCAGGGCGGTGAGCACCACCAGGCAGTCCATCGGCGCGTACAGCTCGACGTAGTCGCCGGCCTTGGAGTTGCCCGGCTGGAAGTGGAAGCAGCCGTCGCTGTCGACCGTGACCTTGCTGAACAGGTTGAGGCACATCAGCAGGTCTTGCAGATTGAGATTCCACTTGCCCATTTCCACCAGCAGGTTGTCCACGCCGTTGCGGAAGAAGCCGTTGCGCAGTTGCTGATAGTTACCGTTGCCGTACTTCTCCTGCACCTCGGTGGCGTTGAGCACGCCGCCGAAGCTGTCATGCCAGCCGCAGGTATCGGCGGTGATGGCGGCGAGCACGCGACCCATGTCCGAATACAGGCAATGGCCGGCGGTGAGCTTGGCGGTGTGCTGGCATTTGAGGCTGTCGGGCAGGTTGAGCCGTTCGCTTTTTTCGGCAGCGTTGAGCAGCAGCAGGCTGGCATTGGCGCCGCCTTGCAGGTCGGTAATGCGCAGCAATTGGCCGCGCTTGAGGACAAAGGAGGTATGGCCGCCACCGGGAACGAGTTCCTCGTAGAGGGTGGGGCGCAGGCTTAATGAGGCAGTCATCGGGTGCTCCTACAGGGCCGGTTGCAGGTTGCCGCTGATATGCGCGGGCAACGCTTCGACGGCGGCGCGGGTGGCGCGGCGGTCACTGTTGAGGGGGATGTCGTAGGTGATGCGCGCGCCGAAGGCGTTCGGCGCGTGCGGGTCAATGCGGGTCTTGTCGAACACCAGCAGGCGGGTGCCGAGGCTGAAGCCCTCGCTCAGGTCATGAGTGACCATAAATACGGTGAGCTTGGTTTCGTGCCACAGCTCCAGCAGCAGGCCGTGCATGTCCTTGCGGATACCGGGATCGAGGGCGCCGAAGGGTTCGTCGAGCAGCAGCACGCGCGGTTGCATGATCAGCGCCTGGGCAATCGCCAGGCGTTGCTGCATGCCGCCGGAGAGCTGGCTGGGGTATTTGTCCAGAGCATGGCCGAGGCCGACTTTCTGCAGCATCACCGCCGCCTGCTCGCGGGCTTCGCGCTTGGCGGCGCCGAACAGCCGGCCGAGTAATTTCGAGCGCGGCAACTCCAGACCGATGGCGACGTTGACCAGCACAGTCAGGTGTGGGAACACCGAGTAGCGCTGAAATACCACGCCACGGCTGCTATCGGGTTCGGCAGCCAGCGGCTCACCACCGAGCAGGATTTCGCCTCGGCTGGCGCGCTCCTGACCGAGCAGCAGGCGCAGAAAGGTCGACTTTCCGCAGCCGGAAGCGCCGACCAGGGTGCAGAACTCGCCTTCGTTGATGCTCAGGTTCAGGCGCTCCAGAACAACCTGGTCTCCATACTCCTGCCAGACATTCTTCACTTCGATAAAGGCACCGACTGCGCGAGTCGCTGGCTGCGTCGCGCGGTGCTCGCAATCCTCATGGACGAGATGTCCACTCCGGTTGCTGCGCTCCGGGCTTCTTGCCAGCGACTCGCTCGCTACGGTGCTGCTCTTTATGGTTTTCATGCTTTCGCCCCCTCGTACCAGGGGAAGCACACCCGGATGGTCTGGCGCAGGCCGAGATCCATTAGCCAGGCGAGCAGGGTGATCCACACCACGTACGGCAGGATCACATCCATGGCCATATAGCGGCGCACCAGGAAGATCCGGTAGCCCAGGCCATCGGTGCTAGCGATGGCTTCGGCGGCAATCAGGAATAACCAGGCCGAGCCGAGCATCAGGCGCAGGGCGATCAGCAGGCGCGGCAGCAATTGCGGCAGCACCACACGCAGAATCAGGGTCCAGGTGCTGGCGCCGAGGGTCTGCGCCTTGATCAGGATTTCCTGGGGGATCTCGCGGGCGCGCTGTTCCAGGTCGCGGGCGATGCAGGGGGTGATGCCGATCACAATCAGCATCACCTTGGACAGTTCGCCGAGGCCGAAAACGATAAACAGGATGGGCAGAATCGCCAGTGGCGGCACCATCGACAGCACGGTGAGCAGCGGCGACAACGGCGCGCCAAACAGCGGCACGATACCGGCGGCGATACCCAGGCACAGCCCGGCGATGGCGGCGATGCCAATGCCCATGGCCAGGCGTGACAGGCTGGCGGCGCTGTCCTGCCAGAACAGGTAGTTGCCGCTGCGTTTGTCCTCGGTAAAGGCCAGGCGATCAACCGCCGCCACCATCTGGCTGGCGCTGGGCAGCAGTTTGTCGTTGGGGTTGTCGGCCAGGCGCTGCGCCGAGCCTGCGAAATAGGCGAACAGCAGCAGGGCGAAGGGCAGCAGAATCAGCAGCAGGCGACCGCTGCGATCCGGGTGGCGGTTGATCAGGCGCATAGTTATCTCGTCGTGCGTAGGGTGGATCGGGGCGCGTAGCTGACGCTTTTTCATCCACCATGAAGGCGCGAGGTGGTGGATGGGTGAAGCGTCATCCACCCTACGAGGTGCCGGTAACGCGAAGGCGTCGGGTTACAGCGTGCCGTCAGCCGCCATCTGCATATAGCTGGGGTCGAAGCGCAGCTTGAGATTGCCGGTGTCGCCGGTGGTCACGCCCTTGGCGAAGCCCATGCCGATGGCATCGGCACTTTGCGCACCTTCACCAAGCAGGCCGTGGCCGAAGGAGAACTCCGCGACCTTGGTCATGGTGGCCGGCAGTTTTGGGCTGGTGGCGAAGGCCACGGCGTCCTTGGCCGAATAGAACATCTTGGTCGCTGCAAGCTGTGCTTCGTAGCCAGCCAGGTCAGTGCCGGAAGCCTTGGCCATATGCTCGCGAGCGGCCTTGCCGGCCGGGGTGTCGGCACTCATGGTGGCCATGATTTCGTACCAGGCGCCGGTCAGCGCTTTGCCGAAGGCGGGGTTGTCCTTGAGGGTGTCGCTGTTGACCACCATCAGGTCGATGATTTCACCGGGGATCTGGCTGGAATCGAACACCTTGGTCACGTTGGGCGTGGCTTCGATTTCAGCCAGCAGCGGGTTCCAGGTGGTCACGGCGGTGACGTCGCTGGTGGAGAAGGCGGCGACCATGTCGGCGTCGGAGGTGTTGACCACTTTCAGGTCTTTCTCGCTGAGGCCGGCTTTTTCCAGGCCGCGCGCCAGCAGGTAGTGGGAAACGGACAGCTCGACCAGGTTGACGTTCTGGCCCTTGAGGTCGCCCAGGGTCTTTTTCTCGCCCTTGAGCACCACGCCGTCGTTGCCGTTGGAGAAGTCACCAATGATCAGCGCGGTGCTGTCCACGCCGCCAGCTGCCGGAATGGTCAGGGCATCCATATTGGTCATGGTGCAGCCATCGAACTGGCCGGCGCTGTACTGGTTGATCGACTCGACGTAATCGTTGATCTGCACCACATCGATATTGATGTCGTACTTTTTCGCCCACTTGTCGACGATGCCTTCGGCGCCACCGTATTCCCAAGGCATCCAGCCGGCGTAGATGGTCCAGCAGACGCTGAAGTCGGATTTCGGCGCGGCGTGGCTATTGAGGCTGATGGCGGCAGCAAGGCCGGCGACGAGCACTGAACACAGACGGGTCTTACGCATGGTGGAACCTCCAGTTCGAAATGGGCGGGCAGGAGTGCGCGGCGGTTTCCCCACGAGTGGGGCGCGTTCTCCCGGGCTTTTATCCCGCCGTGTAACCTCGAAGGAGGTCGCCAACTCTCGGACCAGTCACCCGCAGATCAGTGATCGCGGATCGGAACCCTAGTCAGCTATTGCAAATTGTGGTGCCGCGATCCCGCCGCAGCGGGTTGTTCCTGCACGAGGTAGGTATTGCGAACATCGTGCCAGCTCAATCTAGCCCGCTGACACGCGGTTTCTGCTGACGCCAGGCCAGGGTTGTGCGCCCTGGCGGTGCGTGGTGGCGCAGGCGTGCTGCATTGCAGGGCGCGCTGGGCTACAGGCTTTTCTCGGCGGCCATTTGCATATAACTGCCATCGAAGCGCAGCAGGATGTTGTCGGCATTGCCCAGGCTGCGTTCCCCGCTAAAGGCGATGCCGAGCTTGTCCAGGCCTTTGCCGTCGTGGCCGAGCAGCTTCTGTTGGTCAGCAAATTCGGCGACCCGCTGCATCAGCTCGGGCATCTTGTTGGCACGGGCAAACGCCAAGGCGTAACGCGGCGAGTAGAACGAGCGCAGGGTGTCCAGCTGCTGGCTGAAGTCCTCTGGCGTGGTGCCGGCGGCGCTGGCCATCTTCGCTCGTGCCGCGCGCCCTGCATCGGTGGGCATGCCCATCAGGCGCTGGGTTTCGAACCAGGCACCGGTCAGCGCTTTGCCCAGCTCCGGGTGGGCGGCGAGGACCTTGCTGTTGACCACGGTGAGGTCGACGATCTCGCCGGGAATCAGGTTCGAGCTGAACACCTGGCTGACCTGGGTCTGCTGCTTGATCTTGGCCAGGATCGGGTTCCAGGTGATCACCGCATCGCCCTGGCCGGCGAGAAAGGCCTCGGCAATCTGCGTGTCCGACACGTGCTGGATGGTCACATCCTCAGGCTTGAGCAGGGCCCATTCCAGGGCGCGGCTGAGCAGGTAGTGCGATACCGAGTTTTCTACCAACAGCACCGTCTTGCCTTTGAGATCCTTCAGAGTCAGGCCGGGGCCGCGCAGCAGAATGGCATCCGCACCGTTGGAGAAGTCACCGATGATCAGTGCGGTGGAATCCACACCCGCAGCAGCTGGGATGGTCAGCGCATCCATATTGGTCATCGAGCAGGCATCGAACTCACCGGCGCTGTAGCGCTCGATGGAGCCCACATAATCAGGCACTTCGCTAACCTCGACGCGGATACCGTACTGCTCGGCCCACTTGTTGACGATGCCTTCGGTGGCGGCATAGCCCCAGGGCATCCAGCCGGCAAAGATCGACCAGCACAGCTTGAAGGTTTTCGGCTCAGTGGCGGCGTGCGCCGGTTGCAGCAGCAGGCTGGCCAGCAGGCAGCTGCAGGTGAGACGGGCGAGCAGGGTACGTAGTGGCATAGATAACCTCGGGTCAGGCAAGCGGGAACAGGAAAGCGAACAACAGTGCTGTGCGTTCTCCCGGGCTTTTATCCCGCCGTGTAACCCCGACCGTGGCCATTGTGAGGTCGTCAACTCTCGGACCAGTCATCCGCTGATGCATCGCTTAGCGAACCGGAACCCTAGTCGACTATTGCAAGTTGTGGTGCCGCAACTCCGCCGCAGCGGGTTGTTCCTGAATTTATCGAACGGGGATCATCAAGCGAGCATCGTGCCAATTATCGACATGTGCATAGGAGGTGGTTGACATGCGCACACTCTCAAACGGCAATTACGTTGGCCGGCGGGCTGGGTATCGCGCAGTAGAGCGGCGCAGAGCATTCGCTTGCTCAGTCTGGAACTGTATTTTTCTCTGGACTGAACAGAGGGTATTTAGCCAGGTCAAAGTTAGTGTCCATGCAGCTTGATGGATGCTGGGTCACCGTAGGTACCTGATGCCTATGGGACATTCGAGGAGTATCGCAATGCGTGTTTTAACTCTGATGTCATTAGTGTTGTTACTGGGCGGCTGTACCTTCAGCGCGCCGGGTGTACATGCGCGCATCGGTGAGCCTGTTCGTGTGGATGTGGGTTATGGCGGTGGCAATGGCAATCACTGTCCTCCGGGTCTACGTATGCAGGGGCGTTGCTGATGAAAACCTATTTGAGCGTATTGCTGGTGGCCATGCTGGCCTTCAGCGCACAGGGCTGTAGCCTGCGTCTTCCCGGCATCGGGGTGGATATCGGCGACGGTGGTGGCGGTCCGCCCCATTGTCCGCCTGGGCAGGCTAAAAAAGGTCGCTGTTGAGGCACTGGATTGTTCTCAGCGGGTTCGGGAGGCCAGTATTGACTGGCCTTTTATCCACGGGTAGTACGGAGGGCAGCATGGTGTTCAAACCCATGGTTATTTCGTTGTTGGGGTGGGTCCTGACCGGCTGTGCGGTTTATGGCGGCAGTGGCTATGGCCATCATGGTTATGACCGACATTATTCGACCACGTATTACCGGACGCAGAGCTACCCGGTTTATGTAGTGCCACAGCCGCAGCGTTACAACGCTTACCACCATGACGGGCGTCGTTACGATGATCACCGTCACCCATCGCGCTATTACGTGCCGGCCCCAAAGCCGCGCCATTACCAGACGCACAAATACCAGAATCGCCACGACTACCGCGTAACGCAACCGCGCGCGGGTTGGGATGGCCGCCGTAATCGCGATCACGCGCGCAATCATCTACAGCAGCGCCCGCAGCGCCATGATGTGATGCGTAGCGCTGATCGTCGTGGTGATGATCGACGCGAGGGCCGGCGCGATGAGCGGAAGGGCTGGGAGCGGCAGCGCAACTGACCACAATTTCTAGGCGCGCTACGAATCCGGCGCGCCTTCAAGCTGACGGCCGAAGAGCCGATCTTCGGCCAGTATCTCCTCCCGCATGGCTTGCGCCGCTGGTGACAGGCTATGCCCGGCGCGGCTGATCAGGGCGTAGGCGGATTGCTCGGTCAACGCACCTGTTTCCAGCGGCAGCCGTGCCAGGCGGCCGGTCTGGATATCCTCGGCCACCACATCCCAAGGCGCCATGCTCAACACGTCGCTATCGGCCACCAGGGCTTTGAGCACCATAAAGTTGTCGCATTGAATACTCAGCGGTTGTTCACGGCCGCTGAGTGCGCGCAGGTTTTGCTCGACCGCCTGTGGCAGTTGGGTGCCAGCAATCGGGTAGTCGAGCAGGTCGTGCATACGCAGCGAGGGTTGCTCCAGCAGCGGGTGCCCTGGGCGGCAGAACAGCACACCGCTGTGGCGTTGCAGCGGTTCGATGCACAGCAAAGGATCGTCGATCAGCTCGCGGCTATCGGCGACAAACAGTTCCAGGGCGTCATCCAGCAGACTGCCGCGCAGCTCCAGCCAGTTGCCAATCTGCAGATTGATCCGCACCCGTGGATAGCGCTGCGCCATGCGTCCTAGCGCCCGTGGCACCAGGCGCGCGGCCGGGTAGGGGCCGGTGCCCAGACGCAGTTCACCGGTTTGCAGATTACCCAGTTGGCTGACGGCGTTCTTCAGCGCGCGGCTGCCGGCCAGCAGACGCTGGGCGTGCTCCAGTACCAGCTGGCCATGAGTGGTCAGGCTGATACCGCGGCTGTGCCGGTCGACCAGCTTGCAGCCGAGGCTGGCTTCTAGCGCCTGAATGCTGCGGCTTAGTGCCGGTTGGCTGAGGTGTACGGCTTCGGCGGCGCGGGCGAAATGGCCGTGTTCGGCGAGGGCGACAAAGTGGCGGAGCTGGCGTAAATCATTCATGCGCGTTGTGCATCGCTATTGGTTCTGGAATGCATTGGAATTATTGACTTCGTTTGGCCAATCTTCCAGCACTGCCACTAACAATGAGCGCCTTCGCATGTTTTCACTCAACCGAACCGCCGCCGTGCTGCTGAGCCTGGCGTTACCCATGGCCGGCCACGCGGCCTTGCCCGAAGAGCAGATCAAAGCCTCGATCCATCCGGAACTGGCCGAGCACACCAAGCACTTCGCGCAGAAGGTCTACCAGGTTGCTGGCAACGTCTATTCCGCCGTCGGCTGGCAGCTGGGCAACGTAGCGATGATTGAGGCGCCGGAAGGGTTGATCATCGTCGACACCGGCGAGGCGGTCAGCGAGTCGCGCAAGATCATGGCCGAGTTCCGCAAGATCAGCGACAAGCCGGTCAAGGCCGTGGTCTACACCCACTTCCACCCGGACCATATCAACGGCGTAAAGGCCTTCGTCACGGAAGAGCAGGTGCGCAGCGGTGAGGTGCAGATCATCGCTCACGAAACCCTGCTGACCAATGTGGTGGCCCAGGGCGCGCTAGTCGGGCCAATTCTCTCGGTGCGCTCCGGCTACAGCTTCGGCGCCGGCCTGCCGGCCAGCGACCAGGAGCAGATGAACGCCGGTATCGGCCCGCTGGCCAAGGTCGAGGCCTCAACCTTTATCGCGCCGACCCTGACCTTCAAGGACAAGCTCGATACCCGTATTGCCGGCCTGGACCTGCAGTTCCTCCACGTACCCAGCGAGGCGCCGGACGAGATCACCGTCTACCTGCCGGATAACCGCGTGCTGATCAGCGCCGAGGTGGAGCAGGGGCCGACCCTGCCGAATATCCACACCCTGCGCGGCACCAAGTTCCGCGACCCGGTGGTGTGGGTCGAGAGCCTGGACAAGCTGCGCACCTATAAAGCCGAACATATGGTGCCGCTGCACGGCCGTCCGGTCAGCGGCCAGGATAAGGTCGAGGAAGTGCTGCGCATGACTCGCGACGGTATCGCCTATATCCACGATCAGAGCGTGCGCTGGATGAACAAGGGGCTGACTCCGGACGAGCTGGTCGAGAAGGTCAAACTGCCGCCGCATCTGGCCGGCTACACACCCTACCTGCGCGAGTACTACGGCACGGTAAAACACAGCGTGCGGCAGATCTATAACGGTTACCTAGGCTGGTTTCAGGGTGATCCGGTGGCGCTCGATCCACTGCCGCCGAAAGACAAAGCCGAGCGTCTGATCGCTCTGATGGGTGGCCGTGAGAAGCTGCTGCTGGCCGCCGGTGACGCCTACCTCGGAGGCGATTACCAGTGGGCCGCCGAGCTTTCTAGCTTTGCCATTCAGGTGGACAACGAGGACAAGCTGGCGCGTGAGATCAAGGCGCGCAGCTTTCGCAAGCTGGGTTACGCCAGCATGAACATCAACTGGCGCAACTGGTACCTGATGAGCGCCATGGAGCTGGAAGGCAAGCTGGCCGGTGAAGAGGTGCAGCAGATGGCGCTGAGCATGCGCAGCGCGTTTCTTTCGGCGGATATGCTGCAAAACTTCCCGGCGCGGATCTTCCTACAGAACTGGATTACCCGTGTCGATCCGGACAAGGCCAATGATGTCCAGCTGACCCTGGGCTTCAGCTTCCCAGATATCGATGAGGAGTGGGCACTGGAAGTACGCCGCGGCGTGGTGCAGTTGCACCAAGGTATTCCTGAAGGCACGACACTCAAGCTGACCCTCGACAAGACGTATCTGGACACCGTGATGAGCGGCGAGAACGGCTTGCTTAAAGGCGCGCTGCTTGGCGATGTAAAGGTCGATGGCAGCTTGCTGGAGATCAAGACCTTCCTCGGCTGCTTCGATTTCAGCGAAGCACCGATTGCTCTGACGCTGCGTTGAGTGTTGCTGCGTCACTCGACCCGACCAAAGTGCGGACGCACCGAGGGAGGGTTCAGGGCAGACTGGTCAGCGGTTATTACTACCAGACTAAGGAGTGACGTATGCAAGTTCTGATATTCGCCAAAGGCGCGCTGGCCGCGTTCTGGTTGCTGGCGCTGCTCAACCTGCTCTACCCCATGAGCGAGGGCTGGTACCTGGCGGTCAATTTGATTGCTGGCGGCATGCTGCTGGCGCATCTTGGCGAGTTGTTGCTATTCAAGGCGCGTCTGGTTGGCCAGCCACAGCCCTGGCTTCAGCGGGTGCAGGTGCTGTTGTTTGGCTTTGTGCATTTGCAGGGCTTGGCTAGAAACTAGTACAGCGCATGAAGCCCCCTGGTTAACCCGGTTTGGTTAGTCGGGGGAGTGTCGGGCGTGACCCAGGCTTTGCTGCTTGTACTAGCTAAATAAGTTCCGACTCGTCGTCATTGATCAAGCGGTGCAAGCTACCTAGGGCGTCTCGCGCTTTGCTACGGCCGACCAGCTTGCTCTGGGCTGCTTCCGGTAGATCGGTGATGCGCACCACCCCTTTGCGGATCAGCACGGTAATCAAGTCTTCCAATACCCGGATCATGTCCAGGTCACTTTGCTTGAGTTGCAGCAGGCTGTTTTCTACAGTCTGATTGGCATACCAGGCTTGTGCTTCTTCACTGTCAGCCAGTAATTCGCCATCCATGCCCTCGAAAGGCGCTGCTTCCACCTGCTGTAAATTGCCCCAGGCATCCCGCTTCACATACAACATCGACTGCTCCTTGGCTTGCTGGCCGTGCTCAACATTAACCCCGCTACCTTATGGTAGCGGGGTTATGGCCATCAGCTGTGGTCGACTTTGATGATCGGGTCGGCGCCTGCGATCAGCGAGTTGACTATCTGTGAGGAGGTTGCGCCAAAGCTTGAGAGGTCTACGGGGGCTCCGCCATTTTCAAGCCTGATGCTCAGGTCGGCACTACCGCCAACATTGAATTGGCCGTTGGTACTGATTTGCAGAGTGGTTTCTAGAGGCGTGCTGACGACTTGTAGGTAGTTGTTGATATTGCCCTCGTTCTCGCCTTGGAGCAGATCGTGCAGATCAAGGCGGTCTCGCTGGTCAAGATCTGTGCTGATATTGAAGTCACTGATGGTGTCATTGCCGGTATGGCCTTTTAGCCAGATGAACGTATCGCTACCGCCAGCACCAGTCAGTGTGTCGTTTCCGGCAAGGCCCATGATCAGGTTGTCATCTGCATCACCGATTAATATGTCGGCAGCTGCCGACCCGCTAATCAGTGTGGAGGTTGGGTTGATCTGTACCTGGGCATTGCTGGTAGCACCAGCAGTATCGGTTACCGTGTAGGTGAAGCTGGGGGTGCCAGTAAAACCCGCTTCTCGGACAAAGGTTACGGTCGAGAAATCTGCGCTCAGGCTTACCGTGCCACCAATGGCTCCGCTCACCGCAGTAATACTGAGAACGTCGCCACTGTCAGCGTCGCTGTCATTCGCGAGCAGCTCTGCAGCGCTGATGCTGTAAGTTTCCACGCCGCCATACAGTGCGGGGCTGTGAGAAAGCATGGAGTCGGTAACGGGCTCATAAGGGCCGGCTCCATTGCTCCTCAACTCAGCATTGAAGCGTGAAAATCCGCCTTGATCGTAGTAAACGATTTCAATGTCTTGCAGGCCGCTGTCGGCAATACTGAAATTGCTGTGAGTTGAGGTGTTGTTGGTGTTGGTGCCGTTCAATGAGGCAACGACCTCACCGTTAATACGGATGATGTAGCCATCGTCAGCATTGATGCGGAAGTTATAGGTACCTGCAGCGAGGTCAATCTGCCCGCGCATGTGTACGACAGCATCTATGGTTGATAGTCGGTTTATATCTACCAGGCTGCTGCTGGCGCTACCTAGAAAGGTTTCCAGTTCTGTACCGCTACCCAGGTGAGTGAGGGTCGGTGTGAAGCTCAGGCTTGATGCAACAAAAATGGCATTGGCTTGGCTACTGGCAATAAAGGCTTCCGCCTGGCTGATGCTGGCCATGTTGGGGCCGTCAAAGCCACTGGCGACTGCGCCTTCGCGGTAGTTGTAGAAATCTGCATGCAGACCGGAGCGGATTGAGCCTGGCGTGACCACATCATTGCCTGCCACGGGCCCATCATTGACCGGATTGACTGTCACATTCAGTGGGGCTGACGTTGCGCTCTGATCGCTATTGGCGGTCTCTGTTGCAGTCGCGGTCACGTTAAGCGTTAGCGAGCCGTTGTAATTCGGTGGTGGCAGGAAGGACAAGGTCGATTTATCCCAGCCGGTGATATCAGCCACGTTGCTGCCGGTAGCCTCGAACAGATTGCCATTGTTGTCTCTCAGGAAAGAGCCAGCAGGTAGCGAGTCGATAGTGATTTGCAGGGTTTCCGAACCATCGGTATCCGTTAGGTTTGCGCTGATGTCGGATAGGCGTATCCAGGAGTCTTCGTTACCAATATTGCGTACGTCGGAGAGCACAATGTTGTCTAGCAGACCGCCGACACTGGTGCTATCCACTGCTCGGAACTCAAGCTTGTATGTGCCATCTGCGGGCACTGGTAAATCGAAGTGGTAGGGAGTAAAGCCTACAGCTGCAGAGCTAAGTGTACCGAGCAGGTTACCGTCCCAATAAACCTCGATATTGGAGGTTGCCAAGCCGCCGTTGCGTGGCGAGTAGTCGAAGTCCAGCGAGTAGGTAGCTCCAGCTGTGGCAGTCACATTGGTGAACAGGTTGGATGCATCACCGCTGTTGCGTTCAAGCTCAATAACCTGGTTGGTTGAGTTACCTCCCATGTATACCGATTGCTGACCGATCTCTACCTGGCCGCCCGGATTGTCGGTCTGCCAGGCGCTACCAACACCATTGTTCAGACCAGCAGAGTTAATTCCCGCGGACCAGCTCGCGCCATTGAGCGCTGCGCTTTCAAAGTCGGTCGAAGCGAGCACCCGGCTGCCGTTGAGTTGCAGGTCAGGTGTATCGGCAACCGGCACGACATTAAGGGTGACGGTTACCGGGTTGCTGAAAGTGGTGCCGTCAAATGTGCGGTAGGTGAAGCTGTCGCTGCCTGACCAGTTTGGAGTTGGGGTGTAGCTAAACGATCCGTCAGCATTAAGGGTCAAGCTACCCTGTGCAGGCCCACTCACCAGTGAAGCCGTCAGGGCGTCGCCATCGATATCGCTGTCATTGGCCAATACACCGGCTGCCGATGTGACTGTCAGTGATTCGTCTTCATTTAAGGTAAAGGTATCTGCGACGGCGACCGGTGCATCGTTCGCCGGCGCGACATTGACGGTCACGGTGGCGGTGTTGGAGGTCAGTGCGCCATCGGTCACGGTGTAAGTGAAGTCAGCCACGCCATTAAAGTTGGCATTCGGGGTGAAGGTGACAGTGCCGTCAGGGTTGAGCACGGCCGTACCGCCATTGCC
This sequence comes from Pseudomonas sp. EA_35y_Pfl2_R5, assembly GCF_963970805.1. Taxonomy (NCBI): domain Bacteria; kingdom Pseudomonadati; phylum Pseudomonadota; class Gammaproteobacteria; order Pseudomonadales; family Pseudomonadaceae; genus Pseudomonas; species Pseudomonas sp. EA_35y_Pfl2_R5. Next base: position 347 of record NZ_CAXAOW010000006.1, on the reverse strand, counting down.
GCTGGTGACACTGGCGATGGTCAAGGGGTCGCCATCGACATCGCTGTCATTACCCAGCAGGTCATTCGCCGTGTAGGTAATCGGGGTGTCTTCGCTGGCGATCAGGCTGTCGTTGACAGCAACCGGTGCATCGTTCCCAGGCGCGACGTTGACCGTCACGGTGGCGGTGTTGGAGGTCAGCGCTCCATCGGTCACGGTGTAAGTGAAGTCAGCGACGCCGTTGAAGTTGGCATTCGGGGTGAAGGTGACAGTGCCGTCAGGGTTGAGCACGGCCGTACCGCCATTGCCGCTGGTGACACTGGCGATGGTCAGGGTATCGCCATCGACATCGCTGTCATTACCCAGCA
>NZ_CAXAOW010000005.1:0-263043 GCF_963970805.1 Pseudomonas sp. EA_35y_Pfl2_R5 | reverse complement strand
TCGGGGTGAAGGTGACAGTGCCGTCAGGGTTGAGCACGGCCGTACCGCCATTGCCGCTGGTGACACTGGCGATGGTCAGGGTATCGCCATCGACATCGCTGTCATTACCCAGCAGGTCATTCGCCGTATAGGTAATCGGGGTGTCTTCGCTGGCGACCAGGCTGTCGTTGACGGCAACCGGTGCATCATTCACAGGCGTGACCGACCCGTTGACTACTGCAGAGCTGCTTAGCGCACCATCAGTAACTGTATAAGTGAAGCTTATTGGGCCGTTGTAGTTTGCATCTGGAGTGAATACCAGCTGGCCGCCGGTTAAGGTGACCGAGCCATTGCTGACGATGACTGTGCCGCCTTCGGCGATTGCCTGGCCATCAACAGCACTGATTGTCAGTGCATCGCCGTCCAGGTCGTTGTCATTGTTCAGAACGTCAATGCTGACGCTGCCGTCTTCGTCGACGATAAAGGCATCTGCAACAGCGCTCGGGGCTCTGTTTGCTTGAGCGTTATTGCCATCCAGGGCAAGGCCATTTGCAGTGTTGGTGCTATCTGTTTGTGTACCCAGTTGCTCATCTTGTCCGTTGCTTGCGAAGCCCAAACCCTGCGTCTCAAACCCAATCGTAGGATCAAGGCGTTGGCCGGTTTCCCCCAGCATCACAAAGCTATGCCCCCCGCCTGCACCCGCGCCTGTGCTGCCGCCTGAACTAGGGCCTGCTGCCGGAGCCTCAAGGTCGGCTGTGGGGTCAAGGCCGGCGGCCAGGGCTTGTTCCAGTTCTGGGGTCCGGTCGGTGGTACCTTCTTCGGCTTGAGCCTTGGTGGGGGCCGCCTGCCAGTTGCTGTTCTGCGAGACATTAACCACTTCGCCGCTGGCCAGCCGGAGCGTCACTTCTCCGCCAAGTCCGGTCAGAACCTGTTCGCCCATGAGCAGGCGTTCACCTTCAAATATCTGTCGCTTGAGGCCGTCAAGAGATACTGCAAACACTTGGCCTACGAGGCTTTTGACAATGGCGACGATATTGCTCATGGGCGAAGCTCCGAAAAATGGCACGCGTTGTTAATAAAGGTGTTGAAGCAGCTGTGCAGTGATCTCACGGTGACAGTGCTTTGACATAGTAGTTGTGTCATGTTTTTGGCTTATTCCTTTTTGGAATTATGCATATGCCAAACTATTGACCGCCCGCTCGCGATAATAAACAATGCCGTACCTGATGTCACTTTGATATTGACCGGCGGGTGAATGCTGTGCATTGAGCGCATTCATATGTCCTTGCCACTTTGCGTCAGGCGCATTGCCCTTCGTTGCTCCAAGTCTCTAGCCTAGTCTGAAAGGAATTTCCTTTAATGCGTTTTCTCGCCCTTTTTCCTCTTGCTCTTGCGGTATCCATTGCGGCCCATGGCCAAACGCTTAATGAAGCTATGCAAAGTGCCCTTGAGGTGCATCCGGAGATCCAGGCGGGGATTAATGCGCGCTTGTCGGTTGAAGAGCAGATGAAGGCGGCCAAGGGCGGTTACCTGCCGCGGGTTGACCTGCTGGCCGGTTATGGCCGTGAAGGCACTGATAGCCCTGGCACTCGTGGGCAGAACCACAATACCGAAACGCTAAATCGCGGCGAATCTAGTCTGCGCCTGCAGCAGATGGTGTTCGACGGTTTTGCCACCCGCAGCGAAGTCGGTCGCCAGCGCGCCACGGTAAATGCCCGTGCCTATGAATTGCTGGGTACCTCCGAGCGCACCGCGCTGACGGTGGCGCAGGTGTATCTGGATGTACTGACTCGTCAGGAACTGGTGCGTCTGGCCGAGAGCAACCTGGCCAGCCACGAACGTATTTATGACCAGATCACCCTGCGTAGCCAGAGCGGTGTAGGGCGTACGGCCGACCTCGATCAGGCCGAGGCGCGTCTGGCCCAGGCCCGCAACAACCTGATCACCGAGCAGACCAACCTGGCGGATGCGCGGGTCAATTACTTCAGCGTGGTTGGTCGTGATGCCAGCGAGCTGAGCCCGCCGCCCGGTTTGCCTGGGCACCTGCCGGAAAGCCTGCCAGCAGCGCGCCAGGAAATGCTCGCCAACAACCCGTTCCTGAGTTCGGCCGAGGCTGATGTGCAGGCCAGCGAACAGCAGTACGAAGCGGCCAAGTCGAGCTTCTACCCACGCTTTGATGCCGAGCTGTCGCGCGGTATGGATAACAACATTGATGGCGTCAGCGGTCATAGCAACGAGTGGCAGGCCATGCTGCGCATGCGCTACAACCTGTTCGCTGGCGGCAGCAACAAGGCTGATCTGCAGTCCAAGGCTTATCAGACCAACCAGGCCATGGACATCCGCAACAACGCCCTGCGGGTATTAAATGAAGACCTCGGTCTGGCCTGGAATGCATTGGAAAATGCTCGCCAGCAGTTGCCGATTGCCCAGCAGTACGTTGATTACAGCAGCCGTGTACGTGAGTCCTATCAGAAGCAGTTCGGCCTGGGTGACCGTACCTTGCTGGATTTGCTCGACAGTGAAAACGAGCTGTTCACCGCCTCGCGCCGTCTTGAGGAAGTACGTTTCACCGAGCTGTTTACTCAATACCGGATCAAGGCCACCATGGGCTCCCTGCTCAAGAGCCAGGGTGTAGTCGCGCCGATGGCCGCCGCACCACTGGACGAGATCAAGGCCCAGGCTAACTTGCCGGGTCTGAACTGAGCCCAGTCGTTGATGAGTAAAACCCAGTGGCAGTAGACCCAAGCCCGATGCAAACCCGTAGCGATCCCCGTGATCGCTACGACGACCCTCTGCTCGACAGCCTGTTGTCGCTGTGCGGCTTGCACCAGAAGTCGGTTAGCCGCGCCATGCTCACCGCAGGTTTGCCGCTCCCTGAGCAGCGCCTGAGTGCCGAGTTGCTGCCGCGTGCGGCGGCACGGGCGGGGTTGCAAGGGCGATGGTTGCGCCGCGGGTTGGAGAAGATTCCAGCCCTGGCCATGCCGGCTTTGCTGTTACTGCACGATGGTCGCAGCGCCATTTTGCTGGGCTGGGATGATCAGGGGCGGGCGCGCATCATGCCCAGCGAAAGCGAAGGCGGTGAGGTGCGCGTCAGCGCCGAGTCGTTGGCCGAGGATTACAGCGGTCGGGTGTTTTTTGCCCAGCCGCAGCACAAATTTGATTTCAACCGTGGCGAGCTGATTCCGCGCGCCACGTCCTGGTTTCGCGACACACTCAAGCGTTCGCGCTGGCTGTATATCGATGCCGTCGCGGCGAGTTTTCTGATCAACCTGATCGGCCTGGCCACGCCGCTGTTTGTAATGAATGTGTATGACCGCGTGGTGCCGAACCAGGCCGAAGCCACTCTGTGGGTTCTGGCAATTGGCATCACCGGGGTGTTCTGCTTCGACCTGCTGCTGAAGACCCTGCGTGGCCTGTGCCTCGATCTGGCCGGCAAGAAGACTGATCTGATCATTTCCGCCACGTTGTTCGAGCGCATCGTCGGCATGGCCATGAAGTTCCGCCCGGCGCGGGTTGGCAGCTTCGCGCAGAACATCCACGAGTTTCAGAGCCTGCGCGACTTTCTTGCCTCGCTGACCCTGGCCAGCGTCATTGATCTGCCGTTTACCCTGTTGATTCTCGCGGTGATCGCCATGATCGGCGGTCATCTGGTGTGGATTCCGGTGCTTGCCTTCCCGCTGGTGGCCTTGATTGGCTGGGCCTTGCAGCGCCCGTTGGCCGAGACCATGCAGCGCACTATGGCCTTGGCTGGCGAGCGTCAGTCGAGCCTGATCGAGAGCCTGGCCGGGCTGGATGCGGTCAAGGTTAATAACGCCGAGAGCGAGCGCCAGTATCTGTGGGAGCAGACCATTGGCACCCTCAGCCGTTTGGAGTTGCGTGCGCGCATGCTCTCCAGTCTGGCGATGAACGCCACCATGCTGCTGCAGCAACTGGCCGGCGTAGTGGTGATAGTGCTCGGTGTGTACCAGATCATCGATGGCAACCTGAGCATGGGTGGGCTGATTGCCTGCTACATGCTCAGCAGCCGCGCGTTGGGGCCGTTGACGCAGATTTCCGGTTTGCTCACGCGCTATCAGCAGGCGCGGGTGACTCTCGATTCGGTCAATCAGATGATGGAGCTGCCGCAGGAGCGTCACGCCGATGAGCGCCCGCTCAAGCGCCAATCGCTACAAGGCGCGATCGAGTTCCGTCAGTTGGAATTCCATTACCCGGAGCAGCAGCAAGCTGCTCTGCTGGGCATCAACCTGGTGGTTCGCCCCGGCGAGAAGATCGGCATCATCGGCCGCAGCGGCTCGGGCAAAAGCTCGCTGGCCAAGCTGATTGTCGGCCTGTATCAGCCTGATGCCGGCAGCCTGCTGGTCGATGGCATCGATGTGCGCCAGCTGGATGTCAGCGACTTGCGCCACAACATCGGCTATGTGCCGCAGGATATTCAGCTGTTCAGCGGCACCCTGCGTGACAACCTGGTGTCTGGCGCGCGCTATGTCGAAGACGAGCTGGTGTTGCAGGCTGCCGAACTGGCCGGCGTGCACGAATTCGCCCGGTTGCATCCGAAAGGCTATGAACTGCAGGTCGGCGAACGCGGGCAGAACCTTTCTGGCGGTCAGCGGCAGAACGTCGCCCTGGCGCGCGCGCTGTTGCTCGATCCGCCGATTCTGCTGCTCGATGAACCGACCAGCGCCATGGATAACACCGGTGAAGAGCGCCTCAAACAGCGCTTGTCTGCGGTGATCGGCACCAAGACCCTGTTGCTGGTCACTCACCGCGCCTCGATGCTCAGCCTGGTCGACCGGCTGATCATTGTTGACCGTGGGCAGATCATCGCCGACGGGCCGAAAGGTAGCGTGATGGAAGCGCTGAAGAAGGGGCAGATCAGTGTCAGCTAACACGCCCGAGAAAAAGAGCCTGCGCCAGGCTGTTGCCGCTTATTTTGGCACGCACGAAGAGCTGGGTGATGAACCGCTGCCGGAGGTCAACAAGGCGTTGATCGAGGATGCACCGCGGGTGGTGCGACTGACCATCTGGGGCTTGATCGCCTTTGTGGTGTTCTGCCTGTTGTGGGCCAATTTCGCTGTGGTTGATGAAGTGACCCGGGGCGATGGCAAGGCGATTCCGTCCTCGCGGCTGCAGAAAATCCAGAACCTGGAAGGTGGCATCGTCGCTGAGCTATTTGTCCGCGAGGGGCAGATCGTCGACGCCGGTGACCCGCTGCTGCGCCTGGACGATACCCGCTTTGCCTCCAATGTCGGTGAGACCGAGGCTGATCGTTTGGCCCTATTGCTGCGTGTGGAGCGCCTCAGCGCCGAAGTTCAGGATCGCGAGCTGGTGGTGACCGATGAAGTGCGCGAGAAGGCGCCAAAGCAGGCAGAGAACGAAATCCAGTTGTTCAACAGTCGCAAGCAGCAATTGCTTGACGAAGTGGCCGGGCTCGAAGAGCAGCTGATCCAGCGCCAACAAGAGCTGCGCGAGTTCGCTTCCAAGCAAGTGCAGTTCCGCAATAGCTTGGGCCTGCTGCGCCAGGAAATTCAGATGTCCGAGCCGCTAGTGGCTCAGGGCGCTATTTCCCAGGTGGAAGTATTGCGCCTCAAGCGCGCCGAAGTGGAGGCGCGTGGCCAGCTGGAGGCCACCACTCTGGCGATCCCGCGTGCCGAGTCTGCGATCAAGGAAGTCGAGCGCAAGATCGATGAAACCCGTGGGCGTTTCCGCAGCGAGGCGCTGACCCAGCTTAACGAGGCGCGCACCGAGTTGAGCAAGATTCAATCAACCGGCAAGGCACTGGAAGATCGGGTCAACCGCACCCTGGTGATCTCGCCAGTACGCGGCATCGTCAAACAGCTGCTGGTCACCACCATCGGCGGTGTGATTCAGCCGGGTAGCGACCTGGTGGAGATTGTGCCGTTAGGGGAAAACCTCCTGGTCGAGGCGCGAATTCGTCCGCAGGACATCGCCTTCCTGCATCCGGGCCAGGAGGCGATGGTCAAGTTCACCGCCTACGACTACACCATCTACGGCGGCCTCAAAGCCGAGCTGGAACAGATCGGCGCCGACACCGTGACCGACGATGATGGCAACAGCTTTTATGTGATCAAGCTGCGCACTAACAAGAGCCACCTGGGCAGTGAGGAGAACCCGCTGCTGATCATCCCTGGCATGGTCGCTTCGGTGGATATCATTACCGGCAAAAAGAGTGTGCTCAGCTATCTGCTCAAACCGATTATCCGTGCGCGCAGCGAGGCGTTGCGCGAGCGCTAGGTAGCAGGTTCTGCCCACAAAAAAAGCCGCAGCTAGCTGCGGTTTTTTGCTGTCTGCCGGTTAATTGTATATCGAGGTAGGAGCGGCCCATGGCCGCGATTGAAAGCTTCGCGGGCATCGAACTAGGCGTCCCCCTTGCTCCTACGATGAGGCCGGGTGCGGTAACTACTCGACAAACAGCTGCTGTACCACCGAGAAGTCCTGCTTGCCCTTGCCTTGCTTGAGCAGCAGGCGATACAGCTGCAACGCCAGCGCGCCCATCGGCGTGCTGCTGCCGCTGGCCTGGGCGGCTTCCTGGGCGAGGCCCAGATCTTTGGCCATCAGTTCGGCCATAAAGCCGCCGCTGTAGCCCTTGGACGCTGGGGCGTTTTCCATCACCCCTGGCCAGGGGTTGTACTTCTCCAGTGTCCAGTTGCCGCCCGAACTTTGCCGCATGATCTCGGCCAGCACAGCTGGCTCCAAACCGTTGGCCACGCCCATGGCCATGGCTTCGGCGGTGGCGATCATCTGCACCGCCAGCACCTGGTTGTTGCACACCTTGGCCACTTGGCCCGCGCCATCGGGGCCGGCGTGGAAAATATTCTTGCCCATGGCCTCGAAGATCGCCCGGGCTTTTTCTAGGGTGGTTGCCGCGCCACCGATCATAAAGGTCAGGGTGCCCGCCGCTGCGCCAGCTGTGCCCCCGGAAACCGGGGCGTCGAGCAGTTCGATACCTCGCGTGGCCGCCGCTTGGTGCACCTTGCGTGCGGCTTCCGGGGCGATGGTCGAGCATTCCAGCACCAGACTGCCGGGCTTGAGCGCGGCCAGTAGACCGTTATCACCCAGGTACAGGCCTTCGACATGCCGGCTGGCGGGCAGCATGCTCACCACCACATCGGCACCTTGCACCGCATCCAGGGCGCTGTTGGTGGCGTGTGCGCCATCTTTGGCCAGGTCCTCGACGGCGGCTTGCAGCAGGTCGAAGACCTTTAGGGTGAAGCCAGCCTTGAGCAGGTTGCGCGCCATGGGCAGGCCCATATGGCCGAGGCCGATAAAAGCGATTGTTGTCATTGTTATGCTCCTGTCGCGCTGAATAACTTTCGTGTGGCCATGTAGGGTGGATGACGCGTCACCCATCCACCGGCTGCGGTCTTATCGGTGGATGAAAAAGGCGTCATCCACCCTACGTACTGTCGCGCTATAAATGGTGATGTAGGAGCGGGCGATGTCCGCGAAAGCGTATCGCGGGCATGGAACTAGGCGTTTCCCCCGCTCCTACATCGATATGCCTTACAAATCCGCCAGTGGATGTTCGCCGTCCCAGGCTGGGGCGAAGTGCGCGTCGATTACCTGCTGCGGAATGCTCGCCACATCTGGCCAATGCCAGCGCGGTGAGTGGTCCTTGTCGATCAGCCGCGAGCGCACGCCTTCGGGGAATTCCGGGTGACGGCAGCAGTTCAGGCTGATGGCGTATTCCATCTGGAATACTTCGGCCAGAGACAGTTGTTTGGCGCGGTTGATCTGCTCCCACACCAGGTGCCCGGTCAGTGGGCAGCCGCCGGCCAGGGTCTTGGCGGCGCGGGCCAGCAGGAGGTCGCTGTCGCTGTGCAAGGCGCTGATGGCCTGCCAGGCGTGGGGCAGGTCGGGCGTGTCGAGCAATTCATCAATACGCCCGCGGCGCGGTAGCCACTGTGCCTCTGGCAGTTCGGCGAGGGCCTGGTTTTCCAGGGCCTTGAGCAGGCTGTGCAGTTGCTGCTGGCTTTGCTCGTGCCAGTTGAGCATTGCCAGGCCATCGAGCAGGTCGTCCTGCTGGCTGTCGAGCAGCACGCGGTCGGCGAGGTCCAGGTCCAGCGCGTCCTTGGCGTTGATAGTGCTGGCGGTCAGGCCGAGAAACAGGCCGAGCTTGCCCGGCAGGCGCGCGAGGAACCAGCTGCCGCCGACATCCGGGTACAAACCGATATTCACTTCCGGCATGCCCAGGCGGCTACCTGGGGTGACGATGCGGATGCCGGCGCCCTGCATCAGGCCCATGCCGCCGCCCAGCACATGGCCATGCGCCCAGCAGATAAAGGGTTTTGGGTAGGTGTGGATGCGGTGGTCGAGGCGGTATTCGTCAGCAAAGAAGCGTCGCGCCAGGGGCGGGATTTCGCCCGGGTGTTCACGGCACTGATGCACCAGCTGCACCACGTCACCGCCGGCGCAGAACGCCTTGGGGCCGTTGCCGCGCAGCATTACGCAGGCAATGCCCGGGTCGTCCGCCCAGGCCTTGAGCTTGGCATCCAGCGCTTCGATCATCGGCAGCGACAGGGCGTTGAGGCTCTTTTCGGCATCCAGGCTGGCGATGCCGATGCGCATGCCGTGCTGGGCTGTGCGCTCTTCAAATTGCACGTTCATCTTCGCTTCCATCATGGTGGTGTGGAGGCACTGGCGGCCTCCACTGTGCGTGGTCATGGTGGATGTAAAGAGCGACAGCTACGCGCCCCGATCCACCCTACGAATTTGCGTTGCGTTGGCCGTAGGGTGGATGACGCTTCACCCATCCACCGATCGGTGTTGTGGTGGAAAACGCTATGCGGTTTCCACCCTACGGGTTACTTGTTGCGCCACTGCGGGTCGCGTTTTTCCAAGAAGGCGTTGACCCCTTCGCGGGTGTCGTCGGCGTCGAATAGGTCGACAAAGCGTTCGCGCTCTTCACTGAGCCAGGTGTTTGGGCTGCGCTCACGGGCGCCCTGGATCAGCGGTTTGATGGTGCGCACTGCCACCGGGCTTTGCCGCGCGACTTTGGCCGCCAGCAGCAGGGCATGGCCACGGGACTCGCCGCTGTCGACCACCTGCTCGACCAGGCCGATGCGCTGCGCGGTTTCTGCATCAACACGTTCGCCGCAAAGGATCATACGCTTGGCCCAGCCCTCGCCAACCAGCCAGCTCAGGTGTTGGGTGCCGCCGGCACAGGGCAGCAGGCCCACCGTGGCTTCTGGCAGGGCCATTTGCGCCTGGCGCTCGGCGATGCGGATATCGCAGGCCAGGGCGCATTCCAGGCCGCCGCCCATGGCGTAGCCGTTAATTGCGGCAATCGATACGCCACGGAAATCACGCAGGGCCTCGAAGGCCTCGCCGAAGCGCCGGGCCATCTCGCGGGCGCGGGCCTTGTCGCCATCGGCGAACAGCTTGAGGTCGGCGCCCGCGCTGAAGAACTTGCCGCCCTGGCCGGTAATCACCAGGGCGTAGATGTCATCGTCGCGGTTGAGGTGTTCAACCAGTAGCTTGAGGCCGATCAGCGAGTCGCGGTCCCAGGTATTGGCCGGTGGCTGGTTGATGGTGATCAGCGCGGTATGCCCGTGCTTTTCCACGGTGAGCTTGTGGGTCAGGTCGAATACGCCGGGGTGGTAGGCTTCGATGGCGTGGCTCATGGGGTTCCTCGTCTTGTGCAAAGGCGCGTGCGTTATGCGATTACCGTAGGAGCGGGGGAGACGCCGAGTTCCATGCCCGCGAATTGCATCGCGGGCATGGCCCGCTCCTACGATTATTCACAGTCCCTAGGTATTTACAGCAGGCGATCCAGCATGCCGCCCTGATCCAGCAGGCGGCGGGCGATGATCACCCGCATGATCTCGTTGGTGCCTTCGAGTATCTGGTGCACGCGGCTGTCGCGCACCCAGCGCTCCAGCGGGTAGTCGTTGAGGTAACCGTAGCCGCCATGCAGTTGCAGCGCCTCGTTACACAGGTTGAAGCAATGGTCGGTGGCAAAGCGTTTGGCCATGGCGCAATACAGACTGGCTTCGCTATGACCGTGGTCCAGCTTATGCGCGGCCAGGCGCACCATCTGCCGGCTGGCTGTCAGATCGGTAAGCATGTCGGCGAGCTTGAATTGCAGGGATTGGAAGTCGCTCAGCGGTTTGCCGAACTGTTTGCGTTCCTCGACGTAGCGCAGCGATTGCTCCAGCGCCGCCTGAGCAGCGCCGAGTGAGCAGCTGGCGATATTGATCCGTCCGCCATCCAGGCCCTTCATCGCGTAAACAAACCCCTGACCCTCAGGGCCGATGCGGTTGCCCGCCGGAATACGTACGCCTTCAAAGCTGATGGTGCGGGTTGGCTGAGCGCGCCAGCCCATTTTCAGTTCGTTGCGCCCGTACTTCACGCCTTCGGCGTCGGCCGGCACCAGGAAACAGGACACACCCTTGGCACCACTGTCCTCGCCGGTGCGCGCCATGACGATCAGTACGTCGGTGCTGCCCGCGCCAGAGATAAAGCACTTGCTGCCGTCCAGTACGTAGTCGTCGCCGTCACGCTTGGCGCGGGTGCGCAGGTGTGCGGCGTCAGAGCCGGCATCCGGCTCGGTCAGGCAGTAGGAGGCCAGCAGCTCACCGCTGACTAGACGTGGCAGCCAGGCATCTTTCAGCGCCTGATCGGCGAAGGAGGCGAGCATCCATGAGGCCATGTTGTGGATGGTCAGAAACGCCGTGGTGGCGATGCAGCCGGCCGACAACTGTTCAAAAATCAGCGAGGCGGACAGCCGGGATAGGCCCAGACCGCCATCATCTTCCTTGATATACAACGCCAGGTAGCCCTGCTCGGCGGCGCGCTTGATCACATCCACCGGGAAGTGATGGTCGCGGTCCCAGTCGGCGGCATGCGGCGCCAGTTCACGGCTGGCAAACTGGCGGGCGCTGTCTACCAGCAGGCGTTGTTCATCGCTGAGTTCGAAATCCATAAGTCCTCATTGCAGGGTCAGGGGTTGCCCGGCGGCGCGTCGTTCGGCCTGCCATTCGGCGAGGCTAGGTGCCGCTTGGGTGGCGTCGAGGCGATCGACGATTTCAAAGTAGTCTTGCTTGAGCGGGTCCTTGAGCACCTCGGCGCGTTCTTTGACTTTGACGGCATACACCGTCTGCAGGTTCTGGTGGTCGAGGGTGCGCCAGGTTTGTTGATCTTTGAGCAACTGATAGCTGTGGCCTTCCAGTGCCTTGATCAGCGCTTCGCTGTCCAGGCTGTTCGCCCGTTTGGCAGCATCGGCCCACTGATAGACGATGCTGTAGGCCGACGCCGCAGAGCTGGACGGGTACATGGCATAGCGTTCGCTGAAGTCCTTAACGAAGGCTTCGCCGCGCACGGATTTCTCCAGCGTCGGTACGCGCCAGGTCCAGGGTTCGGTGCCGATTACGCCCTCCATCAATCCCGGACCCGCTTGCTCTACGATACTTTGGGTCAAGTTTGGAGCAACGATCTGCATGCGCTTGGTCAGGCCGAGGTCTTTGGCGATGCGCATGGCACGCACCAAGTCTTCGCCGAACAGCACCAGGGTCAGCACCTCGGCATTGCTTGCCGCGGCCTGGGTAAGGGCGTCCTGATAGTCGGACAGGTGTGCGCCTGGGAAGGTCACCTTGAGCCCCGGGTGCTGGCCGCTGTCTTCGGTGCCGGTGGTCTGGCGCAATGAGCTTTCTGTGGTGTGCCCCCAGGTGTAATCGGAGGTGATGTAGAAGTAGCGTTTGTTCGGCAGGTTCTTGCTCAGGTATTGGCCCAGCACCCGCGCGCTCATCCAGGCGTTGTTGCACTCGCGGAACATGTAGCGGTGGCCATCTTTGCCTGTGGTGTCGTTGGAGTAGGTGAGGGTGCCGAAGTACAGCAAACCGTGCTGCGCGGCGCGCTTGCCGGAGGCGATGGCCACCGCGCTGCTTGATCCGCCAAACAGCATGGCCGCGCCTTCGTTGGCCAGTTTGTCGACGTTCTTCACGGCTTTGGCTGGACGCGACGCGGTGTCCTTGCTGGACAGACGCAGCGTACGTCCGAGCACACCGCCCTGGGCGTTGAGCTCGTCGATGGCTAGCAAGGCTCCGCGCATCTGTGCCAATCCTTCTTCCTTATACGGGCCGGTGCGTGGGTAGTTGAGGCCGAGGGTGATCGGCTCAGCCGCCTGTGCACAGGCAGTAAGCCCGGCCCAGAGGGCCAGGGCAGTGGTCAAGCGTTGCATGGCAGTTCTCCTTGTTCTTGTTGTAAGTACTCGGAGAACTTTTTACGCCATTCGACTAATTGTTGAGATCGTCTATTGGTCTAACAGGTGACAACGTTCTCATTTCAATTGAATAGTCATATTCGGTCCGGCCAGCGATCCGGCGGCTAGAGAGTCCTCATCGAACCAGCGGCTAGTGACCGTCTTGGTTTCGGTAAAGAAACGCACGCCTTGTTTGCCGTAAGCGTGCAGATCGCCGTAGAACGAGCCTTTCCAGCCGGTAAAGGAGAAGAATGGCAGCGGTACGGGCACCGGTACGTTGATGCCGACCTGGCCGACTTCCACCGTGTGCTGATAATGCCGCGCCGCACCGCCGGAGCGGGTGAAGATCGAGGTGCCGTTGCCGTAAGGGCTGGCGTTGACCAGTTCGATGGCTTCCTCCAGCGTATCGACTTCCATGCACACCAGCACCGGGCCGAAGATTTCCTCGCGGTACAGGCTCATTTTTGCGGTCACGCCGCGAAACAGCGTCGGGCCGACCCAGTTACCGTTGGGGTAGCCCTCAACCGCGCAATGCGAACCATCCAGCAGGCATTCGGCCCCTTCGGCCTTACCCTCGGCGATCAGACGAATCACCCGTTGTTTGGCTTGCTGACTGATCAGCGGGCCGAAGGCGGCGTGGCCATCGGTCCAGTAGCCGGGTTGCAGGTCGGCCATCTGTGCCTGCAGCTCGTCGATCCACTGCTTCGATTCGCCGACAAACACCGCCACGCTGATCGCCATGCAACGCTGCCCTGCCGCGCCGCAACTGGCGCCGACCAGATTACTCAGCACTTGCTGTTTGTTGGCGTCGGGCATGATCACCATATGGTTCTTCGCCCCGGCGAAGGCCTGCACGCGCTTGAGGTGCGCGGTGCCGGTGCGGTAAATGTGCTGGCCGACGGGCACCGAGCCAACGAAGGAGATGGCGCGGATGTCCGGGTGGGTCAGCAGGCTGTCGACCACCTCGCGGGCGCCGTGCAACACCTGTAATACGCCCTTGGGGGCGCCGGCTTCGATAAACAGCTCGGCCAGGCGATTAGGGGTCAGCGGGTCCTGTTCGGACGGTTTGAGAATAAAGGTGTTGCCGGCGGCGATAGCCAGGGGAAACATCCACAGCGGGATCATCGCCGGGAAGTTGAACGGGGTAACGCCGACGCATACGCCCAGCGGCTGAATCCAGCTGGCGGTATCGATATCGCGGGCTACGTTCTCCATGGTCTCGCCCATCATCAGGCTGGCGATATTGCAGGCCTGCTCGACCACCTCGATACCGCGCCAGACATCGCCCTTGGCATCGGCCAGGGTCTTGCCGGTTTCGCCAGCGAGAATTTCCGCCAGCTCGTCGTGATGTTCCTTGAGCAGATGCTGGTAACGCAGCATCACCCGCGCCCGGTCGGAGACGGGCACTTCGCGCCAAGTGAGGAAGGCTGCCTTGGCACTGGCAATCGCCGCTTCGATCTCCTCGGCGGTGGCCTTGGGTGCCAGCGCCAGCACTTCCTGGGTCGCCGGGTCGGTGACTTCGATAAATTCACGGGCGCGGCTTTCGCGCCATTCACCGTCGATCAACTGTGGGATTGCCTTGGCCATGGTTGCTTCCCTTATTTGGCGACCCTGCTACCGGGTTCGATTGTTGTTTTGTCAGTGTTATAGCCGCCTTGTGCGGCTTTGTGGATTGACGATCTTGGTCTGCGGATGGACTATCTTGGGATTTAATCTGTAGCCCGGATGCAATCCGGGAACATTTCTCCCGGATTGCATCCGGGCTACTTGAGTATCTCAATGCGCACTTTTGTCGATACTTCCAACTGGCCACTGCCGGCCAATGGTGTGCGTTTTATCACGCCGCCCCGTCTGCGCCGCTTATTGGCAAAGCATCCCCTCGGGCAGGGCTGTTATCCCTTGGCCCTGGGGTACTACCCCGAGGCGCAGGGGCACCGCATGCATCGCCCACAGCCGGAGGATCACCTGCTGATCTACTGCCGCGCCGGGCAAGGCTGGCTAGAGACAGCGGATGGACGATTAGCTGTTAGTGGTGGCGATCTGCTGCTGTTGCCAAAAGGCGTGATGCACGCCTATGGCGCGGACGTGGACAAGCCCTGGACGCTGTACTGGGTGCATTTTGACGGTGAGCTGGTAGCGGACTTTCTCAAGCCCCTGGGCAAGGGGCCGCTGTGGCGCATTGGCGTGCAGCCACGACTGTTGGCCGAGTTCGACGCCTTACTTAACCTGCGCAAGCAGGGTTTGAACCTGGCGCATTTCGTCCATGCCGCGCACCAGTTGCAGGTACTGCTCACTTCTCTGGCCGTGCTGCCGGCGCGCACCACCTTGAAATCCGGGCGGGTGCTGGATGTGGGCGCGGTGCAGGCGGTGATGCGCGCCCACCTGCATGACTCGCTAAACCTCGACGAGCTAGCCGCGCAGTTCAAACTGTCGCGTTTCCACTTCGCCAAGACTTACCGCGCCCTGACCGGCCATGCGCCGATTCAGGACTTTATCCAACTGAAAATGGCCCACGCCTGCCGCCTGCTCGACGAAGGCGAACAGGGCATCCGCCAGGTTGCCGAACAGCTGGGTTATGACGATATGTATTACTTCTCGCGGCTGTTTCGCAAAGTGGTGGGTATGGCGCCCAGTCATTATCGGGCGTTGCATCAGGGTTAGGGACGGTTAACGGTTGGGCGAGGTGTCAAGGGAGAACCGTTGGCTGGATGAGTGCATCCAGCAGTTCGGAGCTAATGGCCGAACTGTAGTGGAGAGCACTCTAGTTCGTGGTGGTTGTACTTATGCGTGGTTTGAGAAGCGCTGTACGGCAAACCTCCAGAATTTCGTCCGCCAGTGGGGAGTCGTCAGGGCAGGCTCGGGACAACACGAGCGCGCCCAACGCATGGGCAACGCTGTCAATCACTCGGGCCCGCGCGTGCCGCTGAGCTTCTTCACTGCTCTGGCCCCCTGCATTGAGCAGGTCGGCCAGCATATTTTCAAGCCCCGTGGCGAACGTTGCCTTGATCGCATCAGGCTGTCGCGCCGCGTCACCGCTCAGCGCGGCTAGTGTGCAACCGCCACTGCGGTCGTCGCGATGCTCACGCGAGAGGTAGTGGCCAATGAACTCGGCCATATCCACACCATCCATTAGCGATTTCGTCTTGGCCATCCCACACGCGGCCGCTTCTGCCATTAACTCCGCCTTGGAAGCGAAGTGCCGGTAGAACCCGCCATGGGTGAGGCCCGCAGTCGCCATCAGTTCCGCCACACCCACACCGTCGTAACCGCGCTCACGAAATAACGTGCAGGCCGTTTCGACTATGTGTGCTCGATTTGCCTCTACCTGCGCCTTTGTAACCTTCATCCCGGCTCCTCTGTGTGCCGTCATCAGCCCCGCAAGAATACATTGATGTTGGTCATAATCAAAATACTTGACCATTTTGATTATGGTCATCATCATAAGTCCGTCAGCGTCAGAAGGCGCTCCGCAATCGTTGTGGATGCGATTCCGATGCCCTACAGACAAAGAGACTTGCTGGCGAGCTTTGCTCATCTCATTTTCAGGTAGCCCTCATATGTCCCAATCTGCTTCGCACAAAACAAACTCCCTGGCGCAACAGCTGCGCCTGTCCAGCGGTAGCCTGTTGCGAAATCGCTTGGCCAAGGCGTCCATGAGCGAGGCGCTGGGCACCTACGACAACCGCCCGACCCAGGGACTGGTCACGCTTTATCAGCGTTGGGCCGCATCCGGTATCGGACTGATCCTGACCGGCAATGTGATGATCGATCGCCGGGCACTGGGTGAACCGGGCAACGTGGTGATCGAGGACGAAGCGGATCTGCCTGTCCTGCAGCAATGGGCGCGCGTTGCCACCGATCAGGGCGCGGCGATCTGGGTGCAGCTCAATCATCCCGGCAAGCAGTCAACCAAAGGCCTGAACGCACGCAATATCGCGCCATCGGCGGTGCCATTTCGCGAGGACATGGCGGCGTTCTTCGCGACGCCCGAAGAAGCCACCGATGCAGAAATTCAGGACATAATCGAACGCTTCGGCCGTAGTGCCGCCATCTGCAAAAAGGCCGGTTTCAGCGGTATCGAAATCCATGGCGCGCATGGCTACCTGATCAACCAGTTTCTCTCGCCACACCACAACCAGCGCACGGATCAATGGGGCGGCTCAGCGGAGAACCGCCGCCGCTTCCTGCTTGCCGTATACGCCGAAATTCGTGGCCAGGTGGGCGCCGACTTCCCGGTGGCGATCAAACTCAATTCCGCAGACTTCCAGCACGGCGGTTTTACCGAAGAGGAGTCACTGGCAACGATTCAGGCGCTGGTCGAGGCCGGCATCGATCTGATCGAGATATCAGGCGGCACATACGAAGCCCCGGCCATGAGTGGCGCACTGCAGGAGCAGAAGAAGGCCTCCAGCGTGGCGCGTGAAGCCTACTTCCTCGAATTCGCCGAGAAAGTGCGCGCTGCGGTGCAAGTCCCCCTGATGCTGACCGGTGGTTTTCGCAGTGCTGCCGGCATGAATGCTGCGCTGGCCTCCGGCGCAGTGGATGTCATAGGCCTGGCGCGGCTGCTGGCGATCGACCCTGACGCGCCGGCCGCGCTGCTGCAGGGCAGGGACAGCGCACACCAGGTGCACACGATCAAGACAGGCATCAAACCGGTCGACGGCATGGGCCTGATGGAGATTCTCTGGTACTCCCTGCAACTCAAGCGAATCGCCAAGGGCGGTGAGCCGCGCGCCAACGAGAGTGGCTTGCTGGCGTTCGTCAAGTCGCTGGCCATGAGCAGCTGGGGCACCTATCGCACCCGACGCCTACGTGCGCGCAATTAAGACGCGCATTCAACAGCAACCCTGATCGCAACTGTTCGCCGAACGGTTGCCGGAATAGCTCATCTATAAGGTACTGCCATGACTTCCAACACCCCTATCGCGCTGGTCACCGGCGCTTCATCCGGCATTGGCGAAGCCACGGCCAAGTGGCTGGCGCAGGCCGGCTACAAGGTTTATGGCACCAGCCGGCGCGGAGCCCAGACCGAACAAGGCACCATCAGGATGCTGGCGCTCGATGTCACGGATGATGCGTCCGTAGCGGCAGCGGTCAGCGAATTGATTCGGCTTGAAGGGCGTATCGATCTGCTGGTGAACAATGCCGGTTTCGGCCTTGCCCCGGCTGGTGCAGAAGAGAGCTCGATCGAGCAGGCCCAGGCACTCTTCGATACCAACTTCTTCGGCATCGTGCGTATGACCCGCGCCGTAGTTCCGCACATGCGCCGCCAAGGCAGCGGCCGGATTATCAATATCGGCTCGATTCTGGGCGTCGTGCCCATGCCGTACATCGCGCTGTATGCCGCCAGTAAACACGCCGTAGAAGGCTATTCGGAAGCCCTTGACCACGAACTGCGCACCCGTGGCATTCGCGTGGCGGTCATCGAACCGGCCTTTACCAAGACCCAGTTCGAAGCGAACAACATCGAACCGGATGCCACGCTCGATGAGTACCGCGCTGACCGTATAAGCCTCGCCAAGGTGCTCAGCCAATCGATGGCCAGCGCCGATGATCCAGACGTCGTGGCCAAGGTTGTGCTCAAGGCTGCCAGTGCCGCTCGCCCCAAACTGCGTTACACCGCAGGTGTCGCCGCTGGCCGCCTAAGCCTGCTGCGCGCCTTCGCCCCTGCGGGAATTCTCGATTCCGGCATCCGTAAAAGCCTGAAGCTCAATGACTAAGCCGCTGTAAACACTGGATGGCCACAAACATTCCCGGCGAGCGCATTCAGCTGCGCCCCGGATCAGGCGCAGATCGAAAGACTAGCGCTTGAATAAGACACCAACAGGAACTCACTCATGAAGCAAACCGTTGAGTTTTTCTTTGATTTCGTCAGCCCCTACAGCTATCTGGCGTACAGCCAGCTGGACAGCCTGCCGGCGGATATCAGCCTGCGGCCCATGCATGTTTTGAGCGTTATGAAGGCCGTTGATAATACGCCAACCACCGTCACCTGTGCCGCTAAAGGTCGCTACGCCGGTGCCGATCTCGCGCGCTGGGCACGCCGCTATGGCGTTGCGGTCAAGCGTCCGGACATGCGCGCGATGAACAACGCCGCTTGTGCACGAACGGTACTGGCTGCGCCGTCCAGTGAGGTCGCATGGCAGATCACCACCGCGCTGTTCAATGCCTGCTGGCGGGACGGGCAGACCCTGACCACGACCGCCGAAGTGCTCGGCGTGCTTGCAGCGGCAGGCATCGAAACGGCGAGCCTGGCTGATCTGATAGATGCACCGGAAACCCTTGAACAGCTGGAAAAAAACAACCAGGAAGCGGCCGAGCGCGGCGTCTTTGGCGCACCGAGATTTCTGCTCGGCGAGAGTCTGTTCTTTGGTAACGATCGAATCGATTTTGTTCGCGAACACTTGGCAGGAGCGTAACCATCATGACTACAGCTACTCAGCAACCCCTCGCGCTGATTACCGGCGTCGGCCCGGGCGTCGGCTCATCCCTGGTCCGTCGTTTTGCCGAAGGCGGCTATCGCGTTGCGATGATCGCTCGCGACACTGCCCGGCTGGCCGAGCTTGAAGCCGAGGTACCTGGTGCATTTGCCATGCCCTGCGATGTCACCGACGTCACTGCGCTTAAACAGGTGGTCGAGCAGATTGGCGCGCCGCAAGTGGTGGTGCACAACGCGGTAGGCGGCTCCTTTGCCCCCTTTCTTGAGACTGATCCAGACACCCTGCGCCGCAACTTCGAAATCAACACCATGGCGCTGCTGAACCTGGCGCAAATGGTGGCCCCTGCAATGATCGAGGCAGGCGAGGGCGCCATTGTCGTCACCGGCAATACCTCGGCGCTGCGTGGCTCGCCCAACTTTGCCGGGTTCGCGCCCACCAAGGCTGCGCAACGTATTCTCGCCGAGTCGCTGGCCAGGGATCTGGGGCCCAAGGGCGTGCATGTGGCGTACTTGGTCATCGATGCCGTAATCGATGTGCCTTGGGCGCGCGAGATGTACAGCAAAGCCCCGGATGATTTTTTCATCCAACCCAAGAGCATCGCCGCTGAAGTCTTTCATTTGGCGCATCAACCCAAGGATGCCTGGACCTTTATCTCCGAAGTGCGCCCCTACCGAGAAAAGTGGTAAGGGCTGTACACGCAGCTTGGGTGGACGACCTGTTATTCATTAGGTAGCAGGTCAGGCTGCCCAGTGTCGTGGCACCCATGCATCAGGCGGGTGTGGCGCGTTGCCAGCGTCTTTAAATGGCACATGCTAAAGGTGCTTAATGGCCGCCGCCTTGACTTGCCTTGCTGCGTTCCTTAGCGTGCCGTCTCCGTTGAGATAAGCAGGACACAGGCATGAGCGCCGCAGATAACGTCAAACTCGAAGCCGGCTGGAAGGCCGCTCTGCATGAAGAGTTCGAGAAGCCCTATATGCGTGAGCTGGGGGATTTTCTGCGTAGCGAGAAGGCCGCAGGCAAGCAGATTTATCCGCCCGGTGCGCTGATTTTCAATGCGCTTAATTCCACGCCGCTGGCGCAGACCAAGGTGGTGGTGATCGGCCAGGACCCATACCACGGTCCGGGGCAGGCCCATGGGTTGTGCTTCTCGGTGCAGGCTGGGGTGAAGACGCCGCCGTCGCTGGTGAATATCTATAAAGAGCTCAAGCGCGACCTGAATATCGATATTCCCAGCCACGGCAACCTGCAGTATTGGGCGGAGCAGGGCGTGCTGCTGCTCAACACTTCGTTGACTGTAGAGCACGGCATCGCGGGTTCTCACGCGAAGATTGGCTGGCAGAGCTTTACCGACAAGGTCATTGAGGTGGTCAGCCAGCAGCAGGAGCGTCTGGTGTTTCTGCTCTGGGGCGCTCATGCGCAGAGCAAGGAGAAGCTGATCGATGTCAGCAAGCACCTGGTGCTGAAATCCGTGCACCCTTCGCCGCTGTCGGCGCACCGTGGCTTTATTGGTAATGGCCATTTCAGCCGTACCAACAAGTTCCTCCAGCAGCATCAACTGAGCCCGATCGACTGGCGCTTGCCCGAGGCAGCTTTCTAGAGCCTGTTTACGATCTCGCGAGCTAGAGTCATGCAAGGCAAAAACAGGCGAGGAAGCGGAGTTTACTGGTGTAAATGAGCATTCCGAGCGTGTTTTTAACGCAGCAGGACTGACGCGCAGCAGATCGTAGGCAGGTTCTTAGGCGCTGCACTGCTGCTCGGCCAGATCGCGGCGCAGGTCGCGTAAACGGTGGCTGAGGCGCTCGCGTTGAGCCTCATCGCTGCTGCTCAGCAGCTGACTGAACAGTGTGGCCAGCGCCTGGCGTGAGCGGCCATAACTGGCGCGATACTCGTCGCTGTAGAAGCGCTCGCGTTGTTGCAGCAGGGGCGTCAGCCGCTCGGCAAAGTCTGCGCTGCCCCGTTCGGCAACCACCTTGCGCAGCTCGGCCTGCCATAGTTGCCGGTTCTCCAGCCACAGGCGGTTCTGCTCGCCGAGGCTATTGGCCCAAGCGGCGATATGCTCAGTTTGCGCACTGTTCAGGCGACCGAGCCAGGGCCGCAGGCGTTCCTGCATGCGAGTCTGGCGTTCGCTGATCTGGGTGGCCAGGGGCGGGTCGAGAAAGTCCTGGCGATCTTCCAGATTGTCTTCATCAATTGCGGCGTAAAGCTCGCTGACCTGCTGCTCGCTCAGGCCCTGTAGCAGTTCGATAGCGGTGGGGGTGATCTCGACGCCGATGCGTTTGAGCGCGGCATCGAACTGGGCGAATTGCTCAAGTAGCTCAGCGCTGTCCGGCTGCGGTTGAGCGAGGATGCTCTCGGTGGTTTGCAGCCAGTCGATATAGCGCGGCAACTCGGCGCTGCAGTGCCATTGCAGGTGCCTCTGCAAACGGGGTTTGAGCCAGGCCTGCTGCTGACTGTCGAGGCTCAGGTAATCGTTGAGCCGCCAGGGCACCAGCCAGTCCAGGTTGCGATACGCTAGGCCGGCGCGGCTGCAGGCGCTAATCAGCAGGCTCAGGCAGAGCACTAGCAGCAGGGTTTTCACGGCGGGCCAACGCAGTACGCTCATAGAGGATGCCTCGGTGGTGAAGGCCTGAGGGTACGCCAGACATGCGTGTGTGCGTGGCCGCAGACATATCTGTTAAATAAAAACTGCTGCCTTGCAGGAAAAAAAGAAGGCTATGTAGCCGTTATCTGTTGAATCGTCCTGAACAGCTACAGCACATGAAGCCCGGTAATACGTGGGTCAGTGGCGCAGGAACTCGTTGTGGGCAGCACCACACAATTCGGGCGCCGCGTAACCCACCATCGCGGTTGGCCGATAGACCGAAATGGTGGGTTGCGGCGCGTTGTAAATCGGTGATGTTTGCCTGATCCCGGTTCCCGCCAACCCACCCTACAAAAGCAGCTTGCAGTACAGTCCTGATGCAGAGCAAAAAAGAGCCCGCACAAGGCGGGCTAAACGTGGTCTTCAAAGCGCTTTCAGTTGCGTTGCCAGAGCCTGAACAAGGGCTCGGCGAGAAACATCACCAGAAACAAGCGCAACACCTGCAAGGCGGTGACCAGCGCCACCGAGAGTTGCAGGGCTTCGGCGGTTAGGCACAGCTCGGTGATGCCGCCGGGCATCATGCCGAGCATCAGCGCATTCTGGTTTTCCCCAGCCAGCCAGCCCAGGCCCTTGCCCAACGCGGCGGCGGCGAGCATGGCAAGCAGGCAGAACAGCAGGATGCGTGCGAGAAAGCCCGGTGCGCTGCGAAAGAAGTTGCGGTCGAAGTGACAACCCAGGGCGCAGCCGATCAGCCACTGGCCTACCTGGCCGAGGCCATCGGGTAAACCAAGGTGCAGATCGAAGGTCACACTGGCCACCGCGCAGACGGTCAGCGGGCCGAGCATCCAGGGGTTGGGTTGGCCTAAACGCCCCCATAACCAGGCCAGCAGCGCGCCAACCGGTAGCAGCACGGCCAGCCACGGCCAACTGACCGCTGCAGGTACAGGCGGCTCGATGGGCGGCAGGCTCCAGGTGAAGATTGCCGGAATCAGCAGCACCACCAGCAGCAAACGCAGGCTATGGGCGGCCGCGACCTTGGCGGTTTCGGCGTTATGCCGTTGCGCCAGATTGACCATCTCGCTGGCACCACCCGGCATGCTGGCGAAGAACGCCGTGGCGCGGTCCAGGCCGGCGCGACGCAGCACGACAATACCGATCAGGCTGAGCAGCAGGGTGAGCAAGGCGCCGAGCAGGATCACGCCGAAGTGGCTGAGCAGCTGGCTCAAAACCTCACCGGTAAAGTGCAGGCCGATGGCGCTGGACACCAGCCACTGGCCGGTCTTGCGCCCACCCGGTACTTCGCTGATCAGCCAGCCGCTGCAGCGTGCGGCGATCACCGCCAGCAGTGAGCCGATAATCCACGGCAAAGGCCAGCCGATCAGGCTGGCCAGATAGCCGCCTAACAAGCCGACCAAGGGTGTGGCCCACCAGCTTTGCCAGCCGGTGAGCACGGGCAACTTAGGCATTAACCAGTTGCGCCGCACGACGTGCACGCCACCAGCGCAGGCCCGGCAGGGCCAGCATCAACGCGGTGAGTGCCCACAGGCACAGGCTGATTGGGCTGTTCCAGAGGATGCTCAGCTCACCGGCAGAGATCGACAGGGCGCGGCGCAGGTTGTCTTCCATCAGCTCGCCGAGGACGAAGCCGAGGATCAGCGCCGACAGCGGGAAGTCCAGCTTGCGCAGGATATAGCCGAATACGCCGAGGCCGATCATCAGCACCAGGTCGAAGGTGGTGCTGTGCACCGCGTAAACGCCGACCATGCTGATCACGGTGATCGCCGGCACCAGCACCCAGTTGGGCACGCTGAGCATGCGGGCGAACAGGCCAACCAGCGGGATGTTCATCACCAGCAGGATCACGTTGCCGATAAACAGCGAGGCGATCAGGCCCCAGACCACATCCGGTTGCTGTTCAAACAACAGCGGGCCAGGGGTGATGTTGTACAGGGTCAGTGCGCCGATCATCACCGCCGTGGTGCCAGAGCCCGGTACGCCGAGGGTCAGCATGGGGATCAGTGAACCGCAGGCCGAGGCGTTGTTGGCTGCTTCTGGTGCCGCCAGGCCGCGCAGGTCGCCGTCGCCGAACTTACCATTCGGGCCGGCCATGCGCTTTTCCGTCATATAAGTCATGGCACTGGCGATGGTCGCGCCGGCACCTGGCAGAACACCGATGACGAAGCCGGCCACGGCGCTGCGCACCATGGTCCAGAAGGTGAAGCAGAACTCTTTAAAGTTGAACAGCAGGCGGCCGCTGGCCTTCACGGCTTTCTGACCGTTGTGGGTTTTTTCCAGCATCAGCAGCACTTCACTGACGCTGAAGAAGCCGATCACCACGATGACGAACTGGATGCCGTCCGACAGGCTGACGCTGCCGAAAGTGAAGCGGTACACCCCAGTGGTCGAGTCCACCCCTACGGTGGCCAGAGCCAGGCCGATCAGGGCAGCCATCAGGGTTTTCACCGGTTTGTCACCGACCATGCCGCCGAGGCAGGCGATGGCGAAAATCATCAGCACAAAGTACTCGGCCGGGCCAAAGGCCACCGCCCATTTCGCCAGGATTGGCGCGAACAGCACCACGCTGCACGTCGCAATAATGCTGCCGATAAACGAGCTGACCGCCGATAGCGACAGGGCGATCCCGGCTTTACCCTGGCGTGCGAGTGGGTAGCCGTCGAGGGTGGTCATCACCGCAGCGGCGTCGCCGGGTACGTTGAGCAGAATCGCCGAGATACGTCCGCCATACTCACAGCCCAGGTACACGGCAGCGAGCAGGATCAGTGCGGTTTCCGGCGACAGGCCGAGGGCGAAGGCCAGTGGCAGCAGTAGCGCCACGCCATTGATTGGGCCCAGGCCTGGGAGCAGGCCGACAATGGTGCCGACAAAGGCGCCGAACAAGGCCACCAGCAGGTTTTCCGGTCGGGTCGCGACTTCGAAGCCTTGCATCAAGAAATTCAGGGTTTCCATTTTCAGCTCTCCACGAAGGCTTCGAACAGGCCGAGGGGCAGCGGCACATCCAGCAGGTAATCAAACAGGCCATACAGCAGCACACCCATCAGCACGGCGCTGATGGCGCAGGGCAGCGGGCGACCGGTAAACAGCAGGCCAAGGGCGAAGGTGGCCAGCGTGGTGCTGATGACGAAACCGAGTATTTCGAACAGCAGGGCGTAGGCCAGGAGCGCCAGCACGCACAGGGTGGCGCGCACAGCGGCACGGGTGTTGAGCCGCTGTTCGAGCATGCCGGGCTTGAATATCAGCCACAGGCTGCCGGCCGCCATCAGGCTGAGCAGCAGCAGAGGATAAGCGCGTGGACCCACTGGGTCGTAGGCGAAGGGTGCCTGGAAGCCCCAGGCGATGACGGCGAGAACGGCGCAAAACAGCAGCCAGCTCGCGGCGAACAGGCGAACGTACATAGGAATTTACCTGAGGTCGGTAGGATGGGTTGAGCATCGCGATACCCATCGCGCAGGCGCCCATTGATGGGTATCGCTGCGCTCAACCTGCGCGGCCCGACCCATCCTACAAAGGTTACGAATTACGGCGTGGCCGCTTATTGCATCAGGCCGAACTCGCCGGCCAGCGCCTTGTATTCCTCAACTTGCTTGAAGACCAAGGCTTTCAGCTCGTCGCCAGTCACTGACAACGGCAGCAGGTCGCGCTGTTCACGCAGGGTGGCGAAATCCTCACGGGCGAGCAGGGTGTCGAACTGCTGTTTCCACCAGTTGTACTGCTCATCGCTGACTTCTGGGCCCATATAGAAGCCGCGGATCACCGGCCAGCTGATGTCGTAACCCTGCTCCTTGGCGGTAGGAATGTCGGCCAGCTTGCCCGGCAGACGTTCATCGGCGAGTACGGCAAGGATGCGCACTTTCTTCGCTGCCAGCTGTGGCGTGACCTCACCCAGGCCGCTGGAGGTGACCTGCACATGGCCGCCAAGCATGGCGGTGAGGGTTTCGCCACCGCCCTCGAAGGCTACGTAGCGCAGGTTTTTCGGGTCAATGCCAGCCAGGCGGGCGATCAGCGCGGTTTGCATCCAGTCCTGGCCACCGATGGTGGCGCCGGCGCCGAAGACAATGCTGCTTGGGTCTTTCTTCAGGGCTTGAACCAGATCATCAAGATTCTGATAAGGCGAATCGGCACGTACGGTGATCGCGCCATAATCGGTGCCCACGGCCGCCAGCCAGCGCACGCCGGTTTCGTCGTAACGGCCGAACTTACCTTGCGCCAGGTTGAGCAAGGAGCCGCTGGAAAATGCGGTGATGGTGCCCGGATCATCGGCACGTTGGGCGATTACTGCGTTGTAGGCCACCGCGCCGACGCCGCCGGGCATATAGGTGACGCGCATCGGCGCTTTCAGCAGGCCGCTGTCTTTCAGGCCGCTCTGCGCCAGCTTGCAGGTCAGGTCGAAGCCCCCGCCGGGCTTGGCCGGGGCGATGCATTCCGGGCGCTTGGGTTCGGCAGCCAGCAGCTGGCCGGCAAAGGCCATGCAGGCGGTGGCCAGGGCGATGCGGGTAAAGGCAGTTTTCATCTGTGGTTCCTCTGAGCTCTTATTGTTGTTTACCAGATCGGCAGCGTATAGCCGACGATGACGCGGTTCTCGTCCGCATCGCGGGCGAAATCGGATTTGAAGCTGGCGTTACGCAGGCGTACATAGACATCTTTCAGTGGTCCGCTTTGCACCACGTACTTGACCTCGATGTCGCGTTCCCACTCGCCGCCGGTGTCGTCGGAGCCGGCGATTTGCGCGTCGCTGCCTTTGATATAGCGGGTCATAAAGCTCAGGCCGGGTACGCCAAGCTTGCCGAAGTCGTAGTCGTAACGGGCCTGCCAGGAGCGCTCGTCGGCGTTGGCGAAGTCGTTGATCTGCACGAAGTTGACCAGGAACGGGTCGCTGCCATCGATATAGGCGTAACCGGTGTCGCCGCTCATGTCCTGAAAGCCCAGGCCGAGTTTGTGGCCGTTGATGCCGTAAGTGAGCATGGCGTTGAAGGCGCGGTTGTCGATCTTGCCGGCATTGGATGCGCCGCTGTCCTTGCTCAGCATCAGGCGTACATCGGCGCTGAGGGTGCCGCTGCCCAGCGGTTGGCTGGCGAGCAGACCGAAGAAGTGCTGACGGTAGATATCCTCGAGGTCGGCGAAGTAGTAGCGGCCTTTGAGCTGCTGGTTGAAGCTGTAGTCGAGGCCCATCAGGTCCAGATGGTCCGCCGTGACACCGGCGGCGAAACGGCGGTTCTTGCTGTTGAGGATCAGCTCTTCGGAGTTGGTCGAGGCGCGGTCGATCACCTTGTCCAGGCGTCCGCCGGTAAAAGTCAGGCCTTCGAGTTCACTGGAGGTCAGCAGGCCGCCTTCAAATACCTGAGGTAACAAGCGGCTGTCGCTGGCTTTGACCACCGGCAGTTCTGGTACGTGCGAGCCGTAGCGCAGTTCGGTATTGGAGACCTTGACCTTGGCGGTCAGGCCCAGGCGGCCGAACTGGTCCGGGGTGCCACCATCGTCTTGTACGGGGAGCAGGTCGGTGCCGGTGCGCCCGCCGCCGGAATCCAGTTTGACCCCAAGCAGGCCCAGGGCATCAAGGCCGAACCCCACGGTGCCTTCGGTGTAGCCGGATTGGACGTCGAGCCAGAAACCTTGGCCCCACTCTTCACGCTTGTTCTGCTGGCTGCTGGTGCCTTCGCGGAAATCACGATTGAGGTAGATATTGGTGGTGGTCAGGCTGGCTTTGCTGTCAGCCACAAAATCAGCGTGGGCAGTGGGGGCGAGCAGGGCCGTGCCGATGGCCAGGCTAAGCAGGTGTACAGGCGAAAGTGCCCGATTTGATGCAGTCGGCATCCTGTGGTCTCCATTGTTGTTTTTGTCACGGCTGCGCACCACTGCGTCAGTCGTTCAGGTCGGTGGATCGAGCCACCTGAAACCGATGCTAGGGGGTCAAGCTTTCACCAGGCTTTCAGTTTGAAAAAAAACGCCTGGAGCGTTTTTTGACGTCGCTTGCGACGGCCCGCAGGGTGGCCGCCAGGGATGGCAGGCCACAAAGAAACGCCTGAAGAGTTTTTTCACGTCACCTGCGACGGCCCCCAGGGTGCGCCGTTACACTGGGCGCATAACAACAAGTTCGTGGAGTGCCATTACCGTGCGTATCCTGCTGGTTGAAGACCATGTGCAACTGGCGGCCAGCGTGGCCCAGGCGTTGAAAAGTGCCGGCTGGACGGTGGACATGCTGCACGACGGCGTGGCTGCCGATCTGGCCCTTGGCAGCGAGGATTACGCCCTGGCGATTCTCGATATCGGCCTGCCACGTTTGGACGGTTTTCAGGTACTGGCGCGTCTGCGTGAGCGCGGCAATACCCTGCCAGTGCTGATGCTCACCGCCCGCGGCGAGGTCAAGGACCGCGTACATGGCCTCAACCTAGGCGCCGATGATTACCTGGCCAAACCCTTCGAGCTGAGTGAACTAGAGGCGCGGGT
The DNA here is from genome assembly GCF_963970805.1 of Pseudomonas sp. EA_35y_Pfl2_R5. Taxonomy (NCBI): domain Bacteria; kingdom Pseudomonadati; phylum Pseudomonadota; class Gammaproteobacteria; order Pseudomonadales; family Pseudomonadaceae; genus Pseudomonas; species Pseudomonas sp. EA_35y_Pfl2_R5. Next base: position 235,364 of record NZ_CAXAOW010000005.1, on the reverse strand, counting down.
CAAGGCGCTGCTGCGCCGCACCGTACTCGGTGGTGAACGCCAGCAGCGCTGCGGCAACCTGTTGTATGACCTGGACACCCGACGCTTTACCCTGGCTGACGGCCTGCTGACCCTGACCTCCCGCGAACAGGCGGTGCTGGAAGCGATGATCGCGAGGCCGGGGCGGGTGATGAGCAAGGAGCAGCTGGCTGCCCAGGTGTTTGGCCTGGATGAGGAGGCCAGCAGCGACGCCATCGAAATCTACGTGCACCGCTTGCGCAAGAAGCTCGAAGGCGGCGGGGTGCGTATCGTCACCTTCCGTGGTCTGGGTTATCTACTGGAGGCAGTCGGTGACTGAGCGCGGCCACTCCGTGGAGAGCCAGCCCGGTAGCCTGCGCGGGCGGCTGATCCGCCGATTGGCGCTGTTGTTGGCGCTGATTCTGTTGGTCAGCAGCTTGAGTGCCTATTGGAGCGCACGGCATGCAGCAGATACTGCCTATGACCGCACTTTGCTGGCCTCGGCACGGGCGATAGCCGATGGTTTGTACACCACCGCCGACCGGCTGAACGCCAATGTGCCCTATGTGGCGCTGGACACCTTCGCCTATGACAGTGCTGGGCGTATCTACTACCAAGTGCTGGATGTACAAGGGGCGTTGGTGTCTGGTTATGAGGACCTGCCGCCACCGCCGCGCGGTACCAAGCGCACTGAGGATTATCCGGCGCTGGCGCATTTCTACGATGCCGAATACCGCAATCAGGGCGTGCGGGTGGTCAGCCTGCTGCAGCCGGTCAGCGAGCCTGGAGTCAACGGAGTCGCGGAAATCCGCGTGGCGGAAACCCAGGGCGCGCGTGAGCGCATGGCCCGCGAGCTGTTGCTCGGCACCTTGCTGCGCATGGGCGTGCTATCGCTCAGTGCATTGCTCTTGGTGTGGCTGGCGGTGAGCGCCGCGTTGCGCCCGCTGGAGGCCTTGCGCCGCAGTGTGGCGGCGCGTACCAGCGACGATCTGCAGCCGTTGTCGGATGTCGGCATGCCGCGCGAGCTGCGCCCACTGATCGATGCGCTGAACCAGTTCAATGATCGGTTGCGCAGCCTGTTCGAGCGCCAGTCGCAATTTATCGCTGATGCCTCCCACGAGTTGCGCACGCCCCTGGCGGCACTCAAGGCGCGGGTCGAGTTGGGGCTGCGTGCCCAGGAGCCTTCGATTTGGCGCAGCACCCTGGAAGAAGCAGCGCAGAACACCGACAAGCTGACCCATCTGGCTAATCAGTTGCTTTCCCTGGCGCGTATCGACAGCGGTGCGCGGGCGATTGCCGAAGGTGGCGCGCAGCGTCTGGATCTCAGCCAGCTGGCGCGTGAACTGGGCATGGCGCTGGCGCCGCTGGCCCATGCGCGGGGTATTGGGCTGGCACTGGAGGCTGAGCAGGCAGTGTGGGTCAGTGGCGAGCCGACGCTGCTCAACGAGCTGTTGTGCAACCTGCTGGACAACGCCCTGGCGCACACCGCTGCTGGCGGCAATGTGATCCTGCGGGTATTGCCGGCTGGGCTGCTGGAGGTTGAAGACGACGGCCCGGGGATCCCGCCAGAGGAGCATGAGCGGGTGTTTGCGCGTTTCTATCGGCGCAGTAACAAGGGCTCTGGGGCGGGGTTGGGCTTGGCGATTGTCGGTGAAATCTGCCGTGCGCATCAGGCCGAAATCAGCCTGCATCAGGCGCAGCCACACGGTTTGTTGGTGCGCGTCGAGTTCGCCATCGCGGAAGTCTGAGTCAGGGCGCCAGGCTAAGCGGTTGCTGAATTTCCAATAGGTATTGAGCAACTTTGCCGCTTTCGCGCAGTTGCGCCAGGCCCTGGTTGAAGCGGGCGATCAGCTCGGCATTGCCGGGCACTTGCCGCGAGAGCAGCAGATGCAGGCTGTCACTGCGCAGGGGCTTGGGGTGAAAGCTCAGTTGCGCACGCTCGGCGGCGCTGAAGTGCTGATGCAGCATGTCGAAGCCGACCACTTTATCCATCGGAAATAGATCAACGCGGCCGGCGATCAGCTGACGAAACGCCGTTTCATAGCTGGTCACCCGATTGACCCGCAGCTGTCCGCTGGCCTCGGCCTGTTGAAAGGCTTCACCGTAGTCATAGCCGCGGGTACCAGCCAAGCGCCGGCCTTGCAGGTCGGCTACCTGCTGCCAGTCAAAGCTGTAGCCCTTGCGGTGGAACAGGTAGTAACCGCTTTCCATCACCGGGTCGCTGATAAAGAATTTTTCTTCACGCTCGCTGCTGTGCAGCCAGACTGCACTGCCGTCGCGTTTGCCACGCTCGGCCAGTTGCAGTGAGCGTGCCCAGGGGTGGAATTCCCAGGCCACATCAATTCCCTGCAGGGCAAAGGCTTCGGCGACGATGCGTGAGGCAACGCCCTTGTGCGGCAGCTGTTCACCCAGGTAGGGCGGCCACTCACCGTTGGTCAGGCGTACTGATTCAGCAGCAGCGAAGTCACTGCAGAACAAGCTCAATAGAAGGGAGTACAGCAATGCACGCATGGGCCATATGCCTCGCGCTGTAACTGTACTCAGTCTAGCTGCAGTCAGCCGCATGCGTGAGGAGCTTTACTGGAGCATGCTCATGGCTGCTTCCATGGCAGCGGAAAGGTCTTCGTCTTCATTGAGGTTCTGGCTTGGGTCCAGGCCCAGTTTGCGGAACGCTGGAATCTGGCTCCAGTCCAGCTGGGTGTAAGGATGTTCGCTGCCCAGATAGCTCTGCAGGGTGGCGACTTGGACGATATCGACATAGTCGACCTTGGCACTGTCGCGGGTGAAGTCCAGGTATTGGCTGGGCACCATGGCGATCAGCTCGGGGAATTCCCAGGTACGTAGGATCTTGTCGCCGATGATCGGGTGGATCTGCTCGATTACATGGTTGAGGCTGATCGAGTCGGCCAGCAGCTCGCTGTGCTCTTCGGCGTAAGTGAGAATCGGCAGTACGCCGATCTGGTGCACCAGGCCGGCGAGGGTGGCCTGGTCGGGCAGCAGACGGGTGTAGTGCTTGCACAGTACGTGGCAGATGCCGGCGATTTCTGTGCTCTTGTTCCACACTTCGCGCATTTTGCGGTCAACCACATCGCTGGTCGCCTGGAACATCTGCTCCATGGCCAGGCCGGTGGCGAGGTTGCAGGTGTAGTTGATGCCGAGGCGAGCGACGGCCATCTGCAGGTCGGTGATTTCCTTGTTGGTGCGCAACAGTGGGCTGTTCACCACTTTGATGATGCGCGCAGTCAGGGCTGCGTCGTTGCCGATCACTTTACTCAGTTGTGGGATGCCGATATCCGGGTTTTCCGCAGCCTCACGAACTTGCAGCGCGACCTCCGGCAGGGTCGGCAGAACCAGTTCATCGCTGTCGATGGCCTGGATCAGTTCCTTTTGGACTTTCTCGGCAAGCTTGCTCATGGGAAATTCTCTTTAGGCGGTCAGGCAATAGTATTAAGTGTAGTAAGTGCTTAGCGTTGTATTTCGCGGTTTGAGTCCAGTGTATACGGCAAATCGAGCACGCTCAGCGTGCTGCCTTCGGCAGAACCCAGGTGAATAACGCCATTGAGCGCGGCATCGTCCTGCAATACGGCAAGCAGTTCGACACCGGCTGCGCTGCGCGCCGCCAGCACCACTTCACCGACGCTGGAGGCGTGCGTGGGCGAGAACAACGCAGTGGCGGGCTCTGGCACTTGAGTGTCATGCAGCTCCAGGCGATACAGGCGGCGTTTGAGTTTGCCCAGGTACTGCATGCGCGCAACGATTTCCTGGCCGGTGTAACAGCCTTTCTTGAAGCTGACGCCGCCTACGGCCTGCAGGTTGATCATCTGCGGAATAAACAGCTCGCGGGTGCTACCCATAACCTGGCCAATGCCGGCGCGCACTTGCGCCAGGAGCCATTCATTCAGCGGCGCTTCAGGCAATTGGCTAGCCAATTGCGCTTGAATGGATTCGGCCTGGCTGGCAGGAATCCAGAGTTCGGCGCGGCCATTACTCAGGCGTACGGCTAGCAATTCATTGCTACGAGTCACGCTGTCAGCGTGTTCTGCGAGCTCCAGCCCGAGGCTGCGCAGGGCATCATCGCCGCCGCTCAGGCCAATACGCAGCCAGTCCTGGCTTTCATCGGTGAGTTTGGATTTGCTGAATACGGCATATTTCTTCAGGTCGGCGAGCTGTGTTTCGAGCAGCTCGCTGGCCATCGCTAGCAGGTAGCCGTCACTCACGCTGAGGATGCGAAAGCTCGACTGCATGCGGCCCTTGGGTGTGCAGCGCGCGCCCAGACTGGAGTGGTTGTCACTGAGGTAATTGAGGTTGCAGGTGACCTGGCCCTGGAGGAACTTGTTGGCGTCCGGGCCGCGCACGGAGAGGATGCCTTCGTGGCTGAGGGTGCAGTAAAACGCGGTATCGGCCATGGTGGATTAGGTATCGCTGGATAAAAGTTAGGGGGCTCATCATAGAGCGCGTCTCGCACCTTGTCAGCGCTTGCTGCTGCTTCGCTTGCGGGCATTACCTCGCCGGGTGATGCGCGCGGTCAACAGCGGCGCTTTTCATCGGTATACTGCGCGCCTTATTTATGGCCTACCATCCGTGGCGGCCACCCTTCGGGCCGTCGCTGAGCGACGTTAAAAATGGCTCCATGCCATTTTTTCAAGGAGCATACCCATGGTTGACTCGGTTGAACTCAATCGTCTTTTTTGGCACAGCCGCCGCGGCATGCTGGAGCTGGATGTGCTGCTGGTGCCGTTTGTCAGGGAGGTGTATCCGCACCTCGATGAGGCTGACCGAGAACGTTATCGCAAGCTGCTCGAATGCGAAGATCAGGATATGTTTGGCTGGTTTATGCAGCGCGGTGAACCGGAAGATGCCGATCTTAAACGTATGGTTCGGATGATTTTGGACCGTGTCCAGCCCCAATGATGTTTTCGATTGTCGGTGGCAGCCTTCACGGCAGCTGCTGCTCTGCTATGCCTTGATCCAGGGATTGGCACTGCTTAGCCTGGTATTGGTAGAGATCCCGCTCTGGGCGCATTTACTCGGTATTGGCTTCTGTCTCGCTCATGCCGCTTGGGTACTACCGCGGCATCTGCTGCTGAGTGCACCGCAGGCGTATCGAGCGCTGCGTTGCACGGCGGATGGTTGGCAGGTGCACAGCGTGGCCCAGGGCTGGCAGGCTATCGAGCTGAATCCCGATAGCCTGGCCTTGCCGCTGATTGTGTTGCTGCGTTTTCGTCTGTCCGGGAAACGCCGCGTGCGCTCGCTGTGCGTTGCCCGCGACAGTCTGGCGCGCGACCAGCACCGCCGCTTAAGGGTGCGGCTGAAATTCAGTCGCCATAGGTGGGCGGCAGCAGAATAGTGTCTTTGGCCTCGGCCAACTGTTGTGGATAGTCCAGGGTGTAGTGCAGGCCGCGGCTTTCGTGGCGTTGCATGGCGGAAAGAATCATCAGCTCAGCGACCTGGGCCAGGTTGCGCAGCTCGATCAAATCGCGGCTGACCTTGTAGTTACTGTAGAACTCGTGGATTTCATCGAGCAGCAGGCGTACCCGATGTTCGGCCCGTTGCAGGCGCTTGTTGGTGCGCACGATGCCGACGTAGTCCCACATAAAGCGCCGTAGTTCGTCCCAGTTGTGCGCGATGATCACGTCTTCATCGGAGTCGGTGACCTGGCTGGCATCCCAGCCGGGTAGGGCGCTTGGCATGCTGATCTGATCCAGCTGGGCAAGGATATTTTCGGCCGCTGAGCGGGCATAGACGAAACATTCCAGCAGCGAGTTGCTGGCCATGCGGTTGGCCCCGTGCAGGCCGGTAAAGCTGGTTTCACCGATGGCATACAGGCCAGGTATATCGGTGCGGCCACTCTGGTCGACCAGCACGCCGCCGCAGGTGTAGTGCGCCGCTGGTACTACGGGGATCGGCTCTTTGGTGATATCGATACCGAAGTCCAGGCAGCGCTCATATACGGTGGGGAAATGCGATTTCACAAAGTCAGCTGGTTTATGGCTGATGTCGAGGAACACGCAGTCGATCCCCAGGCGCTTCATCTCATGGTCGATGGCGCGGGCGACGATATCCCGTGGTGCCAGTTCGGCGCGCTCATCGAAGCGCGGCATAAAACGCTCGCCGTTCGGCAGCTTGAGCAGCGCACCTTCACCGCGTAGCGCCTCGGTGACCAAAAAGCTTTTGGCTTTCGGGTGGTACAGGCAAGTCGGGTGGAACTGGTTGAACTCCAGATTGCCGACCCGGCAGCCGGCGCGCCAGGCCATGGCGATGCCGTCGCCGCAGGCGCCGTCCGGGTTGCTGGTATAGAGATAAACCTTGGCCGCGCCGCCAGTGGCGAGAATCACAAAGCGCGCGCTGAATGTATCGACTTCGCCACTGGCGCGGTTGAGCACGTACGCGCCCAGGCAGCGCTGGCCCTCCAGGCCGAGTTTGCGCTCGGTGATCAGGTCGACGGCGACGCGCTGCTCCAGCAGTTCAATATTGCTACGCTGCCTGGTCTGTTCCAGCAAGGTATTAAAGATTGCCGCGCCGGTGGCGTCGGCCGCGTGAATAATGCGTCGGTGGCTGTGGCCGCCTTCGCGGGTTAGATGGAATTCGAAACCGCCGTCTTCGCGGGCGGTCTGGTCGTCGCGGGTAAAAGGCACGCCCTGATCGATTAGCCACTGAATGGCTTCGCGGCTGTGCTCGACGGTGAAGCGTACGGCGTCCTCGCGGCACAAACCGCCGCCGGCATTGAGGGTATCCTCGACATGCGATTCAATCGTGTCAGTATCATCGAGCACCGCCGCCACGCCGCCTTGCGCCCAATACGTCGAACCATTGGACAGATTGCCTTTGCTCAATACGGCAATGCGCAAATGCTCTGGCAGCGTAAGAGCCAGGGTCAGGCCGGCTGCACCGCTGCCGATAACCAGAACGTCGTGTTGAAAATGTTGGCTCATGTCCGAATTCCGCGAAAGGCGGCCTCTAGTATATAGAGGGGGTGAACGGCACAATAGCCAGCTTATGACCAAGTGCGTTACTCGGGAACTTTTTAAGTGTTTCGAGTTCCATAGGCGGTTGTTTGGATAGGAACTCGTCTGTGTCAGGTGGTATGCAACGGGCCTGTATTTTGCCTGGCTTGAGGGTGATTCAGACTACAGGCGCAGCAGCGGATTCCCTTTGCTGCGCTGTTCCGCGCAGGGCTTTTTAAGTTTTCTGCAGGAAGCTTGTTTGAAGGAGAGAACTTTTGTGCAATGCCCCAGTCTACTTTGGCAGATTGATTCAGGGTTGGTGTTGCACTCCTTCAAACCTAATGAGGAGTTTTCATGCTAACCCAGGAAGATGATCAGCAGCTGGTCGAGCGCGTACAGCGTGGTGACAAGCGTGCATTTGATCTATTGGTGCTCAAGTACCAGCACAAAATTCTCGGGTTGATCGTGCGTTTTGTGCATGACACCCATGAAGCACAGGATGTGGCGCAGGAAGCCTTCGTCAAGGCGTATCGGGCGTTGGGTAATTTTCGAGGTGACAGTGCGTTTTACACGTGGTTGTACCGCATTGCCATCAACACGGCGAAGAATCATCTGGTGTCACGTGGTCGACGTCCGCCAGACAATGATGTAAGCGCCGAGGATGCTGAGTTTTATGATGGTGATCATGCCCTCAAGGATATCGAGTCGCCGGAGCGGGCGTTATTGCGCGACGAGATCGAAGCCACCGTACACCGCAGCATCGAGCAATTGCCGGAAGATTTACGTACAGCGCTAACCTTACGTGAATTTGATGGTCTGAGTTACGAGGACATTGCGAGCGTCATGCAGTGTCCAGTCGGCACCGTGCGTTCGCGAATTTTCCGGGCGCGTGAGGCCATTGATAGATCCTTGCAACCTTTGTTGCAGGAAGCCTAAGACAGCGGCGTCAGCCAAGAGAGGAACCGCCATGAATCGTGAAATCCTGCAGGAATCGCTGTCCGCGGTGATGGATAACCAAGCGGATGAACTTGAACTACGGCGAGTGCTGGCAGCCAGTGATGATACTGAGCTACGGGCCACGTGGTCGCGCTATCAGATCGCGCGCGCCGTCATGCATAAAGAGTTGCTTGAGCCGCGTCTCGATATTGCTGCTGCCGTGTCTGCGGCCCTGGCTGACGATATTGCTCCGGTGGCGCAGCAAGCTCAGCGTGGTCCTTGGCGTACCGTCGCTCGTCTGGCTGTTGCAGCTTCGGTTACCGTGGCCGTGCTGGCGGGTGTACGCCTGTACAACCAAGACGACATCACTGGTACGCAGTTGGCACAGCAAGCTACTCAGTCACCACTCAGTATTCCGCAGGCTAATGGTTCGGCGATGTTGGCGGGCTTCGTCACCTCTGAAGAGCAAGTCGCTCCAGCGGTCAGTGCCGTGGGTCAAGGTCAGCCTGGATGGCACGAGCAGCGTTTGCCAGCCTATCTGCGGCAGCATGCGCAGCAAGCGGCCATGAATACGGGGGAAAGTGCGCTACCTTATGCGCGTGCGGCCAGTCTCGAAAACCGTTAATGGCCCGTAGTTAAGGAGGCGCATGCGCTTTATTTCATTTAGCGCCCTGCTACTGGGCTGGCTGGCGTTGCCGGTCGCTGCCGAGGAAGGGCGACTCTTATTGCAGCGTTTGGCGGATGCCGAGCGTACACAGAGTTTTCAAGGCAACTTTGTTTACGAACGCAATGGCAGTTTTTCGACGCACAGCATCTGGCATCACGTCGAAGAGGGCGGCATCTTGCGCGAGCGGTTGCTGCAATTGGATGGTGCTGCTCAGGAAGTGTTACGTATCAATGGCCAGGTGCAATGCGCCAGCGGTGCGTTGGCCGATCAATTGATCGACAGCCAGCTATGGCCGGCTCGTGCATTGAATGCCGAGCAATTGAGCGAGTGGTATGAGCTTCGAGTGCTGGGCAAGTCCCGCGTGGCGGGGCGGGCTACCCGTGTACTGGCATTGGTGCCGCGCGATCAGCACCGTTATGGCATTGAGCTGCACCTTGATAAGCAAACTGGCTTGCCGCTCAAATCTTTGCTAGTCAACGATAAGGGGCAGTTGCTAGAGCGCTTTCAGTTTACTCAACTAGAGACTGATCCCCCCGCGGCCTCCGACCTAGAAGCTGGTGCAAGGTGTCGCCCCGTGCGTTTGCCTGTCGCTCAGTCTGAGGCAATCGAGGCTTGGCATTCGGAATGGCTGCCCCCCGGCTTTCGCCTCAGTTCAGTTACCCAGCGCCGTAGTCCTGCGTCGGATGAGTCGGTCGCCTGCCAAGTCTATGACGATGGTCTGGCGCGATTTTCTGTCTACATGGAGCCGCTGCGCGGCGCGGTTGTTGAGGATGTTCGTACTCAGTTAGGGCCTACCGTGGCAGTTTCGCGTCGATTGAAAACTGATGACGGCGACGTCATGGTCACCGTAGTCGGTGAAATTCCCTTGGGTACGGCTGAGCGAGTGGCCTTGTCGATGCGTTCGGCTGTTGGGGTGGCGCAGTGATTGAAGAGCAGGGGCGAGTCGTGGCTATTGAGCCCGGTGCTGTCTGGGTCGAAACTCTGCGCCAAAGCACCTGCTCCAGCTGCTCGGTCAAGGCCGGTTGTGGTCAGGGTCTGCTTGATCAGCTGGGGGCTAGCGGTCGTCGTGGATATATCCGTGCACTGTCAAGTTTGCAGTTGAGTGTTGGTGATTCGGTCGTTATCGGTGTGCGCGAGGATCTGCTGGTGCGCGGCTCGCTGTTGGTTTATCTGCTGCCATTGCTTGGGTTGTTTGCTGCGGCGGTATTGGCTGAGCAAATGGGTTTGGGCGAGCCCTTGGTGATACTCAGTGCGCTGTTCGGTTTTTTGTTTGCCTGCTGCGCTGTGCGCTGGCGTAGTCGTCTTAAGGCCGGTGATCCGGCTTTGCAGCCTGTGGTGTTGCGTGCATTGCTTGGCGGTGCCGCAGCGGCGTTTTAAGACTTTTGCTGGCCTAATGGGGAGTTGTATGTCGAAGCCTGGTCTGAAATCTTCACTATCTGCGTTGTTTGCCGTGCTGCTGATGGGGCAGGCGCTGGTCGCGCAAGCAAGCCTGCCGGATTTCACCGAGTTGGTGGAGCAGGCGTCACCAGCGGTCGTTAACATTAGTACGCGGCAGAAGATGCCAGATCGTGCGGTGGCGGGCAGTGGCTCGCTTAATGTGCCTGATTTGGAAGGCTTGCCGCCGATGTTTCGCGAGTTCTTTGAGCGCAATATCCCGCAGGTGCCACGTGCGCCTGGCGGCGGTCGTCAGCGTGAAGCCCAATCGCTAGGTTCGGGCTTTATCATTTCCGCTGATGGCTACGTACTGACCAATAATCATGTGATTGCCGATGCCGATGAAATCATCGTGCGCTTACCGGATCGCAGTGAACTGGAAGCCAAGCTGATCGGTACTGACCCACGCAGCGATGTTGCCTTGCTCAAGATTGAGGGCGATGATTTGCCCACCGTCAAATTGGGCAAGTCGGAAGATCTAAAGGTCGGTGAATGGGTATTGGCGATTGGTTCGCCATTCGGCTTCGATCACTCGGTGACCGCTGGGATTGTGAGCGCCAAGGGCCGCAGCCTGCCGAACGAGAGCTATGTGCCGTTTATCCAGACTGACGTAGCGATCAATCCGGGCAATTCCGGTGGTCCGCTGTTCAATCTGGCGGGTGAGGTGGTTGGTATCAATTCGCAGATTTTCACTCGCTCCGGCGGCTTTATGGGTTTGTCGTTTGCCATTCCGATGCGTGTAGCCATGGATGTGGCCGATCAGCTCAAGGCACAAGGCAAGGTCAGTCGCGGCTGGTTGGGCGTGGTAATTCAGGAAGTGAATAAGGACCTGGCCGAGTCGTTCGGTCTGGATAAGCCGGCCGGTGCGCTGGTAGCCCAAGTGCTGGAGGACGGGCCGGCTGCCAAAGGTGGTTTGCAGGTGGGCGATGTGATTCTCAGTTTGGATGGCAAGCCAATCATCATGTCTGCCGATCTGCCGCACCTGGTCGGTGCGCTCAAGCCGGGCGCTAGCGCTGAACTGGATGTGGTACGTGACGGTGCGCGCAAGAAGCTGCAGTTAACCATTGGTGCGTTGCCTGAGGACGGCGAGACCCTGGCCGGTACGGCTGTGCCTGGTGTTGAGCGCAGTAGCAACCGTCTCGGCGTCAAAGTGGTCGAGCTGACCGCTGAGCAGAAGAAGAGCCTTGATCTGAACGGCGGCGTGGTGATTTCCGAGGTGCAGGACGGTCCGGCGGCGCTGATTGGCCTACGATCTGGCGATGTAATCACTCACTTGAACAATCAGGCGATCAATTCGGCCAAGACCTTTACTGAAGTGGCGCAGGCACTGCCGAAGAATCGTTCGGTATCGATGCGTGTGCTGCGTCAGGGGCGCGCCAGCTTTATCACCTTCAAGCTGGCCGACTAACGGCGTTGGCAGGGTAAAAGGGCGACTTCGGTCGCCCTTTTACATGGTGCTGCCATGTGGCCTTGATGACGTGCAAGGTGGCTTTCGGGTACACTTCGCGGCTATTTTCGGCGGGCAGTCGCCTGCGACCTTTTCGAGTGTTGATCCGTGAGTGATTTGAGTCATATCCGCAATTTCTCCATCATCGCCCACATTGACCACGGCAAGTCGACCCTGGCCGATCGGTTTATCCAGATGTGTGGCGGCCTGGCTGCTCGTGAAATGGAGGCCCAGGTACTGGACTCCATGGATCTGGAGCGCGAACGTGGTATCACCATCAAGGCGCACAGCGTCACGCTGTATTACAAGGCCCAAGACGGCATCACCTATCAGCTGAATTTTATTGATACCCCTGGGCATGTTGACTTCACGTATGAAGTCAGCCGTTCCCTGGCGGCCTGCGAAGGTGCTTTGCTGGTGGTCGATGCCGGTCAGGGCGTGGAAGCTCAGTCGGTCGCCAACTGCTATACCGCCATTGAGCAGGGCCTTGAGGTCATGCCGGTACTGAACAAAATTGACTTGCCCCAGGCCGATCCGGATCGGGTCAAGGAAGAGATCGAAAAGATCATCGGCATTGATGCCACCGACGCCGTGACCTGCAGTGCCAAGACCGGCCTGGGCGTCGACGAAGTGCTCGAGCGTCTCGTGCACACTATCCCGGCGCCGACCGGTGATATCGACGCGCCGCTGCAGGCGCTGATCATCGATTCCTGGTTTGACAACTACCTGGGCGTGGTTTCCCTGGTGCGTGTGCGTCACGGCCGCGTGAAGAAGGGCGACAAGATTCTGGTCAAGTCGACCGGCAAGGTTCACCTGGTCGACAGCGTGGGCGTGTTCAATCCTAAGCACACCGCCACCGTCGATCTCAAAGCTGGTGAAGTCGGCTTTATCATCGGCAGCATCAAGGACATTCATGGAGCCCCGGTGGGCGATACGCTGACCCTGGCTGCTACGCCGAACGTCGAAGTGTTGCCCGGTTTCAAGCGTATTCAGCCGCAGGTTTATGCTGGCCTGTTCCCCGTCAGCTCCGACGATTTCGAAGATTTCCGCGATGCGTTGCAGAAGCTGACCCTGAACGATTCGTCGCTGCAGTATTCCCCCGAAAGCTCCGATGCACTTGGCTTCGGTTTCCGTTGTGGTTTTCTCGGCATGCTGCACATGGAAATCATCCAGGAGCGCCTGGAGCGCGAATACGACCTGGATCTGATCACCACGGCGCCGAGCGTAATCTTCGAAGTCGTGCTCAAGACCGGTGAGACGATCTACGTCGATAACCCATCTAAGCTGCCGGATATCTCCTCGGTCGAGGATTTCCGCGAGCCGATCGTGCAGGCCACCATCCTGGTGCCTCAGGAACACCTGGGTAACGTGATTACCCTGTGCATCGAGAAACGTGGCGTGCAGCGCGATATGCAGTTTCTCGGCTCCCAGGTTCAGGTTCGCTACGACCTGCCGATGAACGAAGTGGTACTCGACTTCTTTGATCGCCTGAAATCCACCAGCCGCGGTTATGCCTCGCTGGACTATCATTTCGATCGCTATCAGTCGGCCAATTTGGTCAAGCTGGATGTGCTTATCAATGGCGACAAAGTTGATGCGCTGGCCCTTATCGTGCACAAGGACAACGCCCACTATAAAGGTCGTCAGTTGACCGAGAAAATGAAAGAGCTGATTCCACGGCAGATGTTCGACGTGGCGATCCAGGCGGCTATTGGTGGGCAGATCGTTGCGCGGACCACAGTCAAGGCGCTACGCAAGAACGTATTGGCCAAATGCTACGGCGGTGACGTCAGCCGTAAACGCAAGTTGCTGGAAAAGCAGAAGGCCGGTAAAAAACGCATGAAGCAGGTCGGTAATGTGGAAATTCCACAGGAAGCCTTCCTCGCAGTGCTCAGGTTGGATAGTTAAGGTCCTATGTCGATCAATTTCCCGCTGTTACTGGTTATCGCGGTCGCCGTCTGCGGCGCCTTGGCGTTGTTCGATCTGATCTTTCTGGCCCCGCGTCGGCGAGCGGCTATCAGCACCTACCACGGCCAGGTCAGTGAGCCTGATGAGGCGGTGGTGGAACGCTTGAACAAAGAGCCTTTACTGGTGGAGTACGGCAAGTCGTTCTTCCCGGTACTGGCGATTGTGCTGGTGCTGCGCTCGTTTCTGGTCGAGCCTTTTCAGATTCCATCAGGCTCGATGAAGCCGACCCTGGAAGTGGGGGATTTTATTCTGGTCAATAAGTTCGCCTATGGCATCCGCTTGCCGGTGCTGGACACCAAGGTAATCGAAGTGGGCGATCCACAACGTGGCGATGTCATGGTGTTTCGTTATCCCAGTGATCCGAATATCAACTACATCAAACGTGTGGTCGGCTTGGCCGGCGACCGTATTGCCTACAGCAGTGACAAACGCCTGACCATCAATGGCGAGTCTGTGGCTCAGCAGTTGATTGGCGACGAGCCCGGTAGCTTGGGCAGTGCGACGCTTTATAGCGAGAAACTCGGTGAGGCCGAGCACCTGATCCGAAAGGAAATGCAGCGTTATCGGCTGGAGCCCGGCCGCGAGTGGGTAGTGCCTCAAGGGCATTACTTTATGATGGGCGACAACCGTGACAACTCCAATGACAGTCGCTACTGGAATGATCCCGCCATCCCTAAACCGCTGTGGGGCATGGTTCCGGACCAAAATATTGTCGGCAAAGCTTTTGCCATCTGGATGAGCTGGCCGGATCCGAAGTCCAGCAACCTACCCAATTTCTCTCGCGTGGGTTTGATTCACTAAATCTGCTGACGAATTTGCGACGCTGTTAAATACAGCGTCGCAGGCTATATATAGTCTTGCCTCCAGCCGCAACGGCTTTCACATAACTCGAATTTGGGGACAAATATGAAATCTGCGCATTCGCAAAAGGGAATGTCGATTCTTAGTTGGTTGATGGTGCTAGCTGTGGTCGCCTTTTTGGCCAGCGCGGCGTTCAAGGTATTGCCGCACTACTTCGACTATATGTCGTTGGAGAAAATGATTACTTCGGTGGAAACCGATAAAGCGGCTGATGTTCGTAGCGTTAACGACTTCTATGGCCATATCAGCAAGGGCATGCAGGTCAACAGCATCCGTGATCTGAATATGCAGGAAGCGATAAAAATTAAAGTCGAAAACAACGAATTTCGTGTGCACCTGAAGTACGAAAAACGTGAGCCACTGATCGAGAACATCGATCTGGTAGTGCGCTTCGATAAAGAATTCCGCGTGCGTATGCCGTGAGTGCATCGTTAGCCCGTCTCGAGCGGCAGCTCGGTTATACCTTCAAGGACCAGGAACTGATGATCCTGGCCCTTACCCATCGCAGCTTCGCCGGGCGCAATAATGAGCGTCTGGAGTTTCTTGGTGATGCCATCCTTAACTTTGTAGCTGGTGAAGCGCTGTTTCAGCGCTTTCCGCTGGCCCGGGAAGGGCAGCTGTCACGTCTGCGTGCGCGCCTGGTCAAGGGTGAGACCCTGGCCATTCTGGCCCGTGGTTTCGATCTGGGTGAGTATCTGCGCCTGGGCTCGGGCGAGCTGAAAAGCGGTGGCTTTCGTCGCGAATCGATTCTGGCCGATGCCCTGGAAGCGCTGATCGGTGCCATCTACTTGGACACCGGGATGGATGCGGCTCGCGAGCGGGTGTTGGCCTGGCTGACTACCGAGCTGGACAGCCTGACCCTGGTCGACACCAACAAGGACCCGAAAACCCGCCTGCAGGAGTTTTTGCAGTCGCGCGGTTGTGAGCTGCCTCGCTACGAAGTAGTGGATATTCAGGGTGAGCCGCATTGCCGGACCTTCGTGGTCGAATGCCAGATCACCTTACTCAATGACAAAACCCTGGGGCAGGGTGCCAGTCGGCGTATCGCCGAGCAGGTTGCGGCCGCGGCCGCGCTGATCGCCCTCGGTGTGGAGAATGGCAATGACTGATACACCTGTTACACGCTGTGGCTATGTCGCCATCGTCGGCCGGCCCAACGTGGGCAAGTCGACGTTGCTCAACCACATCCTCGGCCAGAAGTTGGCGATTACTTCGCGTAAGCCGCAGACCACACGGCACAACATGCTCGGCATCAAAACCGAGGGCGAGGTGCAGGCGATCTATGTCGACACTCCCGGCCTGCACAAGAACAACGAGAAAGCCCTCAACCGCTATATGAACAAGAACGCCTCGTCGGCGCTGAAGGATGTCGACGTGGTGATCTTCGTGGTCGATCGCACTCGCTGGACCGATGAAGATCAGATGGTGCTTGAGCGTATTCAGTACGTTGAAGGTCCGGTGATCTTGGCGATCAACAAGACCGATCGCATCGAAGACAAAGCCGAATTGATGCCGCATCTGGAGTGGTTGGCGACCCAGTTGCCGAAGGCCGAGATCGTGCCGGTCTCTGCGCAGCATGGGCATAACCTCGACACCCTGGAAAAACTGGTGGGTGAGCACTTGCCGGAAGGCGTGCACTTCTTTCCTGAAGATCAGGTTACTGATCGCTCCAGCCGCTTCTTCGCTGCCGAGCTGGTGCGCGAGAAGATCATGCGTCAGTTGGGTGCCGAACTGCCGTATCAGATCACTGTGGAGATCGAGGAATTCAAGCGCGATGGGCGCATCCTGCATATCCACGCGCTGATTCTGGTGGAGCGTGATGGGCAGAAGAAGATCATCATTGGCGACAAGGGCGAGCGGATCAAACGCATCGGCCAGGAAGCGCGCAAGGATATGGAAGTGATGTTCGACTCCAAAATCATGCTCAACCTCTGGGTCAAGGTTAAAAGTGGTTGGTCCGACGATGAGCGCGCCTTGCGCTCCCTGGGTTACGACAACATCTAGCCCTGCACGGGCGCGCCTTTGTGCCCGTTCCTGCGTCCCGTCACATTGAGTCGCCACCGGCCATGCTTGCAGACAGTCAACCTGCCTATGTACTGCACAGCCGCGCTTACCGTGAAAGCAGCGCGCTGGTGGATTTTCTCACCCCAAAGGGTCGTTTGCGCGCGGTACTGCGCGGCGCACGGGGCAAGGCCGGCAGTCTGGCGCGGCCATTTATTCCACTGGAAGCCGAGTTTCGCGGGCGTGGCGAGCTGAAGAATGTCGGCCGCCTCGATCCTGCCGGTATCCCCAATCTGTTGGTGGGGGAGGCGCTGTTTTCCGGTCTGTATCTAAACGAACTGCTGATTCGCCTGCTGCCCGCCGAAGATCCTCATCCCGCGGTGTTCGAGCACTACGCCATGACTGTGCTGGCCCTTGCCGAGGGCCGTGCGCTGGAGCCTTTGTTGCGTTCTTTTGAATGGCGTCTTCTCGATGAGCTGGGCTATGGTTTCGCCCTGGATCTGGACAGTGAGGGGCAGCCCATAGCCGCCACTGGCCTGTATCGTCTGCATACGGAAACCGGGCTGGTGCCGATTGGCCAGATGCAGCCCGGTGCTTTTCAAGGGGCTGAGTTGCTGGCCATGGCGGAGGCCGATTGGGCTGCGCCTTGCGCGCTCGCCGCGGCCAAACGGCTGATGCGCCAGGCCCTTGCCCCTCATTTAGGTGGCCGACCGCTGGTCAGCCGCGAATTGTTTATGACGCTCAAGGAGCCAAGCCGTGACTGATGCCAATCGTATTCTGCTGGGTGTGAACATCGACCATGTGGCCACCCTGCGCCAGGCCCGTGGCACCCGCTACCCCGACCCAGTAAAGGCCGCGTTGGACGCTGAAGAGGCCGGTGCTGACGGTATTACCGTGCACCTACGTGAAGACCGTCGGCATATCCAGGAGCGCGATGTGCGCCTGCTCAAGGAGGTTATGCAAACGCGGATGAACTTCGAGATGGGCGTTACCGAGGAAATGCTCGTCTTCGCCGAAAGTATTCGCCCGGAGCATGTGTGTCTGGTGCCGGAAACCCGCCAAGAGCTGACCACCGAAGGCGGCCTGGATGTAGCCGGGCAGGAAGAGCGGATTCGCGCAGCGGTCGAGCGCCTGAGCAAGATTGGCTGCGAAGTATCGCTGTTTATCGACCCGGATCCGCAGCAGATCGAGGCGTCCAAGCGTGTCGGCGCACCGGCCATCGAGTTACACACCGGCCGTTATGCCGATGCACATACACCAGAAGAAGTAGCGCGCGAGCTGGCGCGGATTCGCGATGGGGTAGCCTGTGGCCTGCAGCACGGTCTGATCGTCAACGCCGGCCACGGCCTGCATTACCATAACGTCGAACCGGTGGCGGCGATTGCCGGAATCAACGAGCTGAACATTGGTCACGCCTTGGTGGCTCACGCGCTGTTCGTCGGCTTCAAGCAGGCGGTGGCGGAGATGAAAGGGCTTATCGTGGCAGCGGCCAATCGCTGCTGAATCCGTCCCGCACTATTGCTGACAGTGTTGAGTATTGTCTCTAGCGCTACCTATTGAATGCCAGTATCAGTTGCGCGGCCAGTGCTTCGATTACGTTGCCGCTGTTGCCACCGCGAAGCAGTTTGATGTGGTACTTGCCCAAGGGTAACAAGCCTTGTTCCTCGCCTAGGCATTTCAGTGGCGGCTTGATCAGGCTGCGAGGGAAGGGCGCCACGGCCAGGTCGGCAATCATTGCTGCTTCCTGCCCGGCATACTGCTCGCAGGAGTATGCGATGCGGTATTTCCGCCCACTGCGGTCGAGGGCATCGAGCGCGGCTCTGCGCCAGGCGCATCCGTGATTGGATAGCGCCAATGGCAGGGGCGAGCGCAGTACGGCCAGGCCGCCATCACGACCTGCCCAGACCAAGTCCTCGGAATGGATGACCTCGCCGAGTGAATCGTCCAGGCCTTCGTTACCTGTTTCGATTAGGGTCAGGTCTAGCTCTCCTGCATCCAGTTTCGTCACCAGATCCACGCTACGACCCACGCATACCTCAACCATTACCGCGGGATGACTGCGGGCGAACATGCTCAAGACGCTTGGCAGTACACGAGTGGCAAGATCATTCGGGGTGCCAAAACGCACCTTGCCAGCCAGTGCGGGTGTCAGGAAATGTGAGACGGCCTCTTCGTTAAGTTTGAGCAGACGTCTGGCGTAACCCAGGAGGGTTTCGCCGTCTGGCGTCAGCGTGACCCGCTTGGCTTCGCGGCTGAACAGGCTGCGTCCAAGGGTCTCTTCGAGGCGCTTGATCTGCATGCTGACCGCTCCCGTGCTGCGATATATCTGGGCGGCCGTGCGGGTAAAACTGCCACTTTCGGCGATACCGACAAAGGTCTTGAGTACGTCGCTTTCCAGCAATGGCAAGGCCTGAGGTAACAGCCGAGGCGTCAGTTCACTTAATCCGTTCATTCAGTTTTACTAAACAGTTGATTTCGTATTAGTCGTTTGATTGAACGTTAGGGGCAATACATCCTCTTTGCAAGCCAATGCCGAGCATTGCAAACGAGGAGTACCCACATGAATAAGCCGAAAATCCAGTGCTACCAGCGTAAGCAAAAAATCAAGGCATCCGATATGCCGGAATTTTATATGCCGGCAATGTGGCCAGTCGATTTACAGAATGCCATTGTCGATTGGCTATCCGCATGGCGTTGGCGTCGTCAGATGCGCAAGTTGTTGCGGCAGGACGCACAGGGGCTGGTTCGCTTGGGCAGCACCCGGGCTACGGTCGCGCAGGGCGCTGGCGAGTCGCTTAAAGTGATCGCCGCGCGTAAAAGCAGACTGCGCCGCGAGCGTGCCAAACCCTAGGGTTTGCGCGCGATCACTACCGCGCGGCTCGGTGCCGGAAGACCTTCAAGGGTGCGGCTGTGGTCGGCAGGGTCGAGGAACTCTGGCAGCGACTGAAAACGCATCCATTCAGTCGAGCGCTGTTCGTCGACGCTGGTGGTGCTGACATCGACGCAGCGCACATCGACGAAGCCGGCGCGGCGCAACCACAGCTCCAATGCTGGCACTGAAGGCAGGAACCAGACGTTGCGCATCTGTGCGTAGCGATCCTCAGGGACCAGTACCTGCTGGGCATCGCCCTCGACAACTAGGGTTTCCAGCACCAGTTCGCCGTCCTTGACCAGGCAATCCTTGAGATCGATCAAGTGATCGATAGGTGAGCGGCGGTGATACAGCACGCCCATGGAGAACACCGTGTCGAAGCCTTGCAGCTTGCCGGGTAATTCTTCGAACGCCAGCGGCAGGTGCCAGGCGGGCAGTTCGGGCAGGTAGTTTTTCATCGCCAGAAATTGGCAGAGAAACAGCCAATTTGGGTCGATGCCGACCACGCTGTCGGCGCCAGCTCCAAGCATGCGCCACATGTAGTAGCCGTTGCCGCAGCCGACATCCAACACGCGCTTGCCCTTGAGATCAAGGTAGGGCGCGACCCGCTGCCATTTCCAGTCTGAGCGCCACTCGGTGTCGACATGCACATCGAATAGATGAAACGGACCCTTACGCCAGGGAATCAAGCCCTGCAAGGCCGTTTTCAGTGCGGCGCGAGTGGGTTCGTCGCAATGACCGTTGAAGTTGAAGCTGTGCAGCAACTCCAGTTGCTCAACCTTAAGCTCTGGCAATGCCTGCACTGCGCCGTACCAGCGTGGCAGATCGCCATGGCCGATGGCCAGTTTGGCGTCGATCTGCCCAGGCAAATCAGCGGACCAGTCTTGCAGTGGAGTGCCGGCAAGGCTGGCTTGCAGGGCGTCGAGGTCGAGGCGGCTGATCATGGCAGGGCAATCATTGAGGCGAAATTAAGGCACTGGAACCACGGCACCACTTGGCTGAATCCGGCGGCTAGCAGGCGTTCGCGGTGCTGTTCCAGGCTGTCGGGGAGCATGACTTTCTCGATGGCACTGCGCTTCTGCGCTATTTCCAGCTCGCTGTAGCCGTTGGCGCGTTTGAAGGCGATATGCAGGTCGCCCAGCAGGGTGTGCTGCTTGACGTCCTCGAACTGCAGTTTTTCCGAGAGAATCAGCGTGCCACCGGGCAGCAGGGCCTGGCGAATCCGCGTCAGTAATTCGAGGCGTTGTTCGGGTTGGATAAATTGCAGGGTGAAGTTCAGTGCCACCAGCGATGTTGGCTGGAAGTCGAGGCTGAGAATGTCGGCCTCAATCACTTCGACTGGTAGCAGCTCCTGAAACATCGAATCCTGGGCGTGCAGGTATTCGCGGCAGCGCTCGACCATGGCACTGGAGTTGTCCACGGCGATCACTCGGCAATCTTCGATCTGCACATGCCGGCGCAGCGCCTGGGTGACTGCACCGAGGGAGCTGCCGAGGTCATAGAGCACGCTGTGCGGCTGGGCGAATTGGCCGGCGAGTACGCCGATGTTCTCGACAATGGTCGGGTAACCCGGCACCGAGCGTTTAATCATGTCGGGGAAGACCCGCACCACATCTTCGTTGAACACGAAGTCCGGCACCTGGGCCAGGGGTTGGGCGAAAAGACGGTCGGGCTGTTTGCTCACGATGGCTGCGCACTGGTCGATAAAGCCGGGCATTTTAGCCAAGTGCGCGGTATAGCCAAACCTTGATTGCCGTTATTGGTCGCAAATCTGTGCGGCGATGGCTTAGTGGGCCTGTTTGACGGCCGAAGCAGCGATGGCCCATTGTCCCAACCAGTAGCTGAGCATGATCGTCAATGGCGCAGCCTCGAAGGACGCAACAAAGCGGTTGATGCCGATCAGGCTGTCGGACAGCACAAACAGGGCGGCACCTGCGGCGGCCAGGCGTGTGGAGCAGGTGTTCAGGCCTGGCTGATCAAGGCGGGCGAGGGCGCGCCAGAGCATGGCGCTGATCGCCAGGGCATAACAGGCGACGGGGATCAGCAACGGGCCCAGATTAGCGCTGGCGAGGATGGCGAACATCGTCCCGCCGCTGGCCAGGGCGAGCAGCAAGGCAAGCCATGCCGGTTGCTTGCAGTCGCTCAGATAAGCGCGCAGATAGGCCAGGTGGGCGAGGAGGAAGGCACCTAGGCCGAAAATAAACAAATCACCGGGCCAGTCGAGCAGGATATCGCCCGCCAGTGAGGCGAGCAGACCAAGGCTGATCCAGCGTCGATACAGGCCGCTGGGTACAGTTCTCAACCACAGCAACAGGGCAATCACCGGGATGCCCTTGCTGAGCAGGCCCAGCTCGCTCATGCCACTGAGCCGTGCATAGAGAAACACTGCAGCGCCCAGCAAACCCAGCAGCAGATAACGCATGGCTCTAGTCCTGACGCCTGAAAAGGCCAGCACTATGGCGTGTCGCTGATTGACTGGCCATGCCGTGGGTGCCAGTCCGAGCAGCATTTCGCGCCAGCTAGCGCGCTTTGATCGTGCAGTTGAAGCGCTGTGCCGGTACTACCCCGACTTCCCAAGGGCGTTCATAGGTCAGGGCCAATTGGCCTTCGCCAACCTGGGCGACCTCGAAGCGCCAGGTGGAAACCCCGGCGCTGCCGACCAAGCCGGCATCTTCTGGGTTGCTGTAAACCTCGGGGCCGAGGCTTTTCAGCACCTGTGATGCTGAGTCGCGCAGCAGCCAGCGGAAACCGGTGGTGGGGTTGCTCGGCAAGCGCAGGTTGAATTGTTGGCCGACGTGCAGCGACAGCGGGCATTTGCTCTGCTGGCTCTGTTCCAGGGTAACGCTGTTGGGTTTCTGTGCGCAGGCGGTGAGCAATATGAGGCTAAAGGCCAATGTCAGGCGGGGGACCATGGTGAGCTCCTGGCAAAAGTCGAGGCTGCCAGCATAGCCGCTAGGGGTGTTCTGCGGGAGCCTGTGCTGCGAACGCCGCCTGTAGTGGCGCGCGCACATGTTGGGTGTACTCATCGATCAGCGGTGTGAGCAGGGCAAAGCATTCGTAAGGGGCTAGGCGTACTTCACGGCTGTCGACCAGCTCATGCTCCAGACGCTGCAGCACCTGTTGCAACGATGCCCCGGCGGGCGATTGCTCCAGCTTCTGGCAGAGTTGCTGAATTTGCTGTTTCAAGCTTGGCGGGCAATGGCTGTAATTGGCTGCGCGCACACTCAAGCCGCGCAGACGGGCAAGGTTTTCCAGGCCACGGCAGGCCTGGGCGATGCCTTGTACGTGTGACTTGCCAGCCTGGTGCAGGCGGGTTTCGAGTGTTGCAATAACCTCCAGCAAACCGTCGATAACCTGGCAATGCGCGGCAAAGTCCGCCGGGTTGCGCCGCAGCCGTGGCCAGTCCTGCTGCAGCGGTGCAAGTGCAAGGCTTGCACCGGGCCAGTTCAGCCAGAGCTGATCGAGCTGGCGGGCCAGGGCGTTGCGTTGGCTGGTGCTGAGCAAATCTTGCTGGGCGCCCAGGCCGCGGTGTTTCTGCAGGTTCTGCAGCAGGTCGATGGCGCGTTGCAGCAGTGCAGCTTGCAGCTCGTTGAGATGCTGCTGGTGGCGTTTGCCGGCGAGCTGGCTGAGGAAGTGGCCGGCGACTAACAGCGCCGATGCCAGGGCGAGAGCAATGCTAATGGCCATAAGCTGGTTTCCTGAACCCGAACGGTGCGCAAGGGGGCAGGCAAACTCAGCAAATCCCTTGCCAGACCGCACAAAGTCCCTATTTCAGGCGTTTTCAGTTTCTGGGGGGAAGACTGCTTGCCCTGTATTTGGGCGCTTATAACGATGTCGGCAGTTTTTGGTGCGATTGCTGCCCATTTGTCGTGCGGGCTGCAGTTTTACCGGGCGAAAGGTTAAAGTTGCACCTCTGTTTTCCAGGGTTGCACTTTTCATGTTCAACGCGCGGTTGATGCGTCTTGATGACCAGGCCCATGAGCACACCCACGACCACCATCAGTTGGTGTTGTCGCTGGCCGGACGTGCCGAATTTGAGGTCAATGGCCGCGGTGGCGAAGTGTGCCGCATGCGTGCATGCCTGGTGCCGGGGGATGCCGATCACCAGTTCGCCGGCATGGGCGATAACCGCATGCTGATCATCGATCTGGACGAGCAGGGCACCTCCAGCGAAGACCTGCAACTGCTGACCCGCCTGTTCGAGACCCCGCGTTACCCGCAACTGGATGCCGACTTCCAGAACCTGCTGAGCTATGCCGGCGCCGAGCTGGAGCGTTACGGTACCGATCCGCTGCTGCCGCGCGCGCTGGGCGGCGTGCTGTTGCGTGCCTTGCACCTGCGCCTGTTCGGTGAGCCCCATGTGCGGGCCGTGGGGGCGCTGAATCTGGAGCGGCTCGACAGTTACATCGGTAAGCACCTGGCACGGCGCATCAGTGTGGCCGAGCTGGCGCAGGTGGCTTGTCTGAGCCCCAGCCATTTCCATGCACAGTTCAAGGACAGCGTCGGCCTGACGCCGCATCAATACCTGCTGAAAACCCGCCTGGACCGCGCCGTGCGGCTGTTGCGCGAGAGCGGCCTGCCGCTGATCCGCATCGCAGAGGAGTGTGGCTTCTCCAGTCAGAGCGCGCTGACCACCGCCATGCGCCGCTACCTGGGCCTGACGCCGAAACGCCTGCGCAGCGCCGAATAAGCGCCCGCTTACCGCCTTGTGTGGCGGCGCTTATCTGGCAGCGCCCGCCGATGAAACGTGAACTTCTTCACGCTGCCGACTAAGCTGTGGCGCACAGAGACATTTACTGTGCCCGGGCAAGGATGCTGTTCATAGTCAAGTGTGCCCCTAAAGTACGAGTAGTCTTGATGAGCAAGCACCTGCATCAATTGTTCGCGTTTTCACTGCTCGGCATGTTGCTGCTTGGTACGCCTCTGCACGCCGCCAGCCTGCAAGCCGAGCTGGTGGATAGCCAAGGGCGGCCCTTGGCTAATGCCGTGCTCAGTTTGCGTAGCGAGGTTGCACCTGGGGTTGCGCCTGCGACCGCGGTGATGGATCAGCGCTCGCAGCAGTTCGCGCCCAATGTGCTGGCCGTGCGCAGCGGCACCTCGGTGTCGTTCCCCAATAGCGACAATATTCGCCATCACGTCTATTCGTTTTCCCTCGCCAAGCGTTTTGAATTACGGCTGTATCAGGGTACGCCGAGCGAACCGGTGATTTTCGACACGCCCGGTGTGGTGGTGCTTGGCTGCAATATCCATGACTGGATGGTGGGTTATGTCTATGTCACGGACGATCCCTGGTTCGCCGTCAGCGATGCGCAGGGCAAGCTAAATCTGGAGCAACTGCCGGCCGGTACGTACACAGCCAGCCTGTGGCACCCGCAAGCGCCGGATATGTTGCCGCAAGCTGCCGGTCAGTTGCAGCTGACCGAGGCTGGCAACCAGCAGCGCTTTACCCTAGCCATGCAGGCGCCTGCCAGCCAGGCAACGCCGAGTGCGCCGGCCAGCGCCTTTGGTGATGCATTCAAGAAGGCTCGTGATGCTGCGCAATAGTTTTCAGGCACGGATTGCCGGCGTACTGGTTATGCTGCTGTTGGTGGTGGTCGGCGCGCTCTATGCGGCCGTGCAGACCGCCACCAATGCCGCCGTACGCAGCCAGGCCCGTGAGCAGTTGGATGTGGGCAGCCTGGTGTTTCAGCAATTGCTCGAAGTGCGCGGCCGCCAGCTGCACGATGCGGTGCAGGTGCTGGCTGCCGATTTTGGCTTCAAGGATGCCGTGGCCAGTGGCGACACTGAGACCATTCGCTCGGCCCTGGCCAATCACGGTGCACGGATCAACGCCAGCGCGGTGATGATGCTGGGGCTGGATGGCAATCTGGAGGTCAGCAGTGATCGGCAGATCAGCGGCCAAACCGCCCAGCGCCTCAGTGCTCAGGTGATGCAGCGCCAGCGCGAGGGCTTGCAGATTTTCCTGATGCCGATTGCCGACAAAATCTATCTGCTGGTGCAGGCCACGGTCACCGCGCCGCTGCCGATTGCCCGGGTGATGATGGGCTTTCAGGTTGATGATGTATTCGCCGCCGAATTGCGTGAGCTGACTCACCTGGACCTGACCCTGCTGGCGACCCAGGATGGCGTGGCCGATATCTGGATCAGCACCCTGCAGCCGGCGCAACGTGTGCAACTGCAAGGCAGCATGGCCGAGCTGGCAAATGATGCGGTAAGTCAGATAGGTAAAGAGGCCTACCTTAATCAGACCCTGGTACTGGCCAGTGGCGACGGCTATGAGGTGCGCGCGCTGCTGCACAAGTCCCTGAGTCAGGCGCAGCAGGCGTTTGCCCCGCTTGATCAGAATATTCTGCTGATTGCTCTGGTGGCGCTGACTGCGTCCCTTGTCGGCGCCTTATTGCTGGCGCGTTCGGTGTCGCAGCCTGTGCAGCAACTGGCGGCCGTCGCTGAACGGGTGCGCCAGGGCGATTATCAGGCCAGCCTGGATCTGCAGCGCGGTGATGAGCTGGGGCGTTTGGCCACCGCCTTCAAGGCCATGCAGCAGGGTATCGCCGAACGTGAGCGGCAGCTGGCGCATAACGCTTTGCATGATGCGCTGACCGGCTTGCCCAACCGCACCCTGGCGCTGGAGCGCCTGGGTAGCGCGATTACGGCAGAGCGGCCGACGGCGTTGCTCTATCTGGGGGTGGCGAATTTTCGGGCGGTTAATGAAAGCCTCGGTGCGGAGGGCGGCGACCTGGCGTTGCAGCAACTGAGTCGGCGTCTGCAGGCGATTCTGCGCCCCGGCGATAGCGTGGCGCGGATTATTGGTGACGAGTTTCTCCTGTTGTTGGAAAACACCGATAGCGACAGCGCCGTGGGCATCGCCGACAAGGTGCAGCAGTTGCTGCTCAAGCCGTTACGCGTCGCCACCCATGATTTCGCTTTGGATTGCCGCATCGGCATTGCCAGCTACCCGGTCGATGGCAACGCCCCGGAAGAGTTGCTGCGCCGGGCGAGCATCGCCATGCAGGATGCCGCCGGCATGGTCAGCCATCTGCAGGTCTACCAGCGTGGCCGCGATGATGCCCAGCAGCGGCAGATTCGCCTGATTCGCGATCTGCGCCATGCGCCGAGCAAGGCTGAGCTGTTGCTGCACTATCAGCCGAAACTGGACATTGCCGCCGGCCAGGTGCGTCAGGCCGAAGCCTTGCTGCGCTGGCAGCATCCGGTGCTGGGCATGGTCTCGCCGGGCGAGTTTATCCCGCTGGCCGAGCGTACCGGCAGTATTCAGCTTCTGACCGCCTGGGTGATTGAGGAAGTCCTGCGCCAGCTGCGCGAGTGGGCCGGGCGCGGCCTGCGGGTGCAGGTGTCGCTGAATATCTCTACCGAAGACCTGATCGACCCGCAGTTGCCGGCGCGGGTCAGCAAACTGTTGGCCGAGTACCAAATTCCGGCCGAGCAGCTGATTTTTGAAATCACCGAAAGCGGGGTGATGCTCAACCCCGAGATCGCCCTGCAGGTGTTGCACGGCCTGCGTGCGTGCGGCATTAGCCTGTCGGTGGACGACTTTGGCACGGGCTACTCATCCCTTACGCAGCTCAAGCGCATGCCAGTGCAGGAGTTGAAGATCGACCAGTCGTTTATCCGCGACCTGGACGATGCCAGCGAGGATTCGGTAATCGTGCGTTCGACCATCGAGATGAGCCACAGCTTGGGCCTCAAGGTCGTGGCCGAGGGCGTCGAGTTCGAGCGCAGCCTGCAACTGCTCGGGCGCTGGCAGTGCGATACCGCCCAAGGCTACCTGATCAGCCGACCGTTGGCGGCGAAAGCCTTTGAAACCTGGATGGCGCAGTACACCCACGCCTCCTCGACTCTGGTGCATTGACCATGAGCCAACTGCCACGCTGCATTGCCCTGTTGTTCGGTCTGCTGGCCAACCTGGCCTGGGCTGACGGCCGCTTGTTGGCCACCGGTGGTGCCAGCAGCATTGAAGGTGCGGCGGGTGGTGGGATTACGCCTTGGGCGATGCTTTCCGGTTATGGCGAGCGCGGTGAATGGGGCGCGGACGTATTTGCCACGCGAGTGGAAACCGGCGATTACCGTCTGGATGTGGCCGGTGTTGGCGCAGCCTTCGATAACCGCCTCGAGTTGTCCTACGCCCGCCAGCGTTTTGATCTGGGTAATTTGGCGCGCAACCTGAATCTGCCGGAAAACAGCCTGAGCCAGGATATCTTCGGCCTCAAGCTGCGCCTGTTTGGTGACCTGATCTACGACCAGCTACCGCAGGTGTCACTGGGCATTCAGCACAAACGGCAGAAGGATTTTCTGATTCCCAGCCTGGTGGGCGCCCAGCGCAGTGAAGACACAGAAGGCTATATCACGGGCAGCCGGCTGATCCTCGGCGGTGCCTTTGGTTACAACCTGCTGCTTAACGGCGGCATTCGTTACAGTCGGGCCAACGAGCTGGGTTTGCTGGGTTTTGGTGGTGATCGCCGTGATCGTCACTCGGTGCTCAAGGAGGGTTCAGTCGCCGTGCTGTTCAATCCGCACTGGGCGCTGGGCGTGGAGTACCGCGAGAAGCCGGACAACTTAAGCTTTGCCGGCGAAAGTGACTGGGCTGATCTGTTTCTCGGTTACTTCCCCAACAAGAATCTGGCTGTGGTGCTGGCTTATGCGCGCCTCGGTGAAATCGCCACGCTGGATAATCAGGACGGGATCTACCTGTCCGTTCAGGGGAGTTTCTAGGCATGCGCAGCCTGCTGCTGGTGGTTGTTCTGAGCCTGGCGGCCTGTGCCCAGCAGCCGCCGAAAGACGACAGCCTGTACCGTGACCTGGGCGAGCAGGCAGGGATTACCCGCATCGTCGAAGGTATGCTGCTGAATATTGCCGGCGACCCGCGCATCGTCCGCCACTTCGAAAATATCGACATCGTGCGCCTGCGCGACAAGCTGGTGGAGCAGATCTGCGTCGAGGCCGGCGGCCCGTGCACCTATACCGGCGACAGCATGGAAGAAAGCCACAAGGACCAGAGTCTCACCCCCAGCGACTTCAACGCTCTGGTGGAAAACCTGCAAGATGCAATGAGCGCACAAGGCGTGCCCATGCCTGCGCAGAACCGCCTACTGGCAAGGCTTGCGCCCATGCGTGCACAGGTGATTGGTCGCTAGCGCAAGGTCTGCGCTATCGCCAGAATATCGGCGCGGTGGCTGATCACCAGGCTGAGCTCGCCGTTCTCACCGATAAAGTCCTGCGGCGGCATCAGCTTCTGGTAAGCGGCCAGCTCCTGCAGGGGCGGCAGGTCGGCGTCAGAGGTGCGTTCCTTGATGGCGTGGTAGAGGGCCAGGTTGACCAGGTCGAGTAATTGCAAACTGTGCCCGGGGCTGCGCTGCCAGTCGCCGGTGTCGCGGATGATCTCGATATATTCGTTATGCACCGACCATTTCTTCAGCACGATGATGCCGAGCGATTTGCTGTATTCACGGCACAGCTTGTAATACAGCTCGCTGGAGGGCGTGACGCTTTCATTTCTGAACGCCGAGAGCACGGCGAGGGTGCCCACTTCGCTGAGCAGGCTGGCCAGCAGCGCGTGTTCTGCGGTCACATGGCCCAGCAGGCGGGCCAGCATGGCGCTGGTACTGGCTTTGATCACCAGGCGCTCCCATGCGTCGACAAACAAGCGCTTATGCCCTGGGCTGTGCAGGGTGAACAGGCTTTTGATGCTGTGCACCATGGTGATTCGGTCGACCTCCGTCATGCCGAGCAGGCCGATCACTTCGTGCAGCGTCTTGGGCGCTAAGGTGTGGCGATACAGTGCGCTGGAGGCATGTTTCATCAGCAGGGCGCTGAGGGCCGGGTCACGGCTGATAAGGCGTACCAAGGCATTCAGGGAAGTATTCGGCTCACCCAGGGCGCGGCGGATATCCAGGGTAATGGTCGGTAGGCTGGGCAATTGCTCTTCGCCCTGCATCAATTGCGAGACGACGCGCCGGTAGATCGAGTAATCGGATGCTTCGTTCTGCAACACACACCTCCAGCCTTGTGACTGCAGTCTAGATGGCCTTTGCCCGTGCTATATACACGATGGATGGCCGTGATCGGCGAACGCTGTGACGTTGCGCTTTAAACAGCTGTTTGCAGGAAGTTCCTGTGCTTGGAGTTTTTTGCAATAACTCCAGAGCTTTTTGTAAGAAGCCGTCATGCCTATGCCACTAAATTCCGTGCTCAATTCGCGTAGTGCGCAGGTTTTGGCCAGGTTTTCTTGGTTCTACCCGCGGGTTTGCGCTAGAACCATGACCAAGCAGCTGACGCGTGGGTGAGAACTCTCATGCGGCCGGCTAAGCTTTGTTGCATGTTCCGCCAATGGCTTGCGTGCACTTGGCGGTTGGTTTCAAGGGAGTGGCCGCTATTTTGGCCGCTTAAAAATAGAGTCACGGCCCAAGCCGTGCCAACACGAGAACAACAAGATGAATGAGCAAAACGTTTTTGTTGTAGGGGTGACCTTCGTGGTCTACCTGGTACTGATGCTGTGGTTGGGCCTTGTGGCCTACAAGCGCACCAGCAATCTGTCCGACTACATCCTCGGTGGTCGCTCCATCGGCCCAACGACCGCTGCATTGTCGGCAGGTGCTTCCGATATGAGCGGCTGGCTGCTGCTGGGGCTGCCGGGCTACGCCCTGGTTGCTGGTTTTGAAGCCACCTGGATCGCCATTGGCCTGTTAGCTGGCACTTGGTTGAACTGGCTGTTTGTGGCCCGTCGCCTGCGTGTGTACTCGCATGCAGCCAACGACTCGGTGACCATGCCGTCCTACTTCGAAAACCGTTTCAACGACACATCCCGCGCCTTGCGTGTGGTGTCGGCGATTTTCATCCTGCTGTTCTTCCTTTTCTATGCAAGCTCCGGCCTGGTGGCTGCGGGCAAGCTGTTCGAGACCGTATTTGGTTTCGATTACCGCATCGCCGTGGTGGTGGGCACTATTGCAGTGGTTTCCTACACCCTGTTCGGTGGTTTCCTCGCGGTGGCCTGGACTGATGTGGTGCAGGGCCTACTGATGGCCGCCGCGCTGGTGATGGTGCCAGTGTTCGCGTTGAATGCCGTGGGCGGTATTGATGCAGCACACCTGGCCATCCAGGCGAAAAACCCTGAGCTGCTGACGTTTTTCAATGATGCCAAGGGTCAACCGCTGGGTATCATCGCGATTCTGTCGCTGCTGGGCTGGGGCCTGGGCTACTTTGGTCAGCCGCACATCCTGGCGCGCTTCAAGGCGATCTCTGATGACAAGGACATGCCGACTGCCCGTCGCATCGCTGTCAGCTGGACCGCTCTGACCCTGTTCTGTGCCCTGGCCATCGGCTGGGTGGCTGTTGGTTATCTGGAAACCGACCTGGCTGACGCTGAAACCGTATTTATGGTGCTGGTCAACAGCCTGTTCCACCCGGTAGTGGCCGGCATCCTGATGGCTGCGGTACTGGCTGCCATCATGTCGACTGCCGACTCGCAACTGCTGGTCAGTTCTTCGGCGCTGGCAGAAGACTTCTACAAAGCCATTCTCAAGAAAGATGCGGGTGATGCTGAGCTGGTGTGGGTTGGTCGCGGCGCGGTGGTGCTGATTGCGATCATTGCCCTGGTTCTGGCCATGAACCCGGATACCACCGTACTGGGCTTGGTGTCTTACGCCTGGGCCGGCTTCGGTGCTGCCTTTGGTCCGGCCATCCTGCTGTCGCTGTACTGGAAACGCATGAACCGCAACGGCGCTCTGGCTGGCATCCTCCTGGGTGGCATCACTGTGGTCGTATGGAAGCAGCTGTCGGGTGGCATCTTCGACCTGTACGAGATCATCCCCGGCTTTATCCTGGCAAGCATCGCCATCGTCGTTGTCAGCCTGCTGACCAAGGAGCCGGACGCAGCGCTGCAAGCGCAATTCGACGAGGTCGAGCGCAAGCTGGCTTGACGGATTATCTGCGCCTGCAGTTGATCGTCTGCAGGCGTGGCAACCGAGTCAGGATTTTATGCTGATGCCCGACTCGGGCCCCACGACGATCCGATAGTGCTTCGCCGGCCCACACCTTTGGTGTTGGGCCGGCTTTTTTATGGTCGGTCATTTATGGCCGCCACCTTTAGGGCCATCGCTATGAGACGTGAAAATGGCTTCCGGTCATTTTTACGGCCGCAATAAACGCCAGGCACCGCGCTGCGCTTTCGATTGGCGGCGGGTTTGGCTAAGGTGGCGGGGTTTGCCTCACTCAAGCTGTCCGTACAGGTTCTGCATGACTCAATCACCGAAAGATCCGCTGCATGGCGTAACCCTTGAAGCCATTCTTACCGCTCTGGTTGCCCAGTATGGTTGGGACGGGCTGGCCGAGCGGATTGATATCCGCTGTTTCAAGAGCGACCCAAGCATCAAGTCCAGCCTTACGTTTTTGCGCAAGACCCCCTGGGCGCGGGAAAAGGTCGAAACCCTGTATATCCGTTCGCAAGCGCGTAAATAGGCGCGGGAGCGGGTTCGATAATCTGGCACCCTTGTTGCAATACCTCTGCAAACGCCGCGAAGCGTCAAAAAACCGCGGCCTGTGGAGGTAATGATGAGCCAGGGTGTTGAATTCAATCGCTTGATGCTGGAAATGCGTTCCATGCAGGCCGACGCCATGGCGCGTCAGAAGCCTGTCACCAGCACACCGGAGCCCGGTGCTCCGAGCTTTTCCGAGATGCTCGGGCAGGCGGTGGGCAAGGTCAACGAAACCCAGCAGGCCTCCAACAAGCTGGCAACCGCCTTTGAAATGGGTACCAGCGGCGTCGATTTGACGGACGTGATGATCGCCTCGCAGAAAGCCAGCGTTTCCTTTCAAGCCATGACCCAGGTGCGTAACAAGCTGGTTCAGGCCTATCAAGACATTATGCAGATGCCAGTTTAAGGGTGGGCTGAATTATGGCTGAAGCTGTCGTTGCAAACGTACCTGCCACCACCATGGGTGATGAGCCGAAGAAGCCGCTGTTTGGGCTGACCTTTCTGGAAAACCTCTCCGATATGTCGATGTTGCGCCAGATCGGTCTATTAGTCGGTTTGGCCGCTAGCGTGGCCATCGGCTTCGCCGTGGTGCTGTGGTCGCAGCAGCCGGATTACCAGGCGCTGTATGGCAGCCTCGACGGTATGGATGCGTCCCAGGTGATGGAGACGTTGTCCGCCTCCGACATCAAATACACCGTGGAACCTAATTCAGGCGCGCTGCTGGTCAAATCTGATGACCTGGCCCGTGCCCGCATGCGTCTGGCTGCTGCTGGCGTTGCGCCGAAGGACAATAGCGTCGGTTTTGAAATTCTCGACCAGGAGCAAGGCCTGGGCACCAGCCAGTTTATGGAAGCCACCCGCTATCGCCGCGGCCTGGAAGGCGAGCTGGCGCGCACCGTTGCCAGCCTGAACAACGTCAAGGCGGCTCGCGTACACCTGGCGATCCCGAAGAGTTCGGTATTTGTGCGCGATGAGCGCAAGCCTAGTGCCTCGGTACTGGTCGAGTTGTACTCCGGGCGCGGCCTGGAGCCAAGCCAAGTGATGGCCATCGTCAATTTGGTCGCCAGCAGCGTGCCAGAAATGGACAAGGCCCAGGTCACCGTGGTCGACCAGAAGGGTAATCTGCTCTCGGATATTCAGGAAATGTCCGAGCTGACCATGGCCGGCAAGCAGTTCGATTACAGCCGTCGCATGGAAAGTCTGTTCACTCAGCGAGTGCACAACATCCTGCAGCCAGTGCTGGGCTCGGGCCGCTACAAGGCCGAAGTGTCGGCGGATGTGGATTTCAGCGCGGTGGAATCCACCTCGGAAATGTTCAACCCTGATCAACCGGCGCTGCGCAGCGAACAGCAGGTCAACGAACAACGTACCAGTAGCCTGCCGCCACAAGGCGTGCCAGGTGCCCTGGCCAATCAGCCACCAGGTGCGGCAGCAGCTCCTGAGCAAGCCGCTGGCGCGGCTGCGGTGCCTGGCCCGGTTGCCGCAGGGCAGCCGTTGTTAGATGCCAACGGCGAGCAGATCATCGACCCGGTCACCGGCCTGGCCATGCTTGCGCCGTACCCGGCGGACAAGCGTGAGCAGTCGACCCGCAACTTCGAGCTGGATCGTTCGATCAGCTACACCAAGCAGCAGCAGGGCCGTCTGCGCCGGCTGTCGGTGGCGGTGGTGGTGGATGATCAGGTCAAGGTCGATGCGGCCAGTGGCGAAACCACCCGCGTGCCGTGGAGCAGTGATGATCTGGCGCGCTTTACCCGCCTGGTGCAGGACTCGGTGGGTTTCGATGCCAGCCGGGGTGACAGCGTGAGCGTGATCAATACACCGTTCTCCGCTGAGGTGGGCGAGGATGCTGTTGCCTTGCCTTGGTATCAGAGTG
The DNA here is from genome assembly GCF_963970805.1 of Pseudomonas sp. EA_35y_Pfl2_R5. Lineage (NCBI taxonomy): Bacteria > Pseudomonadati > Pseudomonadota > Gammaproteobacteria > Pseudomonadales > Pseudomonadaceae > Pseudomonas > Pseudomonas sp. EA_35y_Pfl2_R5. Next base: position 201,879 of record NZ_CAXAOW010000005.1, on the reverse strand, counting down.
AGTTGTTCCTGCTAGCCATGGGGGGGCTCAAACAACTGATGCCTGCGCTGTTGATCTTTATATTGGTCTGGTTTGTATTGCGCCCTGTTATGAAAAACATCACCAGCGGCGGCAAAGGTCAGGGCGATGGTCGCGATGGCGATGTCGAACTGGGTGAAATGGGCGCGCTGAGCGGTGATCTCTCCGAGGACCGCGTAAGCCTGGGCGGCCCACAAAGCATCCTCCTGCCGAGCCCGAGTGAGGGGTATGATGCACAATTGAACGCCATCAAGAGCCTGGTCGCTGAAGACCCGGGCCGCGTAGCCCAGGTTGTGAAAGAGTGGATTAACGCCGATGAGTGAGAATCGAACCGCCACTAAATTGAGCAAGGTCGACAAGGCCGCGATTCTGCTGCTGTCGCTCGGTGAAACCGATGCCGCCCAGGTGCTGCGTCATCTCGGGCCGAAAGAGGTGCAGCGGGTCGGCGTGGCCATGGCCGGTATGCGCAATATCCAGCGTGAGCAGGTCGAGCAGGTAATGGGCGAATTTGTCGACATCGTCGGTGATCAGACCAGCCTGGGCGTCGGCGCCGACGGCTATATCCGCAAAATGCTGACTCAGGCGCTGGGCGAAGACAAAGCCGGCAACCTGATCGACCGTATTCTTCTCGGTGGCAGCACCAGCGGCCTGGACAGCCTGAAATGGATGGAGCCGCGCGCCGTGGCCGACGTCATCCGCTACGAGCACCCGCAGATTCAGGCCATCGTGGTGGCTTATCTGGACCCCGATCAGGCTGGTGAAGTGCTTGGCCACTTCGACCATAAGGTGCGCCTGGATATTGTCCTGCGCGTATCCTCGCTAAACACCGTACAACCGGCGGCGCTGAAAGAACTCAACCAGATTCTCGAAAAGCAGTTCTCCGGCAGCTCCAACACCACCCGCGCCGCGCTCGGCGGCGTCAAGCGCGCCGCCGATATCATGAACTTCCTCGACAGCTCGGTTGAAGGCCAGCTGATGGACTCGATCCGCGAAGTCGACGAAGACCTCTCCAGCCAGATTGAGGACCTGATGTTCGTTTTCGACAACCTTGCCGATGTCGACGACCGTGGCATTCAGGCACTGTTGCGCGAGGTATCCTCCGATGTGCTGGTGCTGGCGCTTAAGGGTGCCGACGAGGCGATCAAGGAAAAGGTGTTCAAGAACATGTCCAAACGTGCCGCCGAATTGCTGCGCGACGATCTGGAAGCCAAAGGCCCGGTGCGCGTCAGCGACGTGGAAACCGCGCAGAAGGAAATCCTCACCATCGCCAGGCGTATGGCCGAAGCCGGGGAAATTGTCTTGGGCGGCAAAGGTGGCGAGGAAATGGTTTAACACATGGCCAGTAATGGTTTGACGCATGTCCAGTAAAGAGCCGCCCAGCGAACTGATTCGCGCCAAGGACCTTAAGGGCGTTGATCTGTGGGCGCTGCCCAGCTTCGATCCTGAAGTGGAAAAGCCTGAGCCTGGAGAAGAGGAGCAGGTGGGCGAGCAATCGGTTGAGACGAGCGAGCCTGCGGCGTCCGAGAGCGAAGAAGTGGCCCTGGAAGACGTCAAACCTTTGACGTTGGATGAACTGGAAGCCATTCGCCAGGACGCCTACAACGAAGGTTTTGCCACCGGAGAGAAGGACGGTTTTCATGCCGGCCAGCTAAAAGCCAAGCAGGAAGCCGATATTGCCATGGCTGCGAAAGTGGCCGGGCTGGAGCAGTTGATGGCCCATCTGTTCGAGCCGATTGCCGAGCAGGATCAGCAGCTTGAAGAAGCCATGGTCAGTCTGCTCGGGCAGATGGTGCGCCAGGTGATTCAGCGTGAGTTGGTCAGCGACTCCAGCCAGATTCGTCAGGTACTCAGTGAGGCGCTCAAGCTTCTGCCGATGGGCGCCGGCAATATTCGCATTCACCTCAACCCGCAAGATTTCGAGATGATCAAGGCCTTGCGCGAACGCCACGAAGAGAGCTGGCGGATCCTTGAGGACGCCTCTCTGCTGCCTGGCGGCTGCCGGGTCGAGAGTGAACTCAGCCGTATCGACGCCACCGTGGAAACCCGTCTGAATCAGGCGATCAAGCAGTTGTTCGAGCAACAGCGCGAACAGGCGGCACACCCGCTGGAGGCTGATCTGCATACCGATCTGGATACCCAGTCGGTGGCGGCTCCTCAGAAGGATGCCGCTCAGGCGGATGCTCCTCAGGTAAATAGTCAGGCGAGCCCTGATGCGCCTTGATCGGGTGAGTTTCGCCAAGCGCCTGGCCGGTTACAGCGAGGCTGTGGCGCTGCCAACTCAACCGTTAGTTGAAGGTCGCCTGCTACGCATGGTCGGCCTGACCCTAGAAGCCGAAGGCCTGCGTGCTGCGCTGGGTAGCCGTTGCCTGGTGATCAACGATGACAGCTATCACCCGGTGCAGGTTGAGGCCGAGGTGATGGGCTTTTCCAACGGCAAGATCTTTCTGATGCCCGTCGGCAGCCTAGCCGGTATCGCCCCTGGTGCCCGCGTTGTGCCGCTGCCGGATACCGGACGCCTGCCCATGGGCATGTCGATGCTCGGTCGGGTGCTTGATGGCACCGGCCGCGCCCTCGATGGCAAGGGCGGGATGAAGGCCGAGGACTGGGTGCCGATGGATGGCCCGACGATTAATCCGCTCAACCGTCACCCCATCAGCGAGCCGCTGGATGTCGGCATTCGCTCGATCAACGGCCTGCTGACTGTCGGTCGTGGTCAGCGCCTCGGCCTGTTTGCCGGTACCGGCGTCGGTAAATCGGTGCTGCTGGGCATGATGACGCGCTTTACCGAGGCCGACATTATTGTGGTAGGGCTGATCGGTGAGCGGGGCCGTGAAGTTAAAGAATTTATCGACGAGATCCTTGGTCACGAGGGGCTTAAACGCTCGGTGGTGGTGGCCTCGCCGGCTGACGATGCGCCGCTGATGCGTCTGCGCGCTGCGATGTATTGCACGCGCATCGCCGAATATTTCCGCGATAAAGGCAAGAACGTGCTGCTGCTGATGGATTCGCTGACTCGCTTTGCCCAGGCCCAGCGTGAGATCGCCCTGGCGATTGGCGAGCCTCCGGCGACCAAGGGCTATCCACCGTCGGTATTTGCTCGCCTGCCCAAGCTGGTCGAGCGCGCCGGCAATGCGGAGAAGGGCGGCGGGTCGATTACTGCGTTCTATACCGTGCTCAGTGAGGGCGACGACCAGCAAGACCCGATTGCCGACGCCGCTCGCGGTGTACTTGACGGGCATATCGTGCTGTCGCGTCGCTTGGCCGAGGAGGGGCATTACCCGGCCATCGATATCGAAGCCTCGATCAGCCGGGTAATGCCGCAGGTGGTCAGCGAAGAGCATCTGCGTTTGTCACAACGCTTCAAGCAGCTGTGGTCGCGCTATCAGCAGAGTCGTGACCTGATCAGTGTTGGTGCCTATGTCCCTGGCGGCGATGCGGACACTGACCTGGCCATCGCCCGTCAGCCGGCCATGGTCAAGTACCTGCGGCAGAACCTGCAGACCAACGAAAGCCTGGAAAGCAGCAGCGCGCAGCTGGCGACAGTCTTCAACCCTGCCGCAACGGGCGCGTAAGCCATGGCACAAAACCGCGCCGCGCGGCTGGTCCCGGTGGTCGACATGGCCGCGCGTGCCGAGCGTGAAGCGGCGCTGCAATTGGGTCATTGCCAGGGTCTGCTACGCCAGGCCGAAGTGCAGCTGGGGGACTTGGAGCGCTACCGCGGGGACTATCAGCAGCAATGGATCAGTGAAGGCCAGCGCGGCGTTTCCGGGCAATGGCTGATGAACTACCAGCGCTTCCTTACCCAGCTGGAAACCGCCATCGGCCAGCAGCGCAACAGCGTCGACTGGCACCGCGCCAATATGGAAAAAGTGCGCGAGGCCTGGCAGCAACGCTACGCCCGCCTGGAGGGTTTGCGCAAACTGGTCAAACGCTATCAGGATGAGGCGCGCCTGGCCGAAGACAAGCGCGAACAGAAATTACTCGATGAGCTCTCGCAGCGCATATCCGCCCGTGATACGCAGTCTTAAGTGGCAATTGCCGTTCACCTGAAACTGAAGACGACACATCAACTCAGCCTAAACAGTTGCCGCCTGGGCATTGCGATGCTACATCTTGATCATGCATAACCTGCGTCTGGCCCACCTGAACGTGCGGCCTGGTCTTTTCGTTTATAGGAGTAATTCATGGCCATCACCTCGCTGCCCTCATCCGATGGGCAAGAGCTGACCATTCTGATTCAGGGACGCTTCGATTTCGGTGCGCATCAGGAATTCCGCAACGCCTACGAGCGCGTCAACAGCACCCCGCAGCGCTACGTTGTAGACCTCAAAGACACCACCTACCTGGACAGTTCGGCGCTCGGCATGCTGTTGCTGCTACGCGATCATGCTGGTGGCGACAGCGCGCAGATCCAGCTGCTCAACTGCAACCCGGATGTGCGCAAGATCCTGGCTATCTCGAATTTCGAGCAGCTGTTCAAGATCGCCTGACACGGAGCGCGTGTCATGCCAGAGCGCCTGTCCATTCTGATCGCCGAGGACAACGCGGCTGATCGCATGCTCTTGTCGACTATCGTCAGTCGCCAGGGGCACCGGGTACTGACCGCCAGCAATGGTCTGGAGGCGGTGGCCCTGTTCGAGCAGGAGCGGCCACAGCTGGTGCTGATGGATGCCCTGATGCCGCTGATGGATGGTTTCGAGGCTGCGCGGCGGATCAAGCAGGTCGCTGGCGAAGAGCTGGTGCCGATCATCTTCCTCACCTCTCTGACCGAAGGCGAAGCCCTGGTGCGTTGCCTGGAAGCCGGCGGTGACGACTTTCTCGCCAAGCCCTACAACCGGGTCATTCTCGAAGCCAAGATCAAGGCTATGGATCGCCTGAGACGCCTGCAGGATACCGTGCTGCAGCAGCGCGACCTGATTGCCATGCATAACGAACACTTGCTCAACGAGCAGCGTGTAGCCAAGGCGGTGTTCGACAAGGTCACCCACTCCGGTTGCCTGGATGCGCCGAATATCCGCTACTTGCAATCGCCCTTTGCGGTGTTTAACGGTGATTTGCTGTTGGCCGCGTTTAAACCGTCCGGCGGCATGCATGTGTTGTTGGGCGACTTCACTGGCCACGGTTTGCCCGCGGCAATTGGTGCGATGCCGCTGGCCGAGGTGTTCTATGGCATGACGGCCAAGGGTTATTCACTGGCCGAAGTGCTGCGCGAGATCAACGCCAAGCTCAAGCGCATTCTCCCCGTCGGGGTGTTCTGCTGCGCCGCGGTGCTGAATATCAGCTTCCAGCGTCAGGTGGTCGAGGTGTGGAACGGCGGTTTGCCGGACGGCTATCTGCTGCGCGGCAATGGCGAACGCTTGCCGCTGGTATCGCGGCATTTGCCGCTGGGCGTGCTAGAGCCGACATCGTTCAACGACAAATACGAGGTCTATCCACTGGCGCTTGGCGATCGGGTTTTTCTGCTCTCCGATGGCGTGCTGGAGGCCTGCAACAAGCAGGGCGTGCTGTTTGGTGAAGGGCGTCTGCTTGATGTGTTTGCCGCTAATCGGCAGCAGACGGCGCTGTTTGGTGAAATCCAGCAGGCACTTACCGATTTCAGTGGCGAGCAGCAGGATGATCTCAGCCTGCTTGAGGTCAGCCTGGTCGATGACGCCGAGCTGAGCCGGCCGCCGCTGGCTTTTGCTGACAACGGTCAGAGCCATTCACTGGACTGGTCGGCCAGTTTCGAGTTTCGTGGGGAAACCCTGCGCCACTTCAATCCGCTGCCGTTCCTTTTGCAGCTGTTGCTCGAGGTGCAGGGTTTGCGGCCTCAGGGTGGTGCCTTGTTCAGTGTGCTGGCCGAGTTGTATTCGAATGCGCTGGAACACGGCGTGCTGGGCCTGGACTCGGCGCTCAAAGCCAATGCCGAGGGCTTTGCCGAGTACTACCGTCAGCGCAGTATTCGGCTAGCGGCATTGACCGACGGCTTTGTGCGTTTTCACTTGAAATTGCTGCCTGAGGGCGCGGGCGGACGGTTGATCGTACGAGTTGAAGACAGCGGCTCGGGCTTTGATGCGCAGCAATTGCCGACAGAACCCCGCGATGCCCATAGCTTGAGCGGGCGCGGCTTGGCATTGGTCAGGCAATTGAGCGAGCGCTGCATTTGGGGCGACGGCGAACCGGGTGTGCGCGTGGAGTTTTCCTGGTTGCCTGGGGCATAATCCTGGGCATAACTCCAGGGGGAGCGAGCCGTTGTCCGATATTCACCTTGATAGCGCAGTATTGGCGGCTTTGCAGGACGTCATGGAGGATGAATATCCGGTGCTGCTGGATACCTTTCTGGTCGATTCCGAAGAGCGCTTGCTGGTATTGCGCCAGGCTGAGCGGGCGGCTGATGCGCAAAGCTTGCGTCTGGCGGCGCACAGCTTTAAAGGCAGCTGCAGCAATATGGGCGCACTGATGTTGGCTGGGTTGTGCAAGCAGCTGGAGGAGGCCGGACGGCGCGAGCAGCTGGAGCAGGCCCCTGAGTTGGTCGAGCAGATCGAGCGTGAGTTTGCCATCGTGCGCATCCTGCTCAAGTCCGAGCGTCAGCGTTATCGGCACTAGCTTTGCTGTTGCTATCTCCCGATGTTGCTGTATTTCACCCCGCTGAATCTGCTTGCCAACAAGTTGGCCCGCGCCTTGCAAAACTCCCCGCACGACCAACCCCGAACGGAGAGTATCCATGTCCGTTGCCCCCGATCTGCTGCTTAAGTCGGCTCCTGAAGTAAAGCCCAGGGCTGCTGCATCAAAACCGCCGGAAAAACCCGCGCAACCCAATAGAAATGAGGCTTCCAGCTTCTCTCAGGTGTACGCCAAGGAGCGTCAGGCCAAGGCGGCTGAGCGCAGTGATGCGCCTGCTAAGCCTGCGCGTGAGAGCAAGGTAGACAAAGAAGATCCGCAAGATGCACAGGCGCTGGCTGCCGCAGGGCAGGCGGAGGTTGCCGATAGCGGCAAGCCTTTGCCGACGGATCCGGCAAGCGACGGTGCGGTGCTTGATCCGCTGTTGTTGCTCGGCATAACCGGCGAGCTGCCTGTGGAGGGGGTTGAGGAACTGGTGCCAGACACAGAGCCTGCGCCACTGCTGGTCACTACAGGCAGCTTGACCAGTTCAGGCCCCGCGAGCATGACCGAGGCCAGCTTCGATGCTGAGCTGGACTCGCTCAACCAACTGCCGGCGGTACGCATGGCTTTGGAAATGGGTGCGAAAGAAAAGCTGCAGGCCGATCAGGCGGTAGCTCCCTCAGCGCAAGCGCAAAACATTAGTCAGAGCCTGCTGGCCAGCCAGGTGGTGCAGGACGAAGTGCCGGTAGAGGGTGATGCACTGGAACTGCCGGAGCTACAGCTCGAAGCCCTCACCGGCAAAGGCCTTGAAGCGCTGAAGGAAGGTACGGCGAATAACACGCCGGAGAACTTTGTGAGCAAGCTCAATGCCCTGAGCCAGGCCATTGGGCAACAGATCCCATTGTCGGCGCGCGCGCCGGTGGTGGTTGGGCAGCCGGTGCCCATGCAGCAGGGTGGTTGGAGTGAGGCGGTGGTGGATCGGGTGATGGTGATGTCCAGCCAGAACCTCAAATCCGCCGAGATTCAGCTCGACCCAGCCGAACTGGGCCGTCTGGAGGTGCGTATCAGCGTCAATCAGGAGCAGAGCCAGGTCACCTTCGCCAGCCCGCATGCCGGAGTGCGTGAAGCGCTGGATGCGCAGATGCACCGTCTGCGTGAACTGTTCGCTCAGCAGGGCATGAACCAGCTGGACGTGAGCGTCTCCGATCAGTCGCTCAGTCGCGGCTGGCAGGGGCAGGAAGGTGAGGGAGGCAAAGGTCGCGGTGGCTCCTCCAGTGAATTGCTCGGTGCGGATGAGGAATTGCATGCGAGTACTGTCGAATCGGCTCGCGCGGCGTCTGTGAGCGCCCGTGGCTTGGTTGATTACTACGCCTAAGCATCCAATCAAAGGCTAGCGGGTAGAGTCATGTAAGGTGCTACGAGTAACAGCCTTCGGCTGGCCAGGCAGGTAAGGAGCGGTGTGTCGGACTCTACCAGGGCACTACTCGTTTCACTCGCGCTTCGGGCCATGCTGAAGCGCGTTAGCCGAAAGCGCCTTGCCGATCCTGCTTTTAGCGCGGCTAGGCTGACGCGCAGCTGGCTTTGATAGGCTTCTGACGTGCTTGCTGCTGTAGTTGCATGGCCCACTGATCTAAACTGCATTTCGCCCGGCTCCCATTGCGTGGGAGGCGGGCGACTTTGTTTGGGGCGTGCGTATATCTGATGCCTTGGTCGCATCACTCTCAGGTGCTGGGCCGCCGTAGTGAGCAGGTTTGTTGACACACTGGCATAACACTTGCTCTTAACCCTTTGAAAACGGATAAAACTCCGAATAGCGACGGATTATTGGCATGGCTAAGAAAGAAGCAGCACCCGCACCGGCAAATGCCGAGGCGAAACCAGCCGGCAAAATGAAGCTGATCATTATCATCGTTATTGCTGTGCTGCTGGCTGTGGGCCTTTCCGTGGGAGGCACTTGGTTCTTTCTGAGCAAGAAGGATGCGGGTGCTGATGAGGCCAAGGCAGAAGCCAGTGCCGAGCCTGCGGTGCCAGTCAAGCAGGCGGCAATCTATGAGGAACTGTCGCCGGCCTTCGTGGTGAACTTCAACCATCAGGGCCGTGCCCGCTACATGCAGGTCAGCGTGGCCCTGATGACCCGTGATCAGGCGGCCTTGGATGCGCTCAAAGTACATATGCCGGTGTTGCGTAATCGCCTGGTCATGCTGTTCTCCGGTCAGGACTTTGCGTCCTTGATCACCCCGGTGGGCAAGGAAATGCTGCGTCAGCAGGCGACCGCCAGCGTGCAGGAACTGGCCGAGAAAGAGACCGGCAAGGTCACGGTCGAGCAAGTGTTGTTCACCAACCTCGTGTTGCAGTAATCAGGAGCCGTATATGGCTGTGCAAGACCTGCTTTCCCAGGATGAGATCGATGCCCTGCTGCATGGCGTTGATGACGGCTTGGTTGAGACCGAGGACGAAGCCGAACCGGGAAGCGTCAAACAATATGACCTGACCAGCCAGGACCGAATTGTTCGTGGGCGTATGCCGACGCTTGAGATGATCAACGAGCGTTTCGCCCGCTATACCCGCATCAGCATGTTCAACCTGCTGCGCCGTTCCGCCGATGTGGCGGTGGGCGGCGTGCAGGTGATGAAGTTTGGTGAATATGTGCATTCGCTGTACGTACCAACCAGCCTCAATCTGGTGAAAATGAAGCCGCTGCGTGGCACGGGCCTGTTTATCCTCGATGCCAAGCTGGTGTTCAAATTGGTGGACAACTTCTTTGGCGGTGATGGCCGCCACGCCAAGATCGAGGGGCGTGAATTCACCCCTACCGAGTTGCGAGTGGTGCGCATGGTGCTGGATCAGGCTTTTATCGACATGAAAGAAGCCTGGCATGCGGTCATGGATATCAACTTCGAGTACGTCAACTCGGAAGTAAACCCGGCTTTGGCCAACATCGTCAGTCCCAGTGAAGTGATTGTGGTTTCCACCTTCCATATCGAACTCGACGGTGGCGGTGGTGACCTGCACGTGACCATGCCGTATTCGATGATCGAGCCGATTCGCGAAATGCTCGACGCCGGTTTCCAGTCGGATGTCGATGACCAGGATGAACGTTGGATCAAGGCCCTGCGTGAGGACATTCTGGGCGTTAGCGTGCCGCTAAGTGCCACCGTGGCACGACGTCAGCTCAAATTGCGCGACATATTGCACATGCAGCCGGGTGATGTGATCCCCGTCGAGTTGCCAGAAAATATGGTGCTCTGTGCTAACGGCGTACCTTCATTCAAGGTCAAGTTAGGGGCCCACAAAGGCAACTTGGCGCTGCAGGTGCTCGATCCGATCGAGCGCTTGCGCTAACTGTTAACCCAATTCAACGCCAGCCGAGGAAGAACGATGGCAGACGAAAATGACACTGTAGACGAAGGCGAAGAAGCATCCTCCCCTGAGGAGCAGGCGCTTGCCGATGAGTGGGCGGCTGCCTTGTCCGAGTCCGGTGATGCTGGGCAGGATGATATCGATGCCATGCTGGCTGCCAGTGATGCAGCGCCTGCACCGCCGCGGGCGCCGATGGAAGAGTTCAGCAGTGCGCCGAAGATGAACCTGCCGGTTAACCTGGATGGGCCGAATCTGGATGTGATTCTGGATATCCCGGTGTCGATCTCCATGGAAGTCGGTAGTACCGATATCACCATTCGTAACCTGCTGCAGCTTAACCAAGGCTCGGTCGTTGAACTGGATCGCCTAGCCGGCGAACCATTGGACGTGCTGGTCAATGGCACCCTGATTGCTCACGGCGAAGTGGTGGTGGTGAACGAGAAGTTCGGCATTCGCCTGACCGACGTGATCAGCCCAAGTGAACGTATCAAGAAGCTGCGCTAACCATGCATAGAACCCTGCTGCTGGGCTTGGTTTTACCCTTTGCTGCACTGGCTGCCGAGCCGGCAGCGCAAACTGCTGTACCCCTTGCCGGAACGGGCATGGGCGGGCAGCTTGTGCAGTTGTTGCTAGGCCTGTTGCTGGTGATTGGCTTGATCTTTCTGCTGGCTTGGTTGATGCGCCGGGTGCAACAGATCGTGCCGCGTGGCGGCCAGGTGATCAAAGTGGTGGCAACCCAGGCTTTGGGGCCGCGTGACCGTCTGGTGCTGGTGCAGGTGGGCGGCGAGCAGGTGTTGCTGGGGCTGACGCCTGGCACCATTACATCGCTACATGTGCTGAAAGAACCGGTGCATTTACCGGACGCCGAACCAGCCTCGACCGAGTTTGCCCAGCGTCTAATGGAGCTGTTGGGCAAGGACCAGAAGGACAAGTCCTGATGCTGCGTTTGTTACTGGTACTGGTTTTCAGTCTGTGCGCTTCTCTGGCGTTCGCCGCCGATACGCCAACTGCCAGCACCTTGATTCAGTCGGGCAGCAATCCGCTGTCGATCCCGGCCATTACCCTGAGTACTGATGCGCAGGGCCAGCAAGAGTATTCGGTCAGCCTGCAGATTTTGCTGATCATGACCGCGCTGAGCTTTATTCCAGCGTTCGTCATGCTGATGACCAGCTTTACCCGGATCATCATCGTTTTCTCGATTCTGCGTCAGGCCTTGGGCCTGCAGCAGACGCCGTCGAACCAGATTCTAGTAGGGCTGGCGCTGTTTTTGACCATGTTTATCATGGCGCCGGTATTCGATCAGATTAACCGCGAGGCGTTGCAGCCCTATCTGAACGAGCAACTGCCGGCGCAGGACGCGATCCTCAAGGCCGAAGGCCCGATCAAGAATTTTATGCTGTCGCAGACCCGTGAAAGCGATCTGGAATTGTTTGTGCGACTGTCCAAGCGCACCGATATCGCAACCCCGGAAGATGCGCCGCTGACCATTCTGGTGCCGGCCTTTGTTACCTCCGAACTGAAAACGGCCTTTCAAATCGGCTTTATGATCTTTATCCCGTTCCTGATCATCGACTTGGTGGTGGCCAGTATTCTGATGGCGATGGGGATGATGATGCTTTCGCCGCTGATTATTTCCCTGCCGTTCAAGATCATGTTGTTTGTCCTGATTGATGGTTGGGCGCTGATCATGGGCACTCTGGCCGCCAGCTTCGGAGGCACTTAGCCATGACCCCCGAGATAGCCGTTGACCTGCTGCGTGGCGCTCTATGGCTGACAGCCATGATTGTCGCGATTCTGGTAGTCCCGAGCCTGATGGTGGGGCTGCTGGTGGCGATGTTTCAGGCCGCGACGCAGATCAACGAGCAGACCTTGAGTTTTCTGCCGCGCCTGCTGGTGATTCTCCTCACCCTGATCGTTGCCGGCCCCTGGCTGGTGCGTCAGCTGATGGAGTACACCGAGACCTTGATCATGAATATTCCGCTGTTGATCGGCTGACATGCTCGAGCTAAGCAATGAGCAGATCGGCGCTTGGGTAGGCAGCTTCCTGCTGCCGTTGTTTCGCATTGCTGCGCTGCTGATGTTTATGCCGATCATCGGTACCCAGCTCGTGTCGGCGCGGGTGCGCCTGTACCTGGCGTTGGCCATCTGTCTGGCGATCATGCCGACCCTGCCACCGATGCCGGTGGTTGATGCGATCAGCGTGCAGGCGTTTATCTGGATTGCTCAGGAAATCCTGATTGGCATGATGCTCGGCTTTGTTCTGCAGCTGCTCTTCCAGGTTTTTGCAATTGCCGGGCAAATCGTCGCCATGCAGATGGGGTTGGGCTTTGCTTCCATGGTCGATCCGGCCAACGGTATTTCGGTGCCGGTGATTGGCCAGGTATTTATGATTCTGGTCACCCTGCTGTTTCTCGCCATGAACGCCCACCTGGTGGTGTTTGAAGTGCTGACCGAAAGCTTTTTCACCTTGCCGGTCGGCAGTGGCTTTCTGGTGGATAGCTACTGGGAAATAGCCAATAAGCTGAGCTGGGTGTTGGGCGCAGCCTTGCTGTTGGTATTGCCGGCGATTACCGCGTTGTTGGTGGTTAACCTGGCATTCGGGGTCATGACCCGCGCCGCGCCGCAGTTGAATATCTTCTCCATCGGCTTCCCCCTGACCTTGGTGTTGGGCCTGGTAATCGTCTGGATCGGTATGGCCGATATTCTTGCGCAATACCAGGTGTTTGCCACTGAGGCCTTGCAGTTCTTGCGTGAAATGGCGCGGGCGAGCTAGGGGGCTGTTCCCATTTCATTCGCGGAGCGCGTTGTCGCGGGAAATGCCCCCGGTTAGGCGCAGGACGCAGGTAATGGTCGCTCCCTTGCCAAGTCCTGCAACAACAGCGGGGGCATTTCCCGCGCAACCCGAAGGGCCCGATCTGTTTTTGTGCGATGCTGCGTTTCTCGATGCTTATTTGGAATGACCAAACCGCGCATCTCGTGCCTTGCCCCGCGCAAAAACAGGTTCCGGCGCGACCGTGAATGAAATGGGAACAGACCCCCTATGGCCGAATCCGAGAGCGGTGCCGATAAAAGTGAGGAGCCCACGGAGAAACGCCTACGCGAATCCCGTGAGAAGGGCCAGATTGCCCGTTCCAAAGAGCTCAATACCCTGGCAGTGACTCTCGGCGGCTTTGGCGGCATGCTGGCTTTTGGCGGCAATATGGGCAACGCCATGCTCGACATCATGCGTGGCAACTTCTCGCTATCCCGCGACGTGATCATGGATGAGCGCAGCATGGGATTGTGGTTCGCGGCTTCCGGTCAGATCGCCCTGGAGGCCTTGTTTCCGCTGTTTATCTTGCTGCTGATTGTGTCAGTCGCGGGGCCGATTTCTCTGGGGGGGTGGATATTCTCTGCCGAAGCCATGGCGCCCAAACTGAGCCGGATGAACCCCCTGGCGGGGCTCAAGCGGATGTTTTCCGTGCAGGCACTGGTCGAACTGCTCAAGGCCTTGGCCAAGTTCATTCTGATTCTGCTGGTGGGGATCGCGGTACTGTCGGCCTGGCAGGACGATTTGCTGGCGATTGTTCATGAGCCGATTGATTCGGCCATTCTGCATGCCGCAACCGTGGTGGGCTGGAGCGCCCTATGGATGTCTTGCGGATTGATTCTGATTGCCGCCGTGGATGTGCCATTTCAGCTTTGGAGCAGCAAGCAGAAGCTGATGATGACCAAGCAGGAAGTGCGCGACGAGTACAAGGATAGCGAGGGTAAGCCCGAGGTCAAGCAGCGTATTCGTCAGCTGCAGCGGGAAATGGCCGAGCGGCGCATGATGCAGTCGGTGCCCGATGCCGACGTGGTCATTACCAACCCGACGCACTTTGCCGTGGCCTTGAAGTACGACCCGGCCAAGGGCAGTGCGCCAGTGCTGCTGGCCAAGGGTGGTGATTTCACTGCATTGAAGATTCGCGAAATCGCCAATGAGCACAAGGTCATGGTGTTGGAATCGCCCGCTTTGGCCCGAGCGGTGTTCTATTCCACCGAGCTGGATCAGGAAATTCCTGCCGGCTTGTATCTGGCCATTGCCCAGGTGCTGGCTTATGTCTACCAGCTGCGCCAGTACCAGGCAGGCAAGGGCAAGCGGCCTACGCCGCTCACGGATCTGCCGATCCCTTCGGATCTGCGTCGCGACGAGTGAACGGCTGCAGTCGGGTGTCTGCTGATCGGTAGGCGTTTATTCGATCACGCCACACGCCACGCGCGCGCCACCGCCGCCCAGAGGATTGGGGTGGTCGGCATGGTTGTCGCCGCCGGCATGCACCATCAGCGACAGGCCTTTCAGCTCCCCGAGGCTCTTGATGCGAGGCGCCAGCACGGGTTGGCTGGCCTTGCCATCAGTCGTGACCAGCAGGGCAGGTAGATCGCCAAGATGGCCGTCACCCCAGGGCAGGTCGTGTTTGCCGGTGCCCTGTGGGTCCCAGTGACCGCCAGCGGCTTGCGCCGCCGACGGTTGGCCATCCTTGGGGGCGGGGTCGCAACTGGGCTTGCCGTGGACATGGAAACCATGCGCGCCGGGCTCAAGGTCGTGCAGTTGCGGAGTGAATACCACGCCATAAGGGCTTTCGCTGATACGGACGGTGCCGACCGAGGCGCCCTGGCCTTTGGCGTCCACGGCCTTGAGTTCGACCGAGAGGTCGGCAGCTTGCAGGCTGGCGGCGCAGCAGCCGGCCAGTGCGGCGATCATCCATCGTTTCATCTGTAACTCCTGAGTAGCTGTCGAGAAAGGTGCGGCGGGCAAGGCCATCCGTACTTTGCTGGGACTGACGTTTGCTGCTGAGGTTCGTTATTTTCATGGCGCTGGCGTGGGTTGCCTTGAATATTCGCCCTGACGCTCGCTCGCCCCTCGCGTCAGGCAGGGCGCCAGGCCAGTGATTTCGGGGCTTCGGCAAAACTGGAGAGTTTTTTGCAAACACTGGCATGACGATGCCATTGGGCGTCAAAAGATTGAATTGGCTGGGGTAGTGGTGTGGCAATAGATCGCTCGCAAATGATCGGTGACGTGCGCAGCAACCTGTCGGGGTTGAAGCAGGGCAACCTGGGCATTCCGCTGATGCTGCTGGTCATGCTCGGCATGGTCATGTTGCCGATTCCGCCGTTTCTCCTCGATGTGCTGTTCACCTTCAGTATTGCCCTGTCGATCGTCGTGTTGCTGGTGGCGATTTATGCCTTGCGCCCGCTGGATTTCGCTGTATTCCCGACCATCCTGCTGGCGGCAACTTTGTTGCGCTTGGCGCTTAACGTGGCCTCCACGCGGGTGGTGTTGCTCAACGGCCAGGATGGCCATGACGCCGCCGGTAAGGTGATTCAAGCCTTCGGTGAGGTGGTGATCGGCGGCAACTACGTGGTCGGTATCGTGGTGTTCGCCATCTTGATGATTATCAACTTCGTGGTGGTGACCAAGGGCGCCGGGCGCATCTCCGAAGTCAGCGCGCGTTTTACCTTGGATGCCATGCCCGGCAAGCAGATGGCCATCGACGCCGACTTGAACGCCGGCCTGATCGATCAGGCTGAAGCCAAGAAACGCCGCGGCGAAGTGTCCCAAGAGGCTGACTTTTACGGTTCGATGGACGGTGCCAGTAAGTTTGTCCGCGGCGATGCGATTGCCGGCTTGCTGATTCTGTTTATCAACCTGATCGGCGGCATTGCCATCGGCATCTTTCAGCATGACCTGAGTTTCGTCGACGCGGGGCGCATCTACACCTTGCTGACCATCGGCGACGGCCTGGTGGCGCAGATTCCTTCGCTGCTGCTGTCGACTGCTGCGGCGATCATGGTGACCCGGGTTTCCAGCTCGGAAGACATGGGCGCCCAAGTCAATCGGCAGATGTTCGCCTCCCCTCGTGCGCTGGCCGTAACGGCAGCGGTAATGATCGCCATGGGCCTGGTGCCCGGCATGCCGCATTTCTCCTTTATCAGCCTGGGCTTGGTGGCTGCCGGCGCCGCGTACTGGATTGCCAACAAGCAGCGCGCAACCAAGGAGAACGAGATCAAGGAAGTGCAGCGTCAGCAGGAGTTGTTGCCAGCGCAGAAGGCTCAGGAGGTCAAAGAGCTGGGTTGGGATGACGTCACCCCGGTGGATATGGTCGGCCTGGAAGTGGGTTACCGCCTGATTCCGCTGGTCGATCGCAATCAGGGTGGCCAGTTGCTGGCGCGGATCAAGGGGGTGCGCAAGAAGCTCTCCCAGGAGATGGGTTTTCTTATGCCCTCGGTGCATATCCGCGACAACCTTGATCTGCAGCCCAATGCTTATCGCCTGACTTTAATGGGCGTCAGCGTAGCCGAGGCTGAGGTGTATCCGGACCGCGAATTGGCGATTAATCCCGGCCAGGTGTTCGGCCCGCTCAACGGCATCACCGCCAAAGACCCGGCATTTGGCCTGGAGGCGGTGTGGATCGACCCGACTCAGCGCGATCAGGCGCAGTCCCTCGGCTACACCGTGGTTGACGCCAGCACCGTGGTTGCCACACATCTCAATCAAGTGCTGCACAAGCATGCTCACGAGCTGCTCGGCCATGAGGAAGTGCAGCAGTTGATGCAGTTGTTGGCCAAGAGCTCGCCCAAGCTGGCTGAAGAGCTGGTGCCAGGAATGATTTCTCTGTCGACCTTGCTCAAGGTGTTGCAGAGTTTGTTGCAGGAGCAGGTGCCGGTGCGCGATATCCGCACCATCGCCGAGGCCATCGCCAATGTCGCGGTGAAGAGTCAAGATCCCGCCGCGATGGTGGCTGCGGTACGTGTCGCGTTGGCCCGCGCAATCGTGCAAAGCATTGTGGGACTAGAGCTGGAGCTGCCTGTGATCACCTTGGAACCCAGGTTGGAACAGATATTGCTCAACAGTATTCAGAAAGCCGGTCAAGGCTCCGAGGAGGGCATCCTCCTGGAGCCTGGCATGGCCGAGAAGCTGCAGCGTTCCCTGGTGGAAGCGGCGCAGCGCCAGGAGATGCTCGGCAAGCCAGTGATTTTGCTGGTGGCCGGTCCGGTCCGGGCGATGCTCTCGCGATTCGCGCGGCTGGCGGTTCCGAGTATCCATGTATTGGCATACCAGGAAATTCCGGATAACAAGCAGGTCACCATCGTTGCGACGGTGGGGCAGAACTAACCGAGGTTACAGGCCATGCAGGTCAAACGCTTTTTCGCCGCCGATATGCGAACCGCCATGAAGCTGGTGCGTGATGAGTTGGGTGCCGATGCCTCGATCATTGGCAATCGTCGGGTAGCCGGCGGTGTCGAACTGACCGCCGCGCTGGATTATCAGGTGCCTGCCGCACCGGCTCGCCAGCCCAACCCGGCGCTGGAAGCCGAGTTGCGCAAGACTCAGGCAAAAATCGCTACGGCCCAGGCTGAGCTGAGCACCCGCACCCAGGTCGATGCTGGCAAGGACCGCCAGCTGTTTGGCGCAGCCGACAGCCTGCCTGCTGATAGCTTGGCTGCCGTAATGCGTAAATCGCAGGCGGCGCCTGCTGCGGCCACCGATCAGCGCGCGCTGGATGCCATGCGTTTCGAACTGCACGGCCTGCGCGAATTGATTGAAGTGCAGCTGGGCTCCATTGCCTGGGGCCAATTGCAGACCCGCCGCCCGCAGCAGGCCAATTTGTGGCGTCGCCTGCAGCGCATGGGGCTGTCGGCCGAATTGTCGAAGGCGCTGCTGGAGCGTGTCAGCGGCGTGAACGAACCTCGTCAGGCCTGGCGCATGTTGCTCGCGCACCTGGCTCATGCAATCAAAACGCCGAAGCAGGAACCGATGGATGAGGGCGGTGTGATCGCTTTGGTGGGGCCGGCCGGCATGGGCAAGACCACCACCCTGGCCAAGCTGGCCGCGCGCTACGTGCTCAAGTACGGCGCGCAGCATATTGCCCTGGTCAGCCTGGACAGCTACCGCATTGGTGCTCAGGAGCAACTCAAGACGCTGGGGCGCATTCTCAATGTCCCAGTGACCTTGGTTGACCCCGGTCAGTCATTGACCCAGGCTTTGGCCCCATTGGCACGTAAGCGTGTGGTATTGATCGATACTGCAGGCTTACCCGCTAATGATCCGGCCCTGCGCATGCAACTGGAAACGCTGGCCAGCCGTGGTGTCAACGCTAAAAATTATCTGGTAATGGCGGCCACCAGCCAGAGTCAAGTCCTGAAAGCCGCCTACCATAGTTATAAGCGCTGCGGTTTGTCTGGCTGCATCCTGACCAAGGCGGATGAAGCGACGAGTCTGGGTGAGGTTTTAGGACTGGCTATTAGCCAGCGTCTACCGGTAGCCTATCTTACTGATGGGCCACGCATTCCCGATGATTTGCAGGTTCCGCGCAGTCATCAATTGGTTAGTCGGGCCGTGGGGCTGCAGGCCAATCAAGATCCAAGCGAGGATACGATGGCGGAGATGTTTGCCGGCCTTTACCAGCAACCTGCACGACGCGTGAGTTAAGTGCCATGCTGTTGGAATTGAACCGCGCTTAGCCGACCAAGTGGCTCCAGTCGAAGTTAGACAAGGTGTGTAGAAATATGGGTATGCATCCCGTACAGGTGATTGCGGTGACCGGCGGCAAAGGTGGCGTCGGTAAGACCAATGTGTCGGTGAACCTGGCGTTGGCCCTGGCTGATCTTGGTCGCCGGGTGATGCTGATGGACGCCGACCTGGGCTTGGCCAACGTCGATGTGCTGCTTGGTCTGAGCGCCAAGCGCACCCTGGAAGACGTCATCAGTGGTGAATGTGAACTGCGCGATGTGCTGTTGCAGGGCCCCGGTGGCGTTCGCATCGTGCCGGCTGCGTCTGGCATTCAGAGCATGGTGCAGCTGTCGCCCATGCAGCATGCTGGGCTGATCCAGGCGTTCAGCGATATCAGTGACAACCTCGATGTGCTGATTATCGACACCGCCGCCGGTATCGGTGATGGCGTGGTCAGCTTCGTGCGCGCGGCTCAGGAAGTGCTGGTGGTGGTGTGTGATGAGCCAACGTCGATTACTGACGCCTATGCGCTGATCAAACTGCTTAACCGCGATCACGGCATGAATCGTTTCCGCGTATTGGCCAACATGGCTCACAGCCCGCAGGAAGGTCGTAACCTCTTTGCTAAGCTGACTAAAGTCACTGACCGCTTTCTCGACGTTGCCCTGCAGTACGTAGGTGCAGTTCCTTATGACGAGTCAGTGCGCAAGGCCGTGCAGAAACAGCGTGCGGTTTATGAAGCCTTCCCGCGTTCGAAGTGCGCGCTGGCGTTCAAGGCGATAGCCCAAAAAGTCGATGCCTGGCCATTACCGGCCAATCCGCGTGGTCATTTGGAGTTTTTCGTTGAGCGTCTGGTGCAGCAACCGATCGCAGACACGGCCATATGACAGCAGCTTCTGGACTTCGTATGTATAGCAAGGCGCAGGCGCAGGATTCCCAACATCAATTGATCGAGCGCTACGCGCCCTTGGTCAAACGCATCGCCTACCACCTGTTGGCGCGCTTGCCGGCTAATGTGCAGGTCGACGACTTGATCCAGGCTGGGATGATCGGCTTGCTCGAAGCGTCAAAAAAATACGACTCCAGTAAAGGTGCCAGCTTTGAGACCTTCGCCGGTATTCGCATTCGCGGCTCCATGCTTGATGAAGTGCGTAAAGGGGACTGGGCCCCACGCTCAGTGCATCGCAATAGCCGCATGGTCAGCGACGCGATTAGAAAAATTGAGGCCAGAACCGGCAGAGACGCTAAAGATCAAGAGGTTGCGGCCGAACTCCAATTGAGTCTCGAGGATTACTACGGCATTCTTGGCGACACTTTAGGCAGCCGCCTGTTCAGCTTTGACGACCTTTTGCAGGACGGCGAGCACGGTGGGCTGGGTGAAGACGCTGGCAGCAACCATCTCGAACCTTCTCGTGATCTGGAAGATGAACGCTTTCAGGCGGCCTTGGCAGATGCCATTGCCAACCTGCCGGAGCGCGAGCGCCTAGTGTTAGCGCTATATTACGATGAAGAATTGAATCTTAAAGAGATCGGTGAGGTGTTGGGGGTTAGCGAATCACGTGTAAGCCAACTACACAGTCAGTGTGCCGCTCGTTTACGCGCTCGTTTGGGCGAGTGGCGCGCACATTGAGTTTACTCGCTAACGCTAGGCCGGTTTCACGATTAAAAGCGTACACAGGGTGCTGGGTGCGTTTGGGACTGTACGGAGGTCGACTTGGACAAGAACATGAAAATCCTCATCGTTGATGACTTTTCAACGATGCGACGGATCATCAAGAACCTCCTGCGTGACTTGGGGTTCACCAACACAGCGGAAGCCGATGATGGCGTGACCGCGCTGCCCATGCTGCAGAGCGGCAGTTTCGATTTTCTGGTGACGGACTGGAACATGCCCGGTATGACGGGTATCGACCTGCTGCGTGCAGTGCGTGCGGATGAGCGCCTGAAAACTCTGCCGGTGTTGATGGTAACCGCTGAGGCCAAGCGCGATCAGATCATCGAAGCAGCCCAGGCTGGTGTTAACGGTTATGTAGTCAAGCCGTTCACTGCCCAGGTACTGAAAGAGAAGATTGAAAAAATCTTCGAACGCGTCAACGGCTGATGTCTGCCATGAGGTTGCTATGGAACATAAAGATTCCGCTCAGGGTGATCTTGAGTCGTCCCTGAAACACAACGCTCGCCAACTGGTAGATAGCCTGGAACAAGGCAACTTTGGTGAAGCGGTACAGCTGATACATGAGCTCAACAAAGCGCGTGACCGCGGCTTGTATCACGAAGTCGGCAAGCTGACCCGTGAGCTGCACAACGCCATCGTCAACTTCCAGCTAGATCCCCGTGTGCCACACGCCACTGAGGTCTCGCAAATTACCGATGCCACCGAACGCCTGAATTACGTGGTGACGATGACCGAGAAAGCGGCCAATCGCACCATGGATCTGGTTGAGCAGAGCGCACCATTGGTTAATGACCTCAGTGATGAGGCGCAGAGTCTGAGCGCTGACTGGGGGCGCTTTATGCGCCGCGAGATGAGCGCCGATGGCTTTCGTGAGTTGGCCAAGCGTGTGGAGTTGTTTCTCGCGCGTAGCGAGCGTGACGGCGCCAAGATATCGGGTCACCTCAACGATATTCTCCTGGCTCAGGACTATCAGGATCTGACGGGGCAGGTGATCAAGCGTGTAACCCAGCTGGTGACCGAGGTGGAAAGCAATCTGCTGAAACTGGTGTTGATGGCCAGCCAGGTAGACCAGTTCGCCGGCATTGAGCACAACCATGAGCTGCTACGCGCCGAACAAGAACAACAAAAAGAGCCTTCCCGTGGTGAAGGTCCGCAGATTCATGCCGATAAGCGTGAAGACGTCGCATCCAATCAGGATGATGTCGACGACCTGCTTTCCAGTCTGGGATTTTAGGAGCACGTCTTATGAGCTTCGGCGCCGATGAAGAAATCCTCCAGGACTTCCTGGTAGAGGCCGGCGAGATTCTTGAACTACTGTCCGAGCAGCTGGTAGAGCTGGAAAGCCGCCCGGACGACATGAATCTGCTCAACGCTATTTTTCGCGGGTTTCATACCGTCAAAGGTGGTGCCGGTTTTCTCCAGCTCAATGAGCTGGTGGAATGCTGCCATATCGCAGAAAACGTCTTCGACATCCTGCGTAAGGGTGAGCGGCGCGTCGACTCCGCGTTGATGGATGTGGTGCTAGAAGCACTGGATGCCGTCAACAGCATGTTTACTCAGGT
Source organism: Pseudomonas sp. EA_35y_Pfl2_R5 (assembly GCF_963970805.1). NCBI lineage: Bacteria > Pseudomonadati > Pseudomonadota > Gammaproteobacteria > Pseudomonadales > Pseudomonadaceae > Pseudomonas > Pseudomonas sp. EA_35y_Pfl2_R5. Next base: position 180,209 of record NZ_CAXAOW010000005.1, on the reverse strand, counting down.
CCGTGAACGTACCGATCTGACTCCGGCCACCCCTGAGCTGTTGGCCGCCCTGGCACGCCTGGCTGAGCCGGCAGGTGCTGAGGAAACCGCGCCGGCTGAAGTGCACGCTGAGCCTGAACCCGAGGTTGAACAGGCTGCCGGCGATATTACTGACAGTGAATTCGAGCAATTGCTGGGCGCCCTGGATGAGGCGCCGACGCAAGCCTCCAGCGCCGCCAGCAGTGATGAGATTACCGATGATGAATTCGAGTCCCTGCTTGATCAACTGCATGGCAAAGGTCAGTTCGTAGCGCCCGACGTGGCGGCTGCACCTGCCGCGCCTGTTGCTGCTGCACCTGTGGCAACAGCAGCGGCTGGTGATGAAATCACCGATGATGAATTTGAGTCACTGCTCGATCAGTTGCATGGCAAAGGCCAGTTTGTGCCGCCTGCTGTATCGGCGCCTGCAGCACCCGCGGCCAAGGCTGAACCAGCTGCCGCGCCGAGCGGTGATATCACCGACGATGAGTTTGAAGCACTGCTTGATCAATTGCATGGCAAAGGCAAATTTGTCGAGCCTGAAACGACCAAGCCCGTTGCGCCAGCAGCGGCCGCCAAGCCTGCGGAGCCAGCCAAGGCCGCCCCTAAACCCGCTGTAAAACCTGCTGCCAAGGCAGAACCAGCCAAGGCACCTGCTGCCGCGCCTGCAACCGAAAAGGCTGCCCCGCCCAGCGAAGCGGAAACCACTGTACGGGTCGATACCGCGCGGCTGGATGAAATCATGAATATGGTCGGCGAACTGGTGCTGGTGCGTAACCGCCTGGTGCGCCTGGGTGCCAGTAGTGGCGATGAGGCCATGTCCAAGGCGGTGTCCAACCTGGATGTGGTCACCGCTGATCTGCAAACCGCGGTGATGAAAACCCGCATGCAGCCAATCAAGAAGGTCTTCGGGCGCTTCCCGCGTCTGGTTCGTGACCTGGCGCGCCAGCTCAAGAAAGAGATCAATCTGGAGCTGGTCGGCGAAGAAACCGATCTTGACAAGAATTTGGTCGAGGCCCTCGCAGATCCGCTGGTGCACTTGGTGCGCAACGCGGTCGATCACGGTATTGAAATGCCAGAGGAGCGCGAAGCCTCGGGCAAGGCGCGGGGCGGCAAGGTGATATTGTCCGCCGAGCAGGAAGGCGACCATATCCTGCTGTCGATTTCCGATGACGGCAAAGGTATGGATGCCGATCAGTTGCGTGCTAAGGCCGTGGAAAAAGGCCTGCTGGACAAGGACGCGGCCGACCGTCTCAACGAATTTGAATGCTACAACCTGATTTTCGCACCGGGGTTCTCGACCAAAACCGAGATTTCCGATGTGTCCGGCCGTGGTGTGGGCATGGACGTGGTGAAAACCAAGATTTCCCAGCTTAATGGCACGGTCAATGTGTTCTCGGTCAAGGGCCAAGGCTCGAAGATCGTCATCAAGGTGCCGCTGACCCTGGCAATTATGCCGACGCTGATGGTGATGCTGGCCAACCAGGCGTTCGCCTTCCCACTGGTCAACGTCAACGAAATCTTCCATCTAGACCTGTCGCGAACCAATGTGGTCGACGGACAGGAAGTGGTGATCGTGCGTGACAAAGCCTTGCCGCTGTTCTACCTCAAGCGCTGGCTGATCGGCAGCGCTGCCCATGTGGAACAGGGCGAAGGGCATGTGGTGATCCTCACTGTTGGCAGTCAGCGTATCGGCTTCGTGGTCGATCAACTGGTTGGCCAGGAAGAGGTGGTGATCAAGCCGCTGGGCAAAATGCTGCAGGGCACTCCAGGTATGTCGGGGGCGACCATCACCGGTGATGGACGTATTGCCCTGATTCTTGACGTGCCGAGCATGCTCAAACGTTACGCACGGCGTATCTGATTGTTAGCGGCGCAGCTATCTGTCGTGCCGCTTAGGAGTGTTTATGGCTGTTAAGGTGTTGGTGGTTGATGACTCCGGTTTTTTTCGTCGGCGCGTATCGGAAATTCTTTCAGCCGATCCGAATATTCAGGTAATCGGCACCGCTACTAACGGCCGTGAAGCCATCGAGCAGGCGCAGGCGCTCAAGCCTGATGTAATTACCATGGATTACGAGATGCCGATGATGGATGGCATCACGGCTGTGCGTAACATCATGCAGCGCTGTCCGACGCCGGTGCTGATGTTTTCCTCTCTGACTCATGAGGGCGCCCGCGTTACCCTGGATGCGCTGGAAGCCGGTGCGGTGGATTTTCTGCCGAAGAATTTCGAGGATATTTCGCGTAATCCAGAGCGGGTCAAACAGCTGCTTTGCGAAAAAATTCATACCATTGCCCGTAGTAACCGTCGCAGCCTGAGCCCGTCCCCCGTGGCTGCGCCTACCGCGACATCTGCTACGCAAGCCAAGCCCGCGGCACGTCCTGCAACTACCCCCAGCACCCTGGCTCGACCGTCTGGGGCATCTGCGCCGGCTGTTGCCAGTGCTGCGCCCAAGCGCAAATCTTACAAGCTGGTGGCGATTGGCACCTCGACAGGCGGCCCGGTGGCGCTACAACGTGTGCTGACCCAGTTGCCGGCGAACTTTCCAGCGCCGATTGTACTGATTCAGCATATGCCGGCTGCCTTTACCAAGGCCTTTGCCGAGCGACTCGACAAGCTTTGCCGTATTAGTGTCAAAGAAGCCGAGGACGGCGATGTGTTGCGTCCAGGCCTGGCGCTGTTGGCACCTGGCGGTAAACAGATGATGGTCGATGCGCGTGGCGTGGTGAAGATCCTTCCGGGCGATGAGCGCCTGAACTACAAACCCTGTGTTGATATCACCTTTGGTTCGGTGGCCAAGTCCTACGGCGACAAAGTGCTGGCGGTGGTGCTGACCGGTATGGGCGCGGACGGCCGTGAAGGCGCACGCCTGCTCAAGCAAGGTGGCAGCCAGGTGTGGGCACAGGACGAAGCCAGTTGCGTGATTTATGGCATGCCCATGGCCATCGTCAAAGCCAATCTGGCCGACGCCATCTACCCACTGGATGATATTGGCAGGCACCTGGCGGAGACCTGCACTTAATGGATGTACTGAGCCTTATTGGGGTCATCCTGGCATTTGTCGCCATCCTCGGTGGCAATTACCTCGAAGGAGGACATGCTGCGGCTTTGCTCAATGGGCCCGCTGCGCTGATCGTGATCGGTGGCACCCTGGGCGCGGCGTTTTTGCAGGCACCGATGAATGTGTTCAAGCGGTCTCTAGCGATTATCAGCTGGATTTTCTTTCCACCTCGTGTGGACCTGGCTGGTGGCATCAGCCGCGTGGTTGGCTGGAGCATGACCGCGCGCAAGGAAGGCCTGCTCGGCCTTGAGGCGGTGGCCGATGTTGAGGTCGATCCTTACGCGCGAAAAGGCTTGCAGCTATTGGTTGATGGTGCCGAGCCTGAGGCCATCCGCAGTATTCTCGAAGTCGATCTGTACACTCAGGAAGGCCGTGATATTCAGGCTGCCAAAGTGTTTGAAAGCATGGGCGGCTACGCGCCAACCATTGGCATTATCGGCGCCGTGATGGGCCTGATTCATGTAATGGGCAATCTGGCTGACCCGAGCATGCTAGGCAGCGGGATTGCCGTGGCATTTGTGGCGACCATTTACGGCGTGGGGTTTGCCAACCTGTTACTGCTGCCCATTGGTAACAAGCTCAAGGCCATCGCTCAGCGTCAATCGCGTTATCGCGAGATGCTGCTCGAGGGCATCCTGTCGATTGCCGAGGGTGAAAACCCGCGCTCCATCGAATTGAAGCTGCAAGGCTTTATGGATTGATGGGGACAGACTATGGCCCGCAGGCGTCACCACGAAGAACATGAAAACCACGAACGTTGGCTGGTCTCCTATGCCGACTTCATTACCCTGCTGTTCGCATTTTTTGTGGTCATGTATTCGATTTCTTCGCTCAATGAAGGCAAGTACAAGATTCTTTCCGACAGCCTGACCGGGGTGTTCAACCAGCCTGACCGGGCGATCAAACCGATACCGGTGGGGGAAGAGCGGCCGCGTACTACTGAGCCGGATCGTTCGCTGGTGGATGAGGAGAGCGCGCAGTCATCCGCTGATGATCTACAGAGCATCGCCAGCAGTGTGCGTGAGGCATTCGGTGATCTGATCCAATCCGAGCAGCTCAAGGTCAGTGGCAATGAGCTGTGGATCGAGATTGAACTCAGCTCCAGCCTGCTGTTCACCAGCGGCGATGCCATTCCCAACAATGCGGCGTTCGACATTATCGAGAAAGTAGCCAAAATACTGGCGCCCTACGAGAACCCTGTTCATGTGGAAGGCTTTACCGACAATCTGCCGATTCAGACAGCCCAGTTTCCGACCAACTGGGAACTCTCTACAGCGCGAGCTGCCAGTATCGTACGTATGCTGACAATGGATGGAGTTAACCCTAGTCGTTTGGCGGCAGTGGGTTATGGTGAGTTTCAGCCTGTAGCTGATAACGGCACGGCAGAAGGGCGTGGGCGTAATCGTCGAGTGGTATTGGTGATTTCGCGCAATCTAGATGTGCGTCGTAGCGTGAGTGGTGTAGGCAGTGCCAATGCCAAACCCGATGCGGCCTTGCAACGGGCTGGCACGCAACCTGCACCAGCCCCGGCAGCGCCGGCCCCGCAAGCGGGTGCCGTCAAACCCCCGTCGCCGGCCCCATAAGGGAGGCCCCCGTTCTCGGTCAGGCTGCAGCTGTACCGGGAGGATGATAACGATGAGAGTCTGGGCAGTAGCCAATCAAAAAGGTGGAGTCGGCAAGACCACCACATCCATCGCTCTGGCAGGCCTGTTGGCTGATGCCGGTAAGCGTGTGGTGATCGTCGATCTCGATCCCCATGGGTCGATGACCAGCTATTTCGGGCACGACCCGGACAGCCTGGAGCACAGCAGCTTCGACCTGTTTCAACATAAGGGCAGCGTTCCACGTGGCTTGCCGCAGCAATTGCTGTTGCCCACCAGTGATGAGCGTATTTCCCTGCTGCCGTCGAGCACTGCGCTGGCGACGCTGGAACGCCAGTCGCCTGGGCAAAGCGGGCTGGGCCTGGTGATCGCCAAGAGCCTGGCGCAGCTCTGGCAGGATTTCGACCATGCGGTGATCGACAGCCCGCCCTTGCTCGGCGTGCTGATGGTTAACGCCCTAGCTGCCAGCCAGCAATTGGTGATTCCCGTGCAGACCGAGTTTCTGGCCGTCAAAGGTCTGGAACGGATGGTCAATACCCTGGCGATGATCAACCGTTCGCGTCAGCAGGCATTGCCATACACCATCGTGCCGACCCTGTTTGACCGGCGTACGCAAGCGTCTATGGGCACGCTACGGGTGCTGCGCAACAGTTATCCAGAGCACCTATGGCCGGCATACATTCCGGTGGATACGCGCTTGCGTGATGCCAGCCGGGCCGGGCTTACGCCGTCCAAGTTTGACAACAATAGCCGTGGTGTAATCGCCTATCGGGCGTTACTCAAGCATCTGTTGTCACAGCAGATTGCCGCACAGGTCGCTTGAGATGAACGGCTATGCTGAAGATATAAGCTCAAGTCTGTCGCTAGCGCGGCCGATAGTCTGTACAGATCGTTATTGTGGGTTGTATTCATGAGTCGTCCTCTAGCCACCGCTACACGTCCGCAACTGGCCTTGCAGTCCTATCTGGACGGCTTGTTGCAGGATGCTGCGAGTGATTTGGAGTTGACCGAAAGCATCACCCTCGATGAATTCGAGGCTGCAGTGCTGGAGGAGCAGGTGCGCGATGCCCGCACTATGCCGCAGGTTCAAGCCGTGGCGGCCAAACCTGTAGTTGAGCTGGCGCCGCGGCCGTTGGTGCTGCCCACTATCGAGATGCCCTCGCCGCAAATTGAGGTTCGGGTCGAGCCGCCGCAAGAGGTGATTGAGACTGCTGTGGTGATTGAGGTTGCGCAGCCTGTGCCACAGATGCTGGTGGTGCCGGAGCCACTGCTGCAGGGCCGGCCTGAATGGGCTCAGGGGCCTTTCGAATGCCTGTTGTTCGATGTTGCCGGTTTGACCCTGGCGGTTCCGTTGGTGTGCTTGGGCTCGATTTATCCCCTGGAAGGCCAGGAGCTTACGCCGTTATTTGGCCAGCCAGATTGGTTTCTCGGCATACTGCCGTGCCAGGCCGGCAACCTGAAAGTACTGGATACCGCGCGCTGGGTGATGCCGGATCGTTACCGCGATGACTTTCGCGAAGGTTTGCAGTATGTGATTTCTGTTCAGGGCTACGAGTGGGGGCTGGCGGTGCATCAGGTCAGTCGCTCGATTCGTCTCGATCCCAACGAGGTCAAATGGCGCAGCCAGCGTACGCAGCGTCCGTGGCTGGCGGGTACGGTTATCGAACATATGTGCGCCCTGCTGGATGTCGCATCCCTGGCGGAGTTGATTGCCAGCGGTGCGGCCAAGCGTATGGCGGCTAACCGGGTTCATTGAATAACGCAGTGCTGTGCGATGTGCGCAGCTTTGCATCTATAGTAATCACAGCGGGGTATACACCCGCGATTGCCGCCGCGAGCGGTTCATGACGAGGCTAGGGACATGAAGAAAAGTTCTGCACAAGGTTCTGATGATCCGATTCTGCAGTGGGTAACGTTCCGCCTGGACAACGAGACCTATGGCATTAATGTGATGCAGGTTCAGGAAGTCTTGCGCTATACCGAGATTGCCCCTGTGCCGGGTGCTCCGAGCTATGTGCTGGGCATCATCAACCTGCGCGGCAACGTGGTCACAGTCATCGACACACGTCAGCGTTTTGGCTTGGACTCCACTGAGGTGACCGATAACACCCGTATCGTGATTATCGAAGCTGACAAGCAAGTGGTTGGCATCCTGGTCGACAGCGTGGCCGAAGTGGTTTACCTGCGCCAATCGGAAGTGGAGACCGCGCCGAACGTTGGTAACGATGAGTCGGCCAAGTTTATTCAGGGTGTTTGCAACAAGAACGGCGAGCTGCTGATTCTGGTTGAGCTGGACAAGATGATGAGCGAAGAAGAGTGGTCCGATCTGGAGAGCATCTAAGCCATGCTCGACGCGTTGCTGATCGCGCTGGCCCTGACTTGCTTGGGGCTGGTAGGCGCTTGCGTCTGGCTGACACGGCAGCTGCGCGACGCCATAAAGCAGCAAGGCGAACATGATGCTGTGCGTGACCGCCGGCTCAAGGAGCTTGGCAGACGTCTGGATGCCTATTTGACCGGCAGTGTGCAGATGGGTGAGGAGTTGCACGAATTACGTCGGGTTGTCGCGCCGTTACCCGACAAACTCAATCAAATCGAGCAGCGTGACCCCAGTAGCCTGTCGTTTACCCAGGCTGCGCGTTTGGCGGGCATGGGCGCCAGTGTGGATGATCTGACCCAGTCCTGCGGCCTGAGCAAGGCCGAGGCGGAGTTGGTTAGCAAGATGCAGCAGGCCAAACTGCAGCGTTCCTGATTCTCCCATCTTCAAACAATATTCAATGTGCCGGCCCTTCTAGTAGGCGCAGCGGCGGCGTGATATCGCTGTCGCGCTCACTGCCGGCCGGCGCTTTACCTTTCAGGTACCAGGCAAAGGCGATGATTTCCGCGATACAGCGATACAGCTGTTCGGGAATCGCGTCACCCAGCTCCAGGCGCGCCAACAGGCGCACCAGTTCGGCATTTTCGTAGATCGGCACTTCATATTCGCGGGCAATAGCCAGAATAGCCTCGGCCAGCTCGTCGTCACCCTTGGCGCTGAGTACCGGCGCATTCTGGCCGTCGTAAGTGAGTGCAATGGCCTGGCGTGGCGGGGTCTTCTTCATGCGGTTTCATCCACCCAGCGCTGTTCCAAGGTCGTGCGTGGCCCGCGTGGCGGCGTGCCCTGGTTGCAGGCCAGCTCGCCAACCTGCACGCCAGCGGCATTCAGGCGCTGGCGCAGGTTGTCTAGTTCGGCATCGATCAGGCTGACAGTGCTGCCGAGTTCTGCCCAGATTTGGCTGGACAGACGGCCGTGGGCCAGTTGCGCCTGGACTTGCAAGGGGCCCAGCGGCTCTAAATCGAATGCCAACTCGACTTTCCACAGGGTCTCCTTCTTCTCGGATTTGCCTTGCTGACTGTTTTCCTCGCGCTGGATTTTTACCTGCAAAGGCACCAGTTCCTGCTGGTTGCGCATGGGCAGCTCCAGTTGCCAAGTAGTGAGCAGGTTGCCATCCGGGCCGACCTGGCTTTGCGCCAGGCTGGAGAGTTGGTGGGTTTGCAGGCGCGAGATGGCTGCCGCGGCAAGTTTCAATAGCGCCTCAAGATCGGCTTCACCCTCCATGGACTGAAGTAGGCGCGAGGGCAGGGGGAAGCTTAGTGCTTGCTGGCGACTGGTGGCCTTGCCTAGGCTGCCGAGCAGATCGCGGGCCAGTGCCGGCATCGCTTGGGCCATGGCTGAACTGGCGTTGGCGGTCGCCAGCGGAGTACCTGCTGGAAGGTTTGGTAGCAGTTGGGTAATCAGGCGCAACAGGTTGGCTTTCAGGTCGGTTGGTAGCGCTTGGCCCTGGCCGCCGAGCAATTTGCTTTCTAACAGGATGCCGCTGTTTTCCAATGCCATCGCCAGACCTTTCGGGGTGCTTAATTGCGTGGCATCGGGCAGTGCCCCGAAGAGTTTGTCGATGCTGGTGCGTAGGCCTTCACTCACCTCGGCATTGCCGCGCAGCCCTTGCAGGGCTGTGAATAGGCCTTCCAGTGAACCTTGACGGTTGCTTTGGTTGCCGATTTGCTGGCTCAGCGCGAGCTGATCCAGGCGACCGCTCAGCGGTAGGAAGTTCAACGACTGGTTACCCTGTACCTGGGCGCTGAGCAGGCTACCCAGAGGGAGTGCCAGCGGCGTTTCCAGAGACAGTTTGCTGCCAGCCAATGGCGTGTTGAGCAGGTTGACCAGCACCTTATAGACCACCTGCTGCGAGCGGGCCTGTAGCAGTTGCTCGCGAGCCACCACTTTGCCTTGCAACAAGGTGCCAACCGGTAGCTGATCAAGGTCCAGGCTGGTCAGGGGCTTGTCGCCGCCCATTAGTACGGACAGGGCCAGGCGGGTTTCTGATAGGGCGGTTACGGCCAGGGAGGTGCCCTGGGCAAGTGGGCGCGGGCTATTGGCTTCCAGGGTGGTCTGGCTGCCGTTGTTCAACGTCAGCTTGAGCAGTACCTGAAAGCTTTGCGCCACTTCCTTGAGGGCAATAACTTCGGCCTTGGCGGTTTCACCACTGGCCAGCAGGCCTTGCATGGGCTGCAGCAGTTTTACCGCCAGGTCCGCCGCTATGGCGCTGGGGCGAGTGCTGGGGGGCGTTGGCGCAATAGGCCGTGGACTGCTGATGTCGCTCATTGGCGGGTTACACCCTGTCGAAAATGCCCACTGCGGGAGGCGAGGTCGGGCATGTATAATCGCGCCCCGTCTGAGTAGGGTGCTTACAAAATACTGCGCTCGGCCATGCTGCGTTGAAGTCCGCCTCAAACTGCTCATGTACTACTCGTACACTCCGCTTTTTCGGCTGACTTCGTCTTGCCTGGCCATCGCTCGCTACTTTTGTAAGCATCCTCTGTGCTCGCAGCGCATTCCACTTGCGTCAGTATAGCGGCCAAGACTCTGCCGACTTGAACAGCTTTTGCCACCCATCTTAAGGTACCGATGCCTTGACCAGTCCTCTTCTCGAAGCCGTTGCGCTCGCCTGTGAGCGAGACTGGCGCATGCTTTTCGAGCGTCTGGAGCTGCGTCTGGTTCCCGGTGAGATGCTGCAGGTGGCCGGTCCCAACGGCAGCGGCAAGACCAGCCTGCTGCGGTTGCTGGCCGGGCTGATGCAGCCGACCGCCGGTGAGATTCGCCTGAATGGCAGCCCGCTGGCGGAGCAGCGGGCTGAGCTGGCGCGCAATCTGTTGTGGACCGGCCATGCCGCCGGCATCAAGGGCCTGCTCACTGCCGAGGAGAACCTCACCTGGCTCTGCGCCCTGCATCAGCCGGCCGAGCGTGAGGCCATCTGGCAGGCGCTGGCGGCGGTGGGGCTGCGTGGTTTTGAGGATGTGCCCTGTCATACGCTGTCCGCTGGGCAGCAGCGCCGTGTGGCGCTGGCCCGTCTGTATCTGCCAGGCCCGTCACTCTGGGTATTGGATGAGCCGTTTACCGCCTTGGATAAAGCGGCGGTGGCGCAGCTGGAGCACCATCTGGCCGCGCACTGTCAGCAGGGCGGTCTGGTGGTGCTGACCACGCACCATGAATTGACGGTCAAGCCGGCCGGTTACCGCGAGCTTGATCTGGGGCAGCGTCCGTTATGAGCAATGTCTTTAGCCTATTGCTGGCCCGTGAGGCGCGCCTGTTGTTTCGTCGTCCGGCCGAGCTGGCCAACCCGCTGGTGTTCTTTGCCATTGTGATTGCGCTGTTCCCGCTGGCTGTGGGACCGCAGACGCAGTTGTTACAAAGCCTTTCGCCTGGGCTGGTGTGGGTAGCTGCGCTATTGGCCGTGCTGCTCTCGCTGGACGGGCTGTTTCGCAGCGATTTTGAGGATGGCTCGCTGGAGCAGTGGGTCCTTTCGCCGCACCCCCTGGCTCTTCTGGTTCTGGCCAAGGTGCTGGCACACTGGCTGTTCTCTGGCCTGGCACTGGTGTTGCTGGCGCCGCTGCTGGCGTTGATGTTGGGTTTGCCGGGGCGCTGCCTTCCGGTGCTGCTGATCTCGCTGCTGCTCGGTACGCCGGTGCTAAGCCTATTGGGTGCGGTCGGTGCAGCGCTGACGGTAGGCCTCAAGCGTGGTGGTCTGCTGCTCGCGCTGCTGATTTTGCCGTTGTACATCCCGGTGCTGATTCTCGGCAGCGGTGCGTTACAAGCCAGCCTGCAAGGATTGCCGGCGGTCGGCCACCTATTGTGGTTGGCCAGCCTCACTGCATTGGCGGTGACCTTGACACCTTTTGCCATCGCCGCTGGTCTGACGATCAGTGTCGCTGAGTAGACAATAAGCCTGAATGGCCGGTTGATCCGAGTGCCTGCCTGCGCTCTGATCAGCCCTAGCACTGATGAGTAACCTGATGAACTGGACGTGGTTTCACAAGCTCGGCTCGCCCAAATGGTTCTATGAAATCAGCAGCCGCTGGTTGCCCTGGTTGGCCCTGGCCGCTGCCGTGCTGCTGGTGGTCGGTTTGGTCTGGGGGCTGGCCTTTGCTCCGCCGGATTACCAGCAGGGCAACAGCTTTCGCATTATCTATATCCATGTGCCGGCGGCGTTTCTCGCTCAGTCGATTTACGTGATGCTGGCGGTAGCCGGGACGGTTGGTCTGGTGTGGAAGATGAAACTGGCTGATGTTGCCCTGCAACAGGCCGCGCCCATTGGTGCCTGGATGACCGTGATCGCCCTGGTGACCGGCGCGGTGTGGGGCAAGCCGACCTGGGGCACTTACTGGGTCTGGGACGCGCGCCTGACCTCGATGCTGATTCTGCTGTTCCTGTATTTCGGCGTGATCGCCCTGGGCAACGCCATCACCAACCGTGACAGCGCCGCTAAAGCCTGCGCGGTGCTGGCCATCGTCGGGGTGGTGAATATCCCGATCATCAAATACTCGGTGGAGTGGTGGAATACCCTGCACCAGCCCGCCACCTTCAGCGTGGTGGAGAAACCGGCCATGCCGTTTGAGATGTGGATGCCGCTGCTGATCATGGTGCTGGGCTTCTACTGCTTCTTTGGCGCCGTGCTGCTGCTGCGCATGCGTCTGGAGGTGCTCAAGCGTGAGGCGCGTAGCAGTTGGGCCAAAGCTGAGGTCAAGGCGCTGGTGGAGAAAGGCCAATGAGTTTTGCCAGCTTTAGCGAATTTATCGCCATGGGTACCCACGGGCCTTATGTCTGGTCCTGTTATGCCATCAGCCTGGCTGTGCTGGGGCTGAATGTGGCGCTACCAATCCTGGCGCGTCGCCGTTATCTGCAAGACGAGGCGCGTCGTTTGCGCCGGGAGGAGTCGAAGTGAACCCCGTGCGTAAAAAACGCCTGTATATCGTCCTGGCCATCATTGCCGGTGTCGGCATCGCCGTGGCCCTGGCCCTCAGTGCGTTGCAGCAGAATATCAACCTGTTTTACACCCCGACCCAGATCGCCAATGGCGAAGCCCCGCAAGATACCCGTATCCGCGCCGGTGGCCTGGTTGAAGAGGGCTCGGTAAAGCGCTCCAGCGATTCGCTGGACACCGATTTCGTTGTCACCGACGGTGCCAAGAACGTAACCATCCGCTTTACCGGCATCCTTCCGGATCTGTTTCGCGAAGGGCAGGGCATCGTTGCCATGGGCAAGCTCGACGCTAACGGCGTGTTGATCGCCGACGAAGTGCTGGCCAAACACGATGAGAACTATATGCCGCCGGAAGTCATGCAGGCCCTGGAACAGAGCGGCATGAAACAGCAGCACGACGCAGCCAAAGCAGCCAAGCAGGCGTCCCCATCGGAGTACGCGCAATGATTCCCGAGCTCGGCCATCTGGCGATGATTCTGGCGCTGTGCATGGCGCTGGTGCAGGCGACCCTGCCGCTGATCGGCGCCTGGCGTGGTGACCGTCAGTGGATGAGCCTAGCGCAGCCAGCTGCCTGGGGGCAGTTCAGCTTTATGCTGTTTGCCTTTATCTGCCTGACCTACGCCTTTATGGTCGACGACTTCACCGTCGCCTACGTGGCCAACAACTCCAACAGTGCATTGCCCTGGTACTACAAGTTCAGCGCCGTGTGGGGCGCCCACGAGGGGTCGCTGCTGCTCTGGGGGCTGATTCTCGCCGGCTGGACCTTTGCCGTATCGATCTTCTCGCGCCAGTTGCCGGAAGAGATGCTCGCCCGCGTGCTGGCGGTGATGGGCATTATCAGCATCGGCTTTCTGCTGTTTCTGATCATCACCTCCAACCCGTTCGAGCGCCTGCTGTTCGACACCCCGGCAAACGGTCGTGACCTCAACCCGCTGCTGCAGGACTTCGGTCTGATCATCCACCCGCCGATGCTCTATATGGGCTATGTCGGCTTCTCCGTGGCCTTCGCCTTCGCCATTGCCGCCTTGCTCGGCGGCAAGCTGGACGCCGCCTGGGCGCGCTGGTCGCGGCCCTGGACCATCGTTGCCTGGGCCTTCCTCGGCATCGGTATCGCGTTGGGCTCCTGGTGGGCCTACTACGAACTCGGCTGGGGCGGCTGGTGGTTCTGGGACCCGGTGGAAAACGCCTCCTTTATGCCCTGGCTGGTCGGCACCGCGCTGATCCACTCCCTGGCCGTGACGGAAAAACGCGGCGTGTTCAAGAGCTGGACCGTGCTGCTGGCGATTGCTGCGTTCTCCCTCAGCTTGCTGGGGACCTTCCTGGTGCGCTCCGGCGTGCTGACCTCGGTGCATGCCTTTGCCAGCGACCCTGAGCGCGGCGTGTTTATCCTGGCCTTCCTGCTGTTGGTGGTGGGCAGCTCCTTGGCGCTGTTCGCCGTGCGTGCGCCGGTGGTCAAGAGTCAGGTCGGCTTTGCCCTTTGGTCGCGGGAAACTCTACTGCTGGTGAATAACCTGATTCTGGTGGTGGCCGCGGCGATGATTCTGCTCGGCACCCTCTACCCGCTGGTGCTGGATGCCATGACAGGAGCCAAGCTGTCGGTCGGCCCGCCGTACTTCAACGCCCTGTTCGTACCGTTGATGGGCCTGCTGATGGCGATGATTGCGGTCGGCGTGCTGGTGCGCTGGAAAGACACGCCGCTGCAGTGGCTGCTGAGCATGCTCACGCCGGTGCTGATTGGCAGCGTGGTGCTGGCAGTGATCGCCACCTTCCTGGTCGGCGACTTCAACTGGGCGGTGCTTGGCGTGTGCCTGCTGGCCGCTTGGGTGGTGTTGGCCGGGCTGCGCGACATTATTGAGAAAACCCGCCACAAGGGTTTTTTCCGCGGTTTGCCAAGCTTGACTCGCAGTTACTGGGGCATGCAGACAGCGCACCTGGGCATGGCCGTATGTGCCCTGGGCGTGGTGCTGACCAGCATGGGCAGCTTCGAGCGCGATATGCGCATGGCGCCGGGCGAATCCGTGGAAATTGGCGGCTATCAGTTTATTTTCGAAGGTGCCGAGCACTTCGAGGGGCCGAACTTCACCTCCGACAAAGGCACTGTGCGCATCCTCGAAGGCGGCAAGCAGATTGCCGTGCTGCACCCGGAGAAGCGTCTGTATACCGTGCAGCAGTCGGTGATGACCGAAGCCGGCATCGACGCGGGGATCACCCGCGACCTGTTCGTCGCCCTGGGTGAGCCGCTGGAAAACGGCGCCTGGGCGGTACGCGTGCATATCAAGCCATTCGTTCGCTGGATCTGGTTCGGCGCGCTGTTGATGGGCTTTGGCGGCTTCCTCGCTGCCAGCGACAAGCGCTACCGCATGAAGGTACGCACCCGCGTACGTGATGCGCTGGGCATGGCGGGGGTGCAGGCATGAAGCGTTTACTGCTGCTGTTACCGCTGGTGCTGTTTCTCGGCGTGGCGGTGTTTCTCTACCGCGGTTTGTTCCTCGATCCCACCGAACTACCATCGGCGCTGATCGGCAAGCCGTTCCCGGCGTTCTCCCTGCCAGCGGTGCAGGATGGCAAAACGCTGAGTGAGGCCGATCTCAAGGGCAAGCCGGCGCTGGTCAACGTTTGGGCGACCTGGTGCGTGGCCTGCCGTGTGGAACACCCGGTGCTGAACAAGCTGGCCAAGCTGGGCGTGACCATTCATGGGGTCAACTACAAGGACGACAACGCCGCCGCGCAGAAGTGGCTGGTGGAGTTCCATGATCCCTATCAACTGAACGTCAACGATGCGCGTGGCACCCTGGGCTTGGACCTGGGCGTGTACGGTGCGCCAGAGACCTTCCTGATCGACAAGGACGGCATCATCCGCCACAAGTTCGTCGGAGTGATTGATGAGCGCATCTGGCGTGAACAGCTTGCGCCGCTCTACCAAGAGCTAGTCGATGAGGTGCAGCCATGAAGCGTCTGCTAAGCGCCGCTGTATTGGGCCTGGCGTTGTTGGGCACCGCCCAGGCCGCTATCGACACCTACGAATTTGCCACTGAGGCCGAGCGCGAGCGTTACCGCAATCTGGTGGAAGAGCTGCGCTGCCCCAAGTGCCAGAATCAGAACATCGCCGACTCCGATGCGCCGATAGCCATGGACCTGCGTGCGCAGATCTTCCGCATGCTGGAGGAGGGCCAGAGCAATGAGCAGATCATCGACTATCTGGTCAGCCGCTATGGCGATTTCGTCCTCTACAAGCCGCCGGTAACCGCGCGCACGTTGCTGCTGTGGTATGGCCCGGCTGGTTTGCTGGTCGGTGGTTTCGTCCTGCTCGGGGTCATCCTGGTGCGTCGTCGTAGCAAGCCGGGCGCCGCCGGTGGCCTGTCTGCTGATGAACAGCAGCGTCTGGCTGCTCTGCTTAATCAAACGCCTGTGGATAAGAAAGACTGATGATTGAATTCTGGTTATGCGCCGGCCTGCTGTTGCTCACGGCCCTGGCGTTTCTGCTGATCCCGGTGCTGCGTGCGCGCAAGGTGCAGGCCGAAGAAGACCGTACTGCCCTTAACGTGACCCTGTATCAGGAGCGTTTGCTGGATCTACAAGGCCAGCACGACGCAGGTGCGCTGAATGCAGAGCAGCTGGCCAATGGTCGTGATGAGGCAGCCCGCGAGTTGCTCGCCGACACCGAAGGCGCGCAGGCGCAGCCGGCCCAGCGCTCTCTGGGCGGTAAAATTCCGCTGGTTGCCGCGCTGCTGATGCCGCTGCTGGGGTATGGCCTGTACCAGCACTGGGGCGCCATCGATGACGTCGAGCGTGCACAAACCTTTGCCGCGCAGCCAAAGTCCATCGAGGAAATGACTGCACGCCTGGAAGCTGCGGTGCAGAGCGATCCCAAGTCCGCCGAAAGCTGGTACTTCCTTGGCCGTACCTATATGGCTCAGGAACGTGCCGCTGACGCTGCCGTGGCGTTCGAGCGCGCCGTCGATGTGGCTGGGCGTGCGCCGGAGCTGCTCGGGCAGTGGGCGCAGGCGCTGTATTTTGCCGGCGACAAGCAATGGACTGAGCAGCTGCAAGCGCTCACCGATGAAGCGCTGAAGGCCGATCCGGCAGAAGTCACCAGTCTCGGTCTGCTCGGTATTGCCGCGTATGAAGCCGGGCAGTTTCAGCAGGCGATTGATCGCTGGCAGCAGCTGGTCGCGGTACTACCGGCTGAAGACCCTTCACGTTTGGCGATTCAGGGTGGGATTGATCGCGCCCGTGAGCAGCTTGGCGCGCCTGCCGTCGATGCCGCACCGGCGGCTAGCCAAGGCCTGAAAGTGCGCGTCGCTCTGGCTGCCGAGCTGCAAGCCAAGGTACAGCCGGGTGACGCGGTATTTATCTTCGCTCGCGCCGTCTCCGGGCCGCCGATGCCACTGGCGGTCAAGCGCCTGAGCGTGGCTGACCTGCCGGCTGAAGTCAGTCTGTCGGACAGCGATGCGATGATGCCGCAGTTGAAGATTTCCGGCTTCGAGCAGGTGCAGCTGGTCGCCCGTATCTCGCGCAATGGCAATGCCACTGCAGGTGAATGGATTGGCAGCAGTCAGCCGTTGGCCAGCAAGACCACGGAGCTGCAGCAGCTGTTGATCGACAGCGCTGACAGCAAAGCACCATGAGGCTGTTTTTGCGTGGTGCGGTGTTAGTCGGCCTGCTGGGGCTCGGTGCTTGCGTACAGTCACCGGTTGCAACAGCACCGGTGACAAACCCTAGCGGCAGTAGCAATCACCCACGGTTTGCGCCGCCACCGGGAGTGGACAGTCAATGGGATTCTGGGCTCGGGGTTTATGTGGTCGGTGGGGCGTCTCATCTGTACTACCGGGAACGCACCTATTACCGCTGGAATTCCGGCTGGAGCTGGGCCAGTAACCCGCAGGGCCCCTGGTTGCCAACCGACAGCAGCGGTGTGCCACCGGGCCTGCATCGCCGCTATGCCCAGTAACTAGGGTTACGATCTGCTGCGCGTCGACCCTGCTGCGTTAAAAACAAGCTCGGAATGCTCATGTACAAAAGTGCACTCCGCTTCCTCGCTTGTTTTGACCAGCCGGAGGCTGTTACTAACGTAGCGCCTTGCAGGACTCTAGCTCGCGAGATCTCAGACAGCTTGGTTAGTGTGCGGGGCAGGGCGTTGCGGGGCGGCGCTCGATATCTGGTTCGAAATCTTCGATCAAACGACAGATGGCCTGGCCATCGGGGGCGCATTCGCCCTTGTTGGCCCAGTCGTCGAAAGCGTTCTGCATCACCTGCGCCAGGCGCTGACATTCCTCGATATGCGCCTGCAAGGCCGCCAGGCGTTCGCTGAGCAGGTCGCGCACCTCGGCGCAGGGCGCCTGGCCGTTATCGGCGCTGGCGAGGATCTGTTGCGTGTCTTTCAGGCTAAAACCCAAGCGGCGTGCGCGAGCGATAAAGCGCAGGCGTTGCAGGTCTGAGCTGGAGTATTCCTGGTAGCCGTTATCCGGGTTGCGCGTGGGCCGAAGCAAGCCAAGGTCGGTGTAGTGACGCACCGTCTCACTGCTGACAGCGGCGGCTTTGGCCAGTTGGGCGACACGCATAGTCACTCTCCATTAATAAGGGCCGCGCCAGGTTAAAGCCTGGGGGCGGCCCTTGGGTCAAGCTCGCAGGTTTATTCGGCGATCTGCAGCTTGCGTGCCTCATGGTAGAAGAAGCGAATTTTCTCGTACTCGAACGGCGAGTTGAGCTGGCCGTAGCGGAAGTTCACCGTGGAGCGCTGGTCGACCACTTCCAGCAGGATGATTTCCGGATGGCTGGCGCTGGTTTCGGCGACATTCAGCCAGTTGACCTGGCTTTTGACCGTAAAGTCCGCCACCAGGCCGCCGGTATCGCGCAGGTTCGATGGTCCCAGCAACGGCAGAATCAGGTAGGGCCCGGCTGGTGTGCCGTAATAACCCAGGGTCTGGCCGAAGTCTTCCTTCTGCTTGGGCAGGCCCATGCGGGTCGCCGGGTCCCAAAGACCGGCGACACCCAGGGTGGTATTGAGCAGTAGACGCCCGGTGGTCTGCATGGCGCGCTTGCCCTTGAGCTGCAGCGCACTGTTAATCAGGTTGGGCACATCACCCAGGTTGCTGAAGAAGTTGCTGACGCCTGTCTGCACCAAGGTTGGGGTGATATAGCGGTAGCCATCGACAATCGGCAGGAATACCCACTCATCGAAGCGGTAGTTGAAGTGATAGACGCGCCGGTTCCACGACTCCAGCGGGTCATAGACTTGCAGTGCGCTGAGGGTCGAACGCTCGAACTCACGCTGATCCAGCCCCGGATTGAATTGCAGGTGTTGTAACGGCTGCGTGAAGCCATCGTCATCAACAGCGTGTTGGGCGTACGACAGGCTGCTGCCGAGCAACAGGGTGAAGAGCACTGCGAGGGAAATGGGCTTAGCCACGGAAGAACTCCAGCATGGCGTCGCTGTTGACGCGATAGTTGAGGTTGCCGCAATGGCCACCCAGCGGATAAAGGGTCAGGCGTTCACCCAGGGTGCGGCGCAGAAAACCCAGGTCACCAGGGCCGAGGATCACATCATCGGCGTTGTGCATGACGGCAATCTTGCTGCTGCTTTTCAGGTAATCAGCTACGCCATACAGGCTGACCTGGTCGATCAACTGCGCCACGCTGCCGCCATCTGTACGCGCGCGCCACATGGGAATCAATTGCTCGGTCAGGTAGCAGTCGAAATCGCACTGCAGGGCGCGGCGGAAAAATGGAGTAAGGCTGGTGCCTTCGCTGATCGGGTATTCGATCGGGGTGATCAAGCCGCGGCGGTTGATCAGGTCTGAGGTAAAAGCGATATCGGCAGAGGAGAAGCGAAACGCCGCGCCAATCAGCATGGCCATCTGTTCGTCGCTGAGCTGCTCCCCCGAGTTCTGAAAGTCATAGAGCAGGGCATCGTTGATATCGACGTAACCCTTTTCCTGGAAGTAACGTGTCAGCTTGCCCAACACCAGTTCATAGAAGGTGGTGCTGTTGTCGATACCTTCGACTTTGGTTTGCACCATGCGGTCGAGGTTGGTGATCGAGGTGTAGAGGTTTACCGGCGGGTTGAGCAGCAACACGCGCTTGAAGTTGAAGCTGCGTCGGGTTTCATCCAGCTCGCTGACAAAGGCGGCCTGCAGCGCGCCGAGGCTGTAGCCGGTGAGGTGGTATTCGCTGACTTTCAGGCGCGGATGCTGTGCACGCACGGCTTGCATGGCGCGGTACAGGTCGTCGGCGTCTTCGCGGGTGATGCCGGGTGTGGCAAAGCGCGAGGCCGAAGTCATGAAGTCATAGCTGGTCGGCGACGACAGTTGCACCACGTGATAGCCGGCGCCGTAGAACAATCTCTTCAGGTATTCCGGGGTGCTGCTGGCGTAATGCGCGCCAGTGCCGGCGATGATAAAGATCAGCGGCGCTTCGCCGGACTGCTTGGCCATGCGGTAGCGCATCTGGGTGACCGGCCAGAAGTTGTCCGGCAGCTCGAACTCGCGCTCCGGACGCAGTTTGATCTGGTAGTCGTCCTGGCTGATGTCGGCGTCGACCGGAAGCTCCGGGCGCAACTCGGGCGGGGTGGTCGCCAGGGTGGCTTCGAAGGGGTTACTAATGGGATAGCCATAACTGCTGGCATCGATATCGGCAGCGCTGACGGGGGCCATCAGGGCCAAGCAACTGAGAAGGGCAAGCAGACGAGGGACATGCGACATGGCTAAATCTCTTGAGAGCTAGGGCTGATGCAGTTGGTCAGGAATGGCTCGATTTGACCACATAAGTCAGGTTACGTGCCGTTTAGTTATAAATTGGCAGTTTTTCAAGCGTAAGTGCCATTTCGACATCCGGTTGTCAGGGCACTACCGCGAGCTGTTCAACCCAGATCAGCTCGCAGGCTCCGTCGCCGGTATCTTCACGGCTGAGTGAACTGACCCAGCGATAGCCATCATCGCCATCGATGCGTACCAATTGTCCGCTTAGGCGAATCTGCTGGCCCGCTTTGAGTTGGGTCAGCGTGTTGGCCACTTCTGCATTGGCCGGTATCAGGTGCATATTGGCGCTGTTGATCTCAATCTGCCGGCGCTCGATCGGCAGTTGTTCTGACCGCCAGAAGTACCAGCGGTTGCGCTGACTAATACTGATATGGCGCAGCACCTCAGGATCGGCCATTGGCCCCCAGCCAAGCGCCAGATCAGTCGGTGAAAGCTTGGCACCACGGTCGAAGTAGTAGTCTTCACGGCCCAGAATACGCGCCTCCAACTGGAAACTCTCCAGCCTGCTGACCGTGTGCTCCGCCACGCGCCAGCTACTGCCGGACAGTGGTGTCGTGGGCGAATGGCCGCTGGGTCTAGGCAATAGCATGACCCACAGCATCCAGAGGCCGAGCAGGCTTGCGGTGATCAGTATTAGGCGACGTATCAGCATGGCTGGATTCTAGCCGCAGAGACTGCAAGCGGCGATCTCGGGGTGTTATCCGTGGCGCGGCGGCTTATCCTAGGCAGCCCCTTTATCTGCTTGAGTTGCCTCATGTCCCGTTATCTGCCTCTGACTGCTCTGCTGATCGCTGCGGTCCTGTGTCTGGCCTTGAGCTTTGCGCTGCGCTATCAGCTAATGGAGGGCGCGCAGTGGGTCGGCCTGTGCGTTGAGGATCCGCAACAGTTGGCCTGCCAGGTACGTGCAAGCCTGGGCTGGTTGATCCACTTCCGGGTCTTGGCCTGGGCTGCGCTGATTATTGCTGTGCTGGCGTTTGTGCTGCCGGGTGCTTGGGGCAAGCGCCTGGCGGTGCTGGCATTGCTGCTCGGCCTGCCGGCGCTGGTGTTGTACAGCGCCAGCCTCGCGGTATTTGCCGTGGTGCTGGCGCTGCTGCGCTGGGTGCGCGCGCCGCAGACCGCCTGATCAGGCGGTTTGCGTTTTAACCCGCAGGCTGCGCCATAGCGCCGCGACCAATAGCACGCAGGTCAGCGCCCAGCCTAGAGCTTGCCAATTGCTTAGGGTTTCCTGGTACAGCTGCGGCGCAATACATGCGCCGACCAGCAGCGCGAGCAGGGCGACTTCACGGCGGTAGCCACCCACCGGGCGACACAGATAGACCAGCGCGGGGAGCAGCAGTGCTGCGCTAGGGAAGCTGCGGTAGCGCGCATCCACCACCAGCGCGAGCATCATCACCGCTCCGGCAAAACCGCTTAGTGTCAGCCACAGCGCGCCCTTGCTGTGCAGCCAGTTGGATAGCTGTGCGCGCCAGCCAGTCTGCTTACTGAGCAGCAGCGCGGCGTGGGCCAGTACCAGAAGGTTCAGCGCAATCAGTGCGGCTGCGCAGAGCCACTCGCCGAGGTAACGGCTGGTAACCAGCGTCAATTCGGCAAACAAACTGATACAGCCGGCCCCAAGCGCCGCCAGCAACGGCAATAACAATGCGGCACGTGGCGAACGCGGTTGACCGGCCAGCAGCAGCGTCGCTGTCGCAATGATCAGACTTAAGCTCAGCCAGGCCGGCCAGTGCGGCAGGTTGGATACGGAACCGGCGAGGATAGATTTGTCCTGGCGGTCGGCGTCATACAGGCCCCAATAACCGCCAACGGCACCTTCGCTAATGCGTTTCCACGGCTGGTCAAATGCCTCGATCAGGTTGTAGCGCCAGCCGTTCTGCTCGGCCATGGCGACAAAACCACGGATAAACTTGGCTTGGTTGACCAGGCTTGGCACTGCGGTTTCACGCTGGCGCCCTTCGCTTGGCCAGCCGGTTTCGCCGATCATGATGTCTTTGGGCGCATAGGCATTGCCAAAGGTCTGGCGTACTTCAGCGACTTCATGCAGAGCACTTTCGATCCCCGCTGGGTTGTCTTCCCAGTAGGGCAGCAGGTGAATAGTGATGAAGTCCACTGCGGGGGCAACTTCCGGGTGTTTAAGCCAGAACTCCCAGACATCCGCATAGGTGACCGGCTGCTTGATCTGGCTTTTAACCTGCTTGATCAGCGCCACCAGTTGTTGCGGAGTGACTTCTTTGCGCAGCAGCGCCTCGTTGCCGACTATCACCGCCTGCACCACATCCGGGTGAGCGTTGGCGATTTTTACCAGGCCGGCGATCTCAGCCGCTGTATCGGCCGCGTTACGGCTGACCCAGGCGCCGACGATGAGTTTCAGGCCATGTTTACGCGCCATATTCGGCAGCTCTTCCAGGCCGGTCACCGAATAGGTGCGCAGGCACTCGAATCGTTCTGCGAGCAAGGCCAGATCTGCTTCCATGCGCTCGGGGCGCAGCTGCATGGGTTGATCGAAGGGCGATTGATCCTTGTCGAATGGGGTGTAGGACGCGCATTGCAGCTTGTGCGTGGGTGTTGCGGCATCAGCCAATTCGACCGGTTGGCCAAGGCCATACCACAGGCCGTAAAGCGCCAGTAGACCGAGCAGACAGGCAAAGAGGTAAGGCGGAGCAGGAAAGCGAGAAGTAGCAGGCATAGTCAGGCGCGTATGGTGGCTGAGCTGCGAATAGTAGCGGATTGGTTCCGCTCCCCGCTGACTGTTTTACAGCCTGCTCAGGTGCCTTGCCGCTGCAGCAGTCTTTATGCCTGGTGATGCAACCAGGCATGTTTAGGGCGCACAGTAGCGGTTGTCGAACGCCCTTCGATGCGCTGCCAGACCTTCTCATGGAAGTAGAACCCCACGGAGTTGCACAGTGGTTCGATGGCCGCTACCAGGCCGCTAGCGGCGATGCTGCCGGTCAACGCATAAGTGACACCGAAGGCGATACAAAAGTGCATCAGGGTAAAAGTCAGAGTCTTGAGCATGGCGCACCTCGAGTGAGAAGTATTCTTCATTGAGATGCAGCCTAGTTGTTCAAGTTCGATTGAGGAAATGCTGCGCTTGAATGGCTTTGATAGTTTTTGATGATTGATGCGAGGAGGCACTCGCTGGCTATTCATCGGCCAGTGCCAATAAAAGCCGCCTGGAGCTGTTTTTGATGGAGCGTAGCGACGCGCCCGAAGGGGTGGTTGCCATGGATGGCAAACAATAAAAAACCCGCCCTAGGCGGGTTTTTTCTTTCAAGCGGGCTTGAAAGGGTTACGCATGTGGCTTTATAGCCCCTGAGTAATCGGTTAAACACCAACTGCTCTACCAACTGAGCCAACGACCAAAAATGGTCGGGGTAGGGGGATTCGAACTCCCGACATCCTGCTCCCAAAGCAGGCGCGCTACCGGACTGCGCTATACCCCGATGAACTACTGGCTCCGCGACCAGGACTCGAACCTGGGACCCAATGATTAACAGTCATTTGCTCTACCGACTGAGCTATCGCGGAACGATGGCGCGTATCCTACTGATTAGAAAGGGGAAGTCAATACCTGATCGACTTCCCCAAACGTTTAGAGAACGGCCGCGATGGCTTGAGTAACAGCTGGTAGGTTGCGCTGGTTCAGCGCGGCGACGCAGATACGGCCAGTGCTGACGGCGTAGATGCCGAACTCGGTTTTCAGGCGCTCGACCTGCTCGGCGGTCAGGCCCGAGTAGGAGAACATGCCGCGCTGCTGGGCGACGAAGCTGAAGTCGCGCTTGGCGCCGTGTTTTGCAAGCTGCTCGACCATGGCCATGCGCATGCCGCGAATGCGCTCACGCATGCCGGCTAACTCTTCTTCCCACAGAGCGCGCAGCTCAGGGCTGTTCAGCACGCTGGCAACCACAGTGGCGCCGTGGGTGGGCGGGTTGGAGTAGTTGGTGCGGATCACGCGCTTGGCTTGCGACAGCACGCGGCTGGCTTCGTCGTGGTTACCAGTGACGATGGACAGTGCGCCGACGCGTTCGCCGTACAGCGAGAAGGATTTGGAGAACGAGCTGGAAACGAAGAACGGGATGCCCGAGGCCGCAAACAGGCGCACGGCAAAGGCGTCCTGTTCAATACCGTCGCCAAAACCCTGGTAGGCGATGTCGAGGAACGGCACATGTTCACGCTCGCGCAGCACTTCCAGCACGGCTTTCCAATCGTCCAGCGACAGGTCGACGCCGGTCGGGTTGTGGCAGCAAGCGTGCAGCACGACAACCGAGCGGGCCGGCAGATTCTTCAGATCCTCGAGCATGCCGGCGCGGTTGATGCCGTGGCTGGCTGCGTCGTAATAACGGTAGTTGTGCACCGCGAAGCCGGCAGACTCGAACAGCGCGCGGTGGTTTTCCCAGCTCGGATCGCTGATTGCCACAACGGTATTAGGCAGCAGGCGCTTGAGGAAGTCGGCGCCGGTTTTCAGTGCGCCAGTGCCGCCAACGGCCTGGGTGGTGATCACCCGGCCAGCGGCAATCAGTTCGGAGTCGCTACCCAGGAGCAATTTCTGTACGGCGCTGTCGTAGGCAGCAATGCCTTCAATCGGCAGGTAGCCACGCGGGGCGTGGGCTTCAATGCGGGCTTTCTCGGCTTCGGCTACGGCGCGCAGCAGGGGGATGCGGCCTTCCTCGTTGTAGTAAACGCCCACGCCCAGGTTGACCTTGGTCGTACGGGTATCGGCGTTAAATGCTTCATTGAGGCCCAGGATGGGGTCGCGCGGAGCCATTTCGACGGCAGAGAACAGACTCATGGATGCGGCAGCTCTGAAGAGGAGAAGTTGGGTATCAGGCAACGCCCGGCTAGGGGTTGCGTAAGTCGGCCGGTAGTATACCGACGCATAACCTGTGCTGCGACAGCAGGCACACGCTTTTCACCGGTTTTGACGTAGGCTTTCAGGTCGCGTCACATCCGCTTGTCGAGGTCCGTCATGTCCGAGTTTCAATTGGTCACCCGTTTCCAGCCCGCCGGCGATCAGCCCGAGGCCATTCGGCAGATGGTCGAAGGCCTGGAAGCGGGCCTTTCGCACCAGACATTGCTCGGCGTAACGGGCTCGGGCAAGACCTTTTCCATCGCCAACGTGATCGCCCAGCTCCAGCGTCCGACCCTGGTGCTGGCGCCGAACAAGACCCTGGCCGCGCAGCTCTATGGCGAGTTCAAGAGCTTCTTCCCGAACAATGCGGTGGAGTATTTCGTTTCCTACTACGACTACTACCAGCCGGAAGCCTATGTGCCGTCCTCCGATACCTTTATCGAGAAGGATGCCTCGATCAACGACCATATCGAGCAGATGCGCCTGTCGGCGACCAAGGCGCTGCTGGAGCGGCCGGACGCGATCATCGTTACCACCGTGTCGTGCATCTACGGTCTGGGTAGCCCCGAGTCGTACCTGAAGATGGTTTTGCACGTCGATCGCGGCGACAAAATGGACCAGCGCGCCTTGCTGCGCCGCCTGGCCGACTTGCAATACACGCGCAATGACATGGATTTCGCCCGCGCGACCTTCCGCGTGCGCGGCGATGTGATCGATATATTTCCGGCAGAATCGGACCTGGAGGCCATTCGCATCGAGCTGTTCGATGATGAGGTGGAAAGCATCTCGGCCTTCGATCCGCTGACCGGCGAGGTGATCCGTAAGCTGCCGCGCTTTACCTTCTATCCCAAGAGTCACTATGTGACGCCGCGCGACGTGCTGCTGGAGGCGGTGGAGAAGATCAAGGTCGAGCTTGTTGAGCGTCTGGAGTACCTGCGCAGCAACAACAAGCTGGTGGAGGCGCAGCGTCTGGAGCAGCGCACC
Organism: Pseudomonas sp. EA_35y_Pfl2_R5; assembly: GCF_963970805.1. NCBI lineage: Bacteria > Pseudomonadati > Pseudomonadota > Gammaproteobacteria > Pseudomonadales > Pseudomonadaceae > Pseudomonas > Pseudomonas sp. EA_35y_Pfl2_R5. The sequence continues at coordinate 154,647 of NZ_CAXAOW010000005.1, read as the reverse complement.
CGTTTCGATCTGGAGATGATTGTCGAACTGGGCTACTGCAACGGTATCGAAAACTACTCGCGCTACCTGTCCGGGCGCGGCCCTGGCGAGCCGCCGCCGACGCTGTATGACTATTTGCCGGACGAGGCGCTGCTGGTGATCGACGAATCCCACGTCTCGGTGCCGCAGGTCGGTGCGATGTACAAGGGCGACCGCTCGCGCAAAGAAACCCTGGTCGAATATGGCTTCCGCCTGCCTTCCGCGCTGGACAACCGGCCGATGCGCTTCGAGGAATGGGAGGCGGCAAGCCCGCAGACTATCTTCGTGTCTGCCACGCCGGGTAACTACGAGGCCGAGCATGCTGGACGGGTGATCGAGCAGGTGGTGCGGCCGACCGGTCTGGTCGACCCGCAGATCGAGGTGCGCCCGGCGCTGACTCAGGTCGATGATCTGCTGTCGGAAATCCACAAGCGCGTGGCCATCGAGGAGCGCGTGCTGGTCACCACCCTGACCAAGCGCATGGCCGAGGACCTGACCGATTACCTGGCTGATCACGGGGTCAAGGTGCGCTACCTGCACTCGGACATCGACACGGTGGAACGGGTCGAGATTATCCGTGACCTGCGTATCGGCGCCTTTGACGTGCTAGTGGGTATTAACCTGCTGCGCGAAGGCCTGGATATGCCGGAAGTGTCGCTGGTGGCGATTCTCGATGCCGACAAGGAAGGCTTTCTGCGCAGCGAGCGCTCGCTGATCCAGACCATCGGCCGCGCCGCGCGTAACCTCAACGGCCGGGCGATTCTCTATGCCGACCGTATGACCGGCTCAATGGAGCGTGCCATTGGTGAAACCGAGCGCCGGCGTAACAAGCAGATCGCCTTCAATGAAGCCAACGGCATTATCCCCAAGGGTGTATTCAAGGACGTGCAGGACATCCTCGAAGGCGCCACCGTGCCCGGCTCGCGCAGCAAGAAGCGCAAGGGCATGGCCCAGGCCGCCGAAGAAAGCGCGCGTTACGAGAACGAGCTGCGTTCACCGAGCGAGATCAGCAAGCGCATCCGTCAACTGGAAGAGAAGATGTACGCACTGGCCCGCGATCTGGAATTCGAGGCCGCGGCACAGCTGCGCGACGAGATTCAGAAACTGCGTGATCGACTGCTGCAGGTGTAATTGGCTGAATGTGGGAGGGCGTTGGGTGGGAGGGGCTTTAGCCGCGACAAGGAGACTGCTGTTTCGCGGCTAAAGCCCCTTCCACAGATACTGTTCAGCGACGGCCGAAGATAATCAGCACCACGCCGCCCAGGGTGATGCCGCACGCCACCATCGCCATCAGGCTCAGGCGCTCATCCAGCAGCAGGTAGCCCAGCAGCAACGCCACCACCGGGTTAACAAAGGCAAAGGTCGACACCAGGCTCGGCCGCACTTCGCGCAGCAGCCAGAAATACGCCGGGTACACGCCGAGGCTGACCGGCAGTATCAGGTATGCCAGCCACAGCCAGGCATTGCTGCTTATGGCGCGCAGATCCAGCGTCTGCCAGTCGCCGTGCCACAGGCCGAACAGCGCCAGCAGCAGTGCGCCGATCAGCATCTGCAGGCTCAACCCCAGCCAACTGGAGCGAAACGGCGGGCGTTGACGCATCAGCCAGGCACCGCCCGCCCAGAGCAGGGTGGCAAACACTACCAGTAGGCCGGCGAACCACTGCTCAATGGAAGCGCTGTGATCCAGGCCGTTATTCATCAGCAGCACGATCCCGCTGCAGGCCAGCGCCAGGCCACACATCACCCACAGCGGTGGGCGCTCGCCGAGCAGCCATTCCAGCGCCACGCTCCATAGCGGTAGGGTGGTGTAGAGCATCGCCAGCATGCCGGTCGGCAAATACTGGTTGGCGTAGATCAGCGCCCCCTGGCCGACCGCAATCAAGGCCAGGCTGCCGATCAGCACTCCGCCCCAGTCGCTGCGCTGCATGCGCAGTTGGCCGCTGAGTACCACCCAGGTCAGGGCGAGCAGGCCGGCAATCGAGAAGCGTAGGCAGCCGATGATAAAGGGCGGTACTTCCTGCAGGAGAAAGTGGTTGGCCAGGTAGGTGGTGCCCCAGCCGATATAGATAGTGGCAAAGGCGACGATCAGCAGCAGGCTGCGGGTGCGTGATGGGGTTGGCATGGCGATCTGAGTTAACGAGGGCAGGGCGGGGCCTAGAAAAGCGGCAAGGCCCGCAGTAGAGGGCGTCAGTCTAAGCCGGCTGGTGGTGTTGTCCAGACTGCTGCGCACTACAAGATGCCGTGTGCGCCCGCTTTCGCTGAAATAGCCGCGCTGGCTGGAGCCGGTGGCGGCCAGCCTGTTAATATCGCGGGCTTGAAAGATTGCCCGTTGCACATTCTCTGAGAGCCGCCATGACCACCGTTCGTACCCGTATCGCGCCGTCGCCCACCGGTGATCCGCACGTAGGCACCGCCTATATCGCCCTGTTCAACCTGTGCTTTGCCCGTCAGCACGGTGGCGAATTTATCCTGCGTATCGAAGATACCGATCAAGTGCGCTCGACCCGCGAGTCGGAACAGCAAATCTACGACGCCCTGCGCTGGCTGGGTATCGAGTGGAGCGAAGGCCCGGACGTCGGCGGCCCGCATGGCCCGTATCGGCAGAGTGAGCGTGGGCATATCTACCAGAAATACAGCGCCGAGCTGGTGGAGAAGGGCCATGCCTTCCACTGCTTCTGCAGCGCCGAGCGCCTGGACAAGCTGCGCGCCGAGCAGATGGAAGCTAAGCAGACGCCGCGTTACGACGGCCATTGCATGCATCTGTCTGCTCAAGAGGTGCAGCAGCGCCTGGCCGCTGGTGAGCCGAACGTAGTACGTATGAAGGTGCCGAGTGAAGGCGTATGCGTGGTGCCGGATATGCTCCGTGGCGAAGTGGAGATCCCATGGGATCGGATGGACATGCAGGTGTTGATGAAGACCGATGGTCTGCCCACTTACTTCCTGGCCAACGTGGTGGATGACCACCTGATGGGCATCACCCACGTGCTGCGCGGCGAAGAGTGGCTGCCGTCAGCGCCCAAACTGATTCTGCTGTACGAGTACTTCGGCTGGGACAAGCCGCAGCTGTGCTATATGCCGCTGCTGCGTAACCCGGACAAGAGCAAGCTGTCCAAGCGCAAGAACCCGACTTCAATCACCTTCTACGAGCGTATGGGCTTCTTGCCCCAGGCGATGCTCAATTACCTCGGCCGCATGGGTTGGTCGATGCCGGACGAGCGCGAGAAATTCAGCCTCGACGAGATGGTCGCGCACTTCGACATCAGCCGGGTGTCGCTGGGTGGGCCGATCTTCGATCTGGAGAAACTGTCCTGGCTCAACGGTCAGTGGATGCGCGAGCTGAGCGTCGAAGAGTTCGCCGCCGGTGCGCAGAAATGGGCCTTCAACAGCAACTACCTGATGCAGATCGCCCCGCACGTACAGGGCCGGGTGGAAACCTTTAGCCAGATCGCGCCATTGGCCAGCTTCTTCTTCGCCGGTGGAGTAGCCCCGGATGCTGCGCTGTTCGAGCACAAAAAGCTCTCGGCTGAGCAGGTGCGTCAGCTGATGCAGTTGATCCTGTGGAAGCTCGAAGCGCTGCGTCAGTGGGAAAAAGACAAGATCACCGGCTGCATCCAGGCGGTGGTCGAGCATCTGGAATTGAAGCTGCGTGATGCCATGCCGCTGATGTTTGCCGCCGTCACCGGGCACGCCAGCTCCGTATCGGTGTTGGATGCCATGGAAATTATCGGCCCAGACCTCACTCGCTTCCGTCTGCGTCAGGCTATCGAGCTGCTCGGTGGTGTGTCGAAGAAAGAGAACAAAGAGTGGGAGAAGCTGTTGGCGGCCATCGCCTAAGAGCCTCCTTCGGATCTGCTGCGCGTCGGCGATATTGCGTTAAAAATGGCCTCGGAATGCTCATTTACAGTCCGTAAACTCCGCTTCCTCGGCCATTTTTGCCTTGTCTCGCTCTAGCTCGCGAGCTCAGAAGCAGGTTCTAAGCCGCTAAATGCGCCGTCCGGCCGTCGATTTGACGTGCCGGGATGGGGTAAGTGGTTGTTCTGTCAGCATAAAGAATGCTGGTGCAGGTAAAAATTTTGTTGACAGGTGCGGGGCGCGCTCTTAACATGCGCCCCGTCCTTGAGATGGGGCTATAGCTCAGCTGGGAGAGCGCTTGCATGGCATGCAAGAGGTCAACGGTTCGATCCCGTTTAGCTCCACCATCTTCAAAGCCGCAAGGCTTGCCACAATCAGCTTTTGTAGCTGGTTGGTTGTAGAAGGGTTACGTCCCCTTCGTCTAGTGGCCTAGGACACCGCCCTTTCACGGCGGTAACAGGGGTTCGAGTCCCCTAGGGGACGCCAGTATCAAAAAGCAGTGCTGGTTTGGGCTGTGAGCCGAGAGGCGATAAATCTGGGGGTATAGCTCAGCTGGGAGAGCGCTTGCATGGCATGCAAGAGGTCAACGGTTCGATCCCGTTTATCTCCACCAATTTTGCAGTAGCAGTAACTGCCACGGGGCCAGCGTAAAGCTGGCCTTGTTCTTCGAAGGTTTCGTCCCCTTCGTCTAGTGGCCTAGGACACCGCCCTTTCACGGCGGTAACAGGGGTTCGAGTCCCCTAGGGGACGCCATTTTTGCCCGCTCTGCGGGATTTTAAAGGGCCATTCATTATTGAATGGCCCTTTTGTTTTTATGGCCTGCCATCCCTGACGCCCACCCTGCGGGCCCGTCGCTACGCGACGTTAAAAATTGCTCGGGGCAGTTTTTCTACCTCCTGAAGATTATTTCTCTAGCCGATCAGTGGTTGCCCTTGGCGCTTGCTTAATTGTATTACGCCTATAATATTGCAGTCATAATATTACGGAGGCTGACATGAGCAAGAAGAAGGCGCAAACCCGCGAACGCATCCTGGCCGTTGCCAGTAGGGCGTTGTTGCAGCGTGGTCCGGCTGAGCCCAGTGTGGGCGAGGTGATGGGCGCGGCTGGCCTGACGGTAGGCGGCTTCTATGCGCATTTCGAGAGCAAGGATGCGCTGATGCTGGAGGTGTTTCAGCAGATGCTCTGTCAGCGTCGGGAGAGGGTCGCGCAGCTTGATCCGGCTTTGCCTGTTCACGAGCGTCGAGTGTTGTTGGCGGCCTTCTATCTATCGCGCAAGCACCGCGATGCCAACGAGCAGGGCTGCCCGTTGCCCAGCTCGGTCGGCGAGCTGGCGCGTATGCCGGACGGTTTTCGCGGCGTGCTGGCTGAGCATGTCGAACTGATGACGGCGCAGCTGGCGGGCAGTCCTGAAGAGGCTGGTCAGGCGCTGGCCGATATCGCCTTGATGGTCGGAGGGCTGGCGCTGGCACGCGCGTTGGGCCCCGGTGAGTTGTCTGATCGAGTCTTGCGTGCCGCTAAATCGGCAATCGTCTGAGGATATGGCAATGAATAGCATGAGCTGGGTTCGTGGTTTCAACGCATCAATTGGTCTACTGGCGCCGCATGCTCTGGCCAGCAGGCTGCGCCGGGAGTTTATGACGCCGCACACCTTGCCGCCGCGTGATTGGGAACTGCCGCTGCTGGCGCAGGCCGAGCGCATCACCCTGCGCTTTGGTTTGTCAGCACTGCGTTGGGGCAGCGGACCGGCTGTGTTGCTGATGCATGGCTGGGAAGGGCGCCCGACGCAGTTCGCCGAGCTGATCAAGGCCCTGGTCAATGCCGGTTATGGCGTGGTGGCGCTGGATGCGCCAGCTCACGGTCGTTCGCCTGGGCGTGAGGCCAATGTGGTGCTGTTTGCCCGCGCCTTGCTGGAGGCCGCCAGCGAATTGCCGCCGCTGAAAGCGGTGATTGGCCATTCCATGGGCGGCGCCAGCGCCTTGCTGGCCACCCAGTTGGGCTTGCGCACCGAGGCGCTGGTGAGCATTGCCGCACCCAGCCGGATTCTGACCATGCTGCGACGCTTCTCGCGCTATATGGGGCTGCCTCGCCAGGCGCGCGCGCACTTTGTCCGACTGGTCGAGGAGAAAGCCGGGATTCCCGCTGGGCAGCTGGATAGCGCGCACTACCAGCTGGATTTCCCTGGATTGGTCGTGCATGCGCTGGACGATCCGATGGTGCCGTTCAGCGAGGCTGAATCGATTCATCAGAGCTGGTTTGACAGCCGCCTGCTGCGCCTGGAAAGCGGCGGACATCAGCGTGTATTGGCTGATCCGCGGGTACTGCAGGCGGTGCTGGAGCTATTGAAGTCGCTAAATCAGACATCGCCCAAGGCGCTGGCCTCGTAACCGATAACCTTGTTACGCCCGGCGGCCTTGGCCCGATACAGCGCCTGATCGGCGTGGCGTAGCAGCTGCTCACGATCACTGCCGATATCTGGAATCAACGCATAGACGCCAATGCTCAGGCTTAGGTCGATGCTCAGGTCTTGGTACGTACAGGGGTGACTGGTCAGGTCGGCGCGCAGCTGCTCTGCCAGATCCAGCGCGCCAGATTGATCGGTATCGCAGAGCACGGCGGCAAACTCTTCGCCGCCGAAGCGTACCAGCAGGTCGTTGCTGCGCATGCGCTGCTGCATGCGCAGTGCCGCGTGCTGCAAGCAGGCGTCGCCAACCAGGTGGCCGTGCTGGTCGTTGACCTTCTTGAAGTGGTCCAGGTCCATCATCAGCATGGCGAGCGGCCGTTGGCTGCGTTTGGCCTGGGCGAGCATGCGCTCCAGTTCTTCGTTGAGCACCTGGCGATTAAATAACCCGGTCAGGCTGTCGCGGCGGCTGAGTTCGGCCAACTGGCGGTTGGCGGTAGAAAGCTCCTGCAGAGCGTGCTGCAAGGATGCAGTGCGCTCTGCCACACGGGCCTCCAGGCCTTCGTTGATCTGTTTTTGCAGGTCGAGGCTCTTGGCCTGTTCCAGTCGCAGTTCGTGCTCGTTGGCGTATAGCTGCTCTTGAGCCTGTTGCTGGGCATGTTGCGCCAGGCGGATACGTGAGCCGAGGGCAATCGAGAAGATCACCAGTTCAAACAGGCTGCCAATCTGCTGGGCATGCAGGGTCAGCAGGGAGTTGGCGATGATCCCGGTGCCGCTGAGGATGCTGAACAGGCTGGCCAGAATCAGGGCTGACCAACCCAGGGCAAATAACTTGGCTGGCTGATAGCCGTCGCGCCAGCGCAGTAGGGTGAACAGGCAGGCGAATACGGCGCAAACCACCACCAGGACAAAACTGCCAATCAGGGCGACGGTGTAGGGCGCGCAGAAGGCCAGCACGATCACCAGCACGCTGCACGCCATCAGTGCCCGACAGATCCAAGTGTAGGCTGCGGGCCCGGTCTTGAGATCGAGCACGCCATAGGTAAAGAGGATGCCGAACAGCGTCGCCAGGGCTGAACTAAGCGGGAAGCTCAGCTGATGCCAGGCCAACGCTTGCGGCCATAGCCACTGCAAGGCAAATCCCAGCTGGATAAATTGGTAGAAGCTGAAACAGGCGACGAACAGGCTGTACCACAGGTAGTTGCGGTCGCGGGTGATGACGAAGATCGACAGGTTGTAAATCAGCATCACCAGCAGTGCGCCGAAGAACAGTCCTTGCAACAGCAGCATGCGCTGCTCGTAGTGGGTGAAGCCTTCGTTGCTCATCAGGCTGGCGCTGAGGTTGGCCGAGCCGTTGGTCTGCATGCGCAGGATCAGCTCGCGCTCTTCCCCAGGTGCCAAGCTGAATGGCAGCACCAGCTGGCGATGATTGACCCAGCGCTCATCGAAGGGGCGTTGATCGCCGGCGCGATACACCCGTTCGCCATCCAGGCCGTAGGCATCCAGATAGTCGAGCAGCGGGTTGCCGATCAGCAATACCCAGTCGATCACCTCTGCCGCCGGGTTGTGCAGGCTGAAGCGCAGCCAGTAGGCATGTTTGCTGTAGCCGAAACTGGCGTCGCGGCGTGCCACCGGTTGCCAGGCTGATTCAGGAAGCTGGCGAACGCTGTGGATATCGGCAAGGCCCTCAGGGTCTGCCCATACGTGTATCACCGGGCCCGGCAGCAGAGGCGCGTCGCTGGCCACCAGAGACAGGCTAGTTGCCTGCCCTAGTGTGGGGAGCAACAGCAGCAGAAGTACGCGCAGCAACACAATCAAAAGAGGCATTCCATGGCAAGGATGTTGGCGGATACGGCAAAGGTGCATTATTGCGCGGCCTTATGACATACCGATAGCTTAGCCGTGGTTGCTTATGAGCCAAAATTTGCTGCATTGCCATGTCACGCGCGACGTTTGACTGCAGCGCTGGCTGCCGATTGGCCAGTGCATATCTATTGGGCACCCTGAGCTGATACTAAGGTCCACTGCATAGCGGCTCTACAGCGATAAAAGCAGGCGTTAAGCCGTTACACTGCAAACCTTGTACCTCGCCAATAAAGGGAGCCGTTATGTTGCATCCGGTTGTTGAGCAGGTTACCGCCGCACTGCAAAGGCGCTCGGCCAAGCGCCGCGAGCGCTACCTACAGCGCCTGGCATTGGCGGCTGCGCGCACCACCGGCAAGGCTCTGAGCTGCTCCAACCTGGCCCATGCTCTGGCCGCACAACCTGATGAAGCGCGGCTGATCATGAAGCAGGGCGGCTCGCCGCACGTCGCGATCATTTCCAGCTATAACGACCTGCTCTCGGCCCACGCGCCGCTCAGGGACTATCCAGAGCGCCTGAAACTGGCGCTGGCCAAGGCCGGCGCGACCTCGCAGTTCGCCGCCGGGGTGCCGGCCATGTGTGATGGTATTACCCAGGGCGAGGGCGGCATGCAGTTGTCGCTGTTTTCCCGTGACCTGATTGCCCAGGCCGCTGCCATCGGCCTGACCCACGGCATCTTTGACGGTGCGTTGTACCTCGGTGTGTGCGACAAAATCGTTCCCGGATTGCTCATCGGCGCACTGCATTTCGGCCATCTGCCGGCGGTGTTTGTACCGGCGGGGCCCATGCAATCGGGGCTGCCGAACAAGGAGAAAGCTGCAATCCGCCAGCGTTATGCCCGTGGCGAAGCCAGCCGCGACGAACTGCTGTCCGCCGAGTTGGCTGCCTACCATCAGGCCGGCACCTGCACCTTTTACGGCACCGCCAATACCAATCAGCTGCTGATGGAAGCCATGGGCCTGCACGTGCCGGGCAGTGCCTTTATCCACCCCTACACGCCGCTGCGCGATGCCATGACCGATGAGGCCGCGCGCCTGGTGGCGCACAACAGCCGTCAGGGTGAGCGCTATTTGCCGGTTGGCCAGCAGATTGATGCCCGGGCGCTGATCAACGCGGTGGTGGCCTTGCTCGCCAGTGGCGGTTCGACCAACCACACCCTGCACCTGCCAGCCATTGCCCGGGCTGCTGGTTATGAATTGAACTGGGATGATTTCGCTGCGCTGTCCAAGGTAGTGCCGCTGCTGGCGCGTGTTTATCCCAATGGCGCGGCGGATGTGAATCAGTTTCAGGCTGCTGGCGGCCCGGCCTGGCTGCTGCGTGAGCTGCTCGGCGCCGGCCTGCTGCATGACGATGTCGCCACTGCGGCCGGGCATGGTTTACGCGCCTACACCCGCGAGCCCTGGCTGGATGGCGAGCGCCTGGCCTGGCGCGATCTGCCGGCGCAGAGCCCGGCGCCGGATATTGTCCGGTCAGCGGCCGAGCCGTTTGCCGAGGAGGGAGGGCTTGTACTGCTGGCGGGTAACCTGGGCCGTGCCATCCTGAAAACTTCGGCGGTAGACCTGGCATTCTGGAAGATCCGCGCCCAGGCCCGGATCTTCGACTCGGAAGCGGCCGTGCAGGCGGCCTACAGCGCGGGTGAGCTGCAAGGTGACCTAGTGCTGGTTGTGCGCTTCCAAGGCCCACAAGCCAATGGTATGCCCGAACTGCACAAACTGATGCCGCTGTTGGCCAATTTGCAACAAGCCGGCCAGCGTGTCGCGTTGATTACCGATGGGCGCATGTCCGGTGCTTCCGGGCAGGTTTCTAGCGCCTTGCACTTGACCCCGGAGGCAGCCGCTGGCGGCGCTCTGGCGCGCTTGCAGGACGGCGACTGGCTGGTGCTAGATGCGCAGCAGGGGCTGCTGCAGGTGGAGCTGAGCGCACAGCAACTGGCTGCACGTCCGCTGGCGTCTGCCGGTTCTGAGCTGGAATTGGGTTATGGTCTGGAAATGTTTGCGGCGCAGCGCCGTCTGGTCGGTTCGGCTGAGCAGGGCGCCAGCAGCTTGTTTGAAGACTGAAAGCGAAGATTGAATCTTGATAGCGGGGAGCAAGGCATGAGCCTGACGATGGATGGGGTGCTGCAACAGGCCCGCCCGGTATTGCCGGTGTTGGTGATCGAAGATATCAGCCTGGCGGTGGACCTGGCTCGTGCGCTGCACGCTGGCGGCATTCGCGTGCTGGAAGTGACCCTGCGCACCCCCGGTGCCCTGGATGCGCTTGCAGCCATGCGCAAGGAGCTGCCGGACCTACTGGTGGGTGCCGGTACCCTGATTCATGCCGAGCAGTTTATTGAGGCTCGCGACGCCGGTGCGCAGTTTGCCGTCAGCCCCGGTTGCACCGAGCGCCTCGCGTCGGCGGCAGAGGATTCTGGTCTGCCATATCTGCCAGGGGTGATGACGCCCTCAGAAGTGCTGCTGGCGCTGGAGTACGGTTATCGCTCGCTGAAGCTATTTCCGGCCGATGGGGCCACCAGTATCAAGATGCTCAAGAGCTTCAAGGGGCCGTTCACCGGTATTCGCTTTTGCCCAACCGGTGGAGTAACCCCAGATAACCTGCTGGGCTTTCTACGCCTGCCTAACGTGGCCTGCGTCGGCGGCACCTGGATCGCGCCAAGCAACCTGGTGCGCGCTCGTGCCTGGGATCAAATCACCCAGCTGGCGGCCGAGGCACGGGCTCTGGCTGGCAGCCTGGAGCAATCGGCATGAGCTGGGATCTGAGTAACCCCTTTGTTATCAATATCCAAGTAACAGCGGACGATATCGACGGTCTCGGCCACGCCAATAACGCGGTGTATGTTAGCTGGCTGGAACGTTGTGCCTGGCGGCATTCGCAGTTTCTGGGCCTGGATCTGGCGGAGTATCGTCGCCTTGACCGTGCCATGGCCGTGCTGCGTCATGAAATCGATTACTTGGCTAGCGCCTATGAGGACCAGCAACTGCAAATGGCTACCTGGATTGTCGAATCTGATCAGCGTCTGAAGATGGATCGACGTTTTCAGCTTATTCGCCCGGAGGATGGCGTCACCCTATTGCGGGCGAAAACCACCTTTGTCTGCATCGAGCTATCCAGTGGCAAGCCAAAGCGCATGCCGCCAGAGTTTGTCGACGGTTACGGTGTGGCGCTGCAGCCGGTGTTTCCCATGGAGCTCTGAGTCAGAGTTATTCCTGTAGCTGCGGTGCCAGGAACAACGCGTCGTTGTCGAGCATCACTTGGTACTGCCGACTTTCGCCGGGTTCAAGGAGGATTGACTGACCGCTGGCCAGATCGTCGGGCGTACACCCCCCCGCAGTTATCAGTTTGGCTCTGAGGTAGTGAGTGCCCGCAGGTATATCCAGGCTTATCGAGTCACCGACCTGTAGTTGTGCCACGGTTTTTTCTTCCAGTTGCAGCTCCACATCGCAGGTTTCTGGAACCTTCTCATCACGACCGATGATCAGCTGTGCCATCTTTGCGGCGGTATCTGCTGCGGGTTCTTGCGTGGCGGGTTCTGCATGGCTTAGGCCAAGGCTCAGGTACAGGCAGCCAAGCAATAGCAGGGTGCGCATGATCGTCTCCAGAACAGTCGATGGTCTGGATGTGGACTCCTCGAGACGGACGGTGTTCCATTTTACTGACGCCCCGGGCGGTTGCCCGCGTACACTGCGCAGCGTTTTTTCGAGAGCTTGTTTATGCAGATCGCCTTGGCACCCATGGAGGGGCTGGTCGACGAAATACTCCGTGATGTGCTGACCCGGGTCGGCGGCATTGACTGGTGCGTGACCGAATTTATCCGTGTGACCGAGCGGGTGTTGCCCGCTAGTACCTACCAAAAACTCGCCCCCGAACTGTTCAGTGGCGCGCAAACGGCCGCCGGTACGCCGCTGCGCGTGCAGTTCCTCGGCTCCGATCCGGCCTGCCTGGCGGATAACGCGGCGTTTGCCTGCACTCTGGGTGCGCCGGTAATTGACCTCAACTTCGGTTGCCCCGCCAAGACGGTGAACAAATCCCGTGGCGGCGCGGTGCTGCTCAAGGAGCCAGAGCTGCTTCACGCTATCGTTCGTGAGGTGCGCCGTGCGGTGCCGGCGGCCATTCCGGTAACGGCGAAGATGCGCCTGGGTTTTGATCACAAGGATTACGCCCTGGAGTGTGCCCAGGCCCTGGCCGATGGCGGCGCAGCGCAGATCGTGGTGCATGCACGTACCAAGGTTGAAGGCTACAAGCCGCCGGCGCATTGGGAGTGGGTGGCGCGTGTGCAGGAGGCAGTTAAGGTGCCAGTATTCGCCAATGGCGAGATCTGGACCCTGGATGACTGGCGGCGTTGCCGTGAGGTCAGCGGCGTTGAGGACATCATGCTGGGTCGCGGTCTGGTGGCGCGCCCGGACTTGGCCCGGCAGATCGTCGCTGCCAAGACTGGGCAGGATGTGGTGCCGATGAGCTGGGCTGAATTGCAGCCGCTGCTGGTAGATTTCTGGCTGCAGGCACGGCGCAAGATGTCGCCACGCTATGCGCCGGGGCGGCTTAAACAGTGGTTGGCGATGCTGACCCGCAGCTACCCCGAAGCCACCGAGCTGTTTAACCTGCTGCGCCGTGAAAGCGATTGCCTGCGTATTGATGGTCTGCTCGGTATCGATTTTGCCGACTCCGGGCGCGTCGAACAGGCCAGCGCCTGAGCGTTTCCTCTCAGTTCGTAGGGTGGATCACGCTGCACCGATCCACCATGTTCTCGACATTTGGTGGATGAAAAAGCGCCATTTACCCTACGTGCTGTTTTTAACGCAGCAGGGCCGACGCGCAGCAGATCGTAAATAGGTTCTCAGCGCCCGCCGCTAACATCCAGCAGTGCCCCGCTGGTGTAGGAGGCCTGCTCGCTGGCCAGCCAGAGAACCGCCTCGGCCACTTCACTGGCCAGGCCTCCGCGGCCCATCGGTACACTCGGGCTGACCCTGGCGACTCGCTCTGGCTCGCCGCCACTGGCGTGAATCTCAGTCTCAATCACTCCAGGGCGCACCGCGTTAACGCGAATGCCATCGGCCGCCACTTCCTTGGCCAAGCCCAGGGTCATGCTATCGATGGCGCCTTTGGCCGCTGCGTAGTCGATATATTCACCCGGTGCGCCAAGCCGCGCGGCCACCGAGGACAGGTTGATGATGGCGCCGCCGTCGCCGCCCTGGCGCGTTGACATGCGTTTGATCGCTTCTCGGCAACAGAGAAAACTGCCGAACACATTGGTGGCGAACACCCGTTGCCAGCGTGCCAGCTCCATCTGTTCAAGGCACATCTGGGTTTCCAGTATGCCGGCGTTGTTGACCAATACATCGAGGCGGCCGAAGTGCTGGTCGAGACTGGCGAACAGCCCCATCACCTGAGCTTCGTCTGCTACGTCGGCCTGCACGGCGATGGCCTGGCCGCCGGCCTGGGTGATTTCCTCAACCAGCGCTTGCGCCGCTGCCTGTTGCCGGTGGTAATTCAGGCACAACGCGTAACCCTGGGCGGCCGCCAGCCTGGCAGTGGCGGCGCCAATACCGCGGCTAGCGCCGGTGATCAGCATGACTTTCTCCATCGCCATATCCTCTCTGTAAGAAATTTTTGCAGAGGCTTGAAATCTACCTGACTAGCCACATTTTCAGTCATGCGGGATGCCGAAGTCGGGTTCCGCGATTAACCACTCGCTGAAATTCAGGAGATTTAAATCATGAGCACCGCATTTTCCATGACCCCGCTGTTCCGTCAGTCCGTTGGCTTCGACCGTTTCAATGACCTGTTCGAGTCGGCTATGCGCAACGAGGCGGGTAGTAGCTATCCCCCCTACAACGTCGAGAAGTATGCCGACGACCAATACCGCATTGTGGTCGCGGCGGCGGGTTTCCAGGACGACGATCTGGAGCTGCAGGTCGAGCGCGGCGTGCTGACCGTGACCGGCGGCAAGCGCGACACCAGCGCTGAGAACGTCACCTATTTGTACCAGGGTATTGCCCAGCGAGCGTTCAAACTGTCGTTCCGTCTGGCCGATCATATCGAGGTCAAGTCCGCCAGCTTGGTCAACGGCCTGCTGAATATCGACCTGGTGCGCATCGTGCCGGAAGAGGCCAAGGCCAAGCGCATTCCAATTGGGGCCGGGCGTACTGTCCTGCAAAGCTAAGCGGCCGCGTTGTAACAACAAGGGCACCTGCGGGTGCCCTTGTTGTTTTACAGCTGCGTCGGCGTGTGGTTGTCGTGCAGCAACTGGCGGAACTGCTCCAGCGGCACCGGCCGGCTGAACAAGTAACCCTGGTAGTGATGGCAGTCCTGTAGTTGGAGGAACTCCAGTTGGTCGGTTTGCTCGACGCCTTCGGCAATCATGTCCAAGCCCAGGCTGCGGGCCATGGCGACGATGGCGCGGATAATTTCCGCATCGTTAGCATCGAGGGTGGCGTCGCGGACGAAGGACTGGTCGATCTTCAGCACATCCACCGGCAGGCGTTTGAGATAAGTCAGTGAGCTATAGCCGGTGCCAAAATCATCCATGGCGAAGGTCACGCCGTGGCGCTTGAGGCGATTCATTTTGGCGATGGTGTCTTCGATGTTCTGGATCACGATGCCTTCGGTGATTTCCAGCTTGAGCATGTGCGGCGGCAGGTGACTGCTGGCGAGGCAGCGTTCCACCAGCTCGACAAAGTCACTCTGGCGGAACTGTCGCGGGCTGATGTTCACGCACAGGCTGAACTGCGAGACGCTGACCATACCCTGCTCAAGCAGCTGAGCGCAGGCGTGGCAGGCTTCGGCGAGCACCCAGCCGCCGACTTCGAGAATCAGCCCACTTTCTTCGAGTACATGGATAAACAGTGCCGGTGATTGCGCGCCCAGGGTCGGGTGCATCCAGCGCAGCAGAGCTTCGGCTCCAATAATCTGGTTGTTGCGCGCATCCACCTGGGGCTGGAAGTGCAGCTCGAACTCGCCCCTTGCCAGGGCCAGGCGCAGGTCGTTCTCCAGGCGCAGGCGTTCGCTGGCGGCCTTCTGCATGGTGTTGCGAAACAACTGAATGCAGTTGCGGCCCGAATCCTTGGCACGGTAAAGCGCAATATCGGCGCGCTTGAGCAGGTCCGAAGGGGTGTCGCCATGGTCGGGGATCAAGGCGATGCCGATGCTTGGAGTGACTTGCAGCTGATGGCCGTCGAGCTGCATCGGTTCGGCGAGCAGGTGGCGCAGTTTTTCCGCCACGGCGCGGACCTGCTGGACCACTTTTGAGCGTTTGCCTTCCAGGCCGGAAATCAGTACGACGAATTCGTCGCCTCCCAGGCGCGCCACGGTATCTTCCTGGCGCACGCTGGCTTCAAGGCGTGCGGTGACCAGCTTGAGCACCGCGTCACCGACCGGGTGGCCGAGCGAGTCATTGATGTGCTTGAAGTGGTCGAGGTCGATAAACAGCAGGGCGCCGCGCAGTTCATGGCGCCTGAGCAGGGATATCTGCTGAGTCAGACGGTCGAGCAGCAGGGCACGGTTGGGCAGGTTGGTCAGTGAGTCGTGGTAGGCCAGATGCTGCACCTGAGCCTGGACTGCCTTGAGTTCACTGATATCGCGGGCGGTGAGCAGCAGGCAGGGTGTGCTGTTGAGTTCGATGGGTTCGACCGACACCTCGACCAGTTTGACTGTGCCATCGCGGTGCTTGCCGTGCATTTCCATGTGGTAGACATGCCCGTCGCGCTGCAGCTTCTGCACCATCAAATCGCGCTCAGACAGGTCCGCCCAGACATTGAGTTCCATGGCGCTGCGGCCGATTACCTCGTTGATGTTGTAGCCGGTCAGGCGGCCGAAGCCTTCGTTGACTTCGATATAGCGGCCCGTATCACGCTCGGTAATGGTGATGGCGTCGGGGCTGGAGTGGAACGCCAGAGCGAACTTCTCCTGGCTGGCCTGCAGTGCAGCCTGGGCTTTCTGCCGCTCGCTGATATCGCGGAAGGTGGTGAGGATGCAGCGCTGGTTATTCAGCGTCATCGGCCTGGATGAGACCACGCAGGTGATCACTCGGCCGTGTTTATCCAGGTAATCGGCCACTTCGTTGTCCAGGCCTTGGTCGTGCTCAAGCTTGCTAAACAACTCGGTACGTACTTCAAGGTCAGCCCAGAAGTTCAGGTCGGTCATCCGCCGGCCGATCACCTCGTCGGGTTGCCAGCCAAAGGTCTGACTGAAACTTGCGTTGATCTCCACCGCCACGCCGTCAGGCAGAGTCGTCAAGGCAATAGGGTCGGGGCTGGCCTGGAACAGGCTGGCAAATTTTGCCTCTGAGGCGGCGAGGCTTTGTTCGCGGCGCACCCGTTCGCTGATATCGATAAGAATCCCGGCCATGCGTTCGGGCTTACCCTCTGCATCGCGGTAAAGCTTGGCGGTGCTTTCCAGATAGTGCACATCCTTGTTGCTGTAAACCGCCCGGTAGGTGACCTGGTAATCCTCGGTCAGACCCAACGCCAGGTTATTGAAATGCTTACGCATGGCGCGGCGATCTTCTAGCGGAACAAAACTAAAGAACTTGCGGAAGTCGTCATGGAAGGGCTCGTCCGCTAGGCCATGCAGTTTCGAAGCGCGTGCCGAGCCGAACAGCATATTGCTGGGGATATGCCAGTCCCAGGTGCCAAGATCAGCCGAGTCCAGGGCCAGGTTGAGGCGCTCCTGGCTGTCGTGCAGGGCTTGCTCCTGCTGGCGTTGCTGGGTGATATCGCGAAGCGACAGGACCAGGCAGGTCACGCCCTCAAGGGTGATTTCGCCGCCGAACAGCTGGTTGAGGCGCAGGCTGCCATCGCGGTGATAGAGGCTGACTTCCAGGCCATTGAGCGCGTTGTTGTATAGCGCGTCGATCATCCGCTGGCGGTCGCTGGCGTGGGCCCATATGCCCATATCGGTTGAGGTACGGCCAAGGGTCTCGCTGCTAT
Source organism: Pseudomonas sp. EA_35y_Pfl2_R5 (assembly GCF_963970805.1). Taxonomy (NCBI): domain Bacteria; kingdom Pseudomonadati; phylum Pseudomonadota; class Gammaproteobacteria; order Pseudomonadales; family Pseudomonadaceae; genus Pseudomonas; species Pseudomonas sp. EA_35y_Pfl2_R5. The sequence goes on along the minus strand of NZ_CAXAOW010000005.1, from coordinate 137,595 downwards.
GCCAGCCAAACTGGCGCTCAAAGCCGGCATTGACCTCGATAAAACGCCCACTGGCCTTGTCGGTGATAACCACTGCATCCGGGCTGTAGTTGAACGCCTTGGCGAATTTCTCCTCGCTGCTGCGCAGCGCCTGTTCGCGAGTTTGTTGGTTGCTGATATCGCGAATGACGCCCATCACCCGCTGTTTGCCGTCGGCATCCAATTGCAGGCTGCCGCTGATTTCAAGCCAATGTAGGCTGCCGTCTGGCCAGAAGATGCGGTGGCGAAAGGCGCGTGTACTCGGGGTGCCGGCGAGCAGCTGCTCGAATAGTTGCAGGACGCCAGCGCGGTCTTCCTCGGGGATCAGCTCGATATAGTTGATCTGTTTGCGCAGCGGTTGCCTGGGGTCTAGGCCGAACAACGCTTGTGCACCGCGTGACCAACTGACCCGACCGCTTTCGATGTCCCAATACCAGGTGCCCAGTTTGGCACCGTTGAGGGCGCGTAGCAGACGAGGGGCGTCGTTCCAGGTGCTTTCGAATTCGGCAGGGTCCAGTGCCGGGATATACGGCAGTGGCGGACGGCGATCACTGGATTTAGCCACGACCAACTCTTCCTTTGTATACGTGGGTTTCCTGGCCTGTGGCTGAGCAGCGGGGCTGAGTCATGCAGAAACCTTTCTTATCGTTATGAGCTCACGTTAGCCCTTAGTTGCTGGCCATTGCAAGGCCATCACGCTGGGCATCCAGCAGGTTCATAAAGGCCCGCGCAGCGTTGGAAAGAGTGCGTTCGGTGTGACTGATATAACCCAGCTGACGGGTTAACTGAATGCCCGGTAGCGGCAGGCGCGCCACCTGTTCGTCGAGCATGGTACGTGGTAGCACGCTCCAGGCCAGGCCGATGGAAACCATCATCTTGATGGTTTCCAGGTAGTTGGTGCTCATGGCGATATTCGGTGTCAGCCCCTGGGCCTCAAACAGGCGCCGCACAATATGGTGGGTAAAGGTATTGCCACCGGGAAAGACCGCCGGGTGATGGGCCACATCGGCCAGGCTGATCGCTTTGCTGCGGGCTAGCGGGTGCTCGGGGGCGGCGACGAAATCCAGCGGATCATCCCACACGGCCACTGCATGCACCGGCTCGCGGTTTTCCGGCGCCAGGGTGATTACCGCCAGCTCGGCGCGGCCATGCAGCACTTCTTCATAAGCCACTTCCGAGTCGAGAAACTGGATATCCAGCGCCACCTGTGGGTGCGCCCGGGTAAAGGCGCGCAGCAGCGGCGGCAAGCGATGCAGGCCTATATGGTGACTGGTTGCGAGGGTCAGGCGACCGCTGATCTCGCCATTCAGGTTGGTCAATGCGCGGCGCGTATCATCGAGCACATTGAGTATTTGGTAGGCCCGCGGCAGTAGGGCGCGGCCGGCCTCGGTCAGGCTGACCTCGCGGCCCAGGCGGTCGAACAGGCGCACACTCAGCTGCTGCTCCAGGCTGGCGATGCGTTTACTCACCGCCGGTTGTGTTAGATGCAGGCGTTCAGCCGCCTCGGAGAAGCTGCCCAGCTCGGCGATAGCAATAAAGGCATTGAGGGTGGCGAGATCCATAGGGCTGCTCCTGGCGATGGGCGACGTGCAGTATGCGTAACTTAAATGCACTTGCATTCCAATGAGGAATGCTTTGAATGAAAAATATGAATTTGAGTAATTTAATGCAAGCCCATAGGATTACCCCATAAGCCAAAGGGCTATTTGCCCAGGCATAGAAACAGGTTGATGAGGGATAGCGGATGGCCGGCAAAACGCTGTACGACAAGCTCTGGGAAATGCACGAAGTGAAGCGCCGCGACGATGGCTCGTCGCTGATCTACATCGACCGGCATATCCTTCACGAAGTGACCTCGCCGCAGGCCTTTGAGGGCTTACGTCTGGCCAGCCGCAAACCGTGGCGCATCGACGCCAACATCGCCACCCCAGACCACAACGTGCCGACCACCAAGGCCGAGCGTCAGGGCGGCCTTGAGGCCATCGCTGATGAAGTCTCGCGGATTCAGGTGCAAACCCTGGATGAGAACTGTGATGACTTCGGCATCCTCGAATTCAAGATGAACGACATTCGCCAGGGCATCGTCCACGTGGTTGGCCCTGAGCAGGGTGCGACCTTGCCGGGCATGACCGTGGTCTGCGGCGACTCGCATACCTCGACCCATGGCGCATTCGGCGCGCTGGCCCACGGCATCGGCACTTCCGAGGTCGAGCATGTGCTGGCGACCCAGTGCCTGGTGGCGAAGAAGATGAAGAACATGCAGGTGCTGGTCGAAGGCAAGCTGCCGTTCGGCGTGACCGCCAAGGACATCGTGCTTGCGGTGATCGGCAAGATTGGCACCGCCGGCGGTAATGGCCACGCGCTGGAGTTTGCGGGTAGCGCGATCCGCGACCTGTCGCTGGAAGGGCGCATGACCATCTGCAATATGTCCATCGAAGCCGGCGCCCGCGTGGGCCTGGTGGCGGTGGATGAGAAAACCATCGCCTACGTCGAGGGCCGCCCGTTTGCTCCGAAAGGTGCCGATTGGACCGCCGCCGTGGCGCAGTGGCAGGACCTGGTGTCGGACGCTGATGCGCATTTCGACACCGTGGTCGAATTACGTGCCGAAGACATCAAGCCGCAAGTCAGCTGGGGTACTTCGCCGGAAATGGTGCTGGCCGTGGATCAGAACGTGCCGGACCCGGCCGCCGAAAGCGACCCAGTAAAGAAAGATTCGATTACCCGTGCCCTGAAATACATGGGTTTGCAGGCCAATCAGGCGATTACCGATATCCAGCTGGATCGCGTGTTTATTGGCTCCTGCACCAACTCGCGCATTGAAGACCTGCGTGCCGCCGCCGAGGTAGCCAAGGGCCGCAAGGTCGCCAGCACCATCAAGCAGGCGATGGTGGTACCGGGCTCAGGCCTGGTCAAAGCCCAGGCGGAACAGGAAGGTTTGCACCACATCTTTATCGAAGCCGGTTTTGAATGGCGCGAGCCGGGCTGCTCCATGTGCCTGGCGATGAACCCAGACAAACTCGGCAGCGGCGAGCATTGCGCCTCTACCTCGAACCGTAACTTCGAAGGCCGTCAGGGCGCTGGTGGGCGTACCCATCTGGTCAGCCCAGCCATGGCTGCTGCTGCTGCCGTAACTGGCCGCTTTATCGATGTGCGTGAATTGATTCAGGCCTGAGGACTCGACTATGAAAGCCTTTACCCAACACACCGGCCTGGTCGCTCCACTGGAGCGCGCCAACGTTGATACCGATCAGATCATCCCCAAACAGTTCTTGAAGTCGATCAAGCGCTCAGGTTTCGGCCCGAACCTGTTCGATGAGTGGCGTTATCACGATATTGGCCAGCCGAATCAGGACAATTCCAAGCGTCCGGTCAATCAGGACTTCGTGCTGAACTTTCCACGTTACCAGGGTGCCAGCGTGTTGCTGGCGCGGGAGAACTTCGGTTGCGGTTCATCCCGCGAGCACGCGCCATGGGCGCTTGAGGAATACGGTTTCCGCACGATCATCGCGCCGAGCTTTGCCGACATCTTCTTCAACAACAGTTTCAAGAACGGCCTGCTGCCGATCATCCTCAAGGAAGATGAGGTCGATGCGCTGTTCCAACAGGCTGAAGCCACCGTTGGTTATCAGCTGACTGTCGACCTGGCCGCGCAGACCGTCACCCGCCCCGATGGCGTGCAGTACCGCTTTGAGGTCGATGCCTTCCGCAAGCATTGCCTGCTCAATGGCCTGGACGATATCGGCCTGACCTTGCAGGACAGTGAGGCGATCAAGGCCTTTGAAAACACTTATCAGCAGCGCAGCCCCTGGCTGTTCGGCGCCGTCAAGTAATACATCAGGGTAGGGTGGGTCGGGACGCGCAGTTGGCGCTTTATCCATCCACCTTGCGCAGTTTCGGTGGATGAAAAAAGCGTCATCCACCCTACGGATAGATTGAGGATGCAATGAGCAAACAGATTCTGATTCTCCCCGGCGACGGTATCGGCCCAGAAATCATGGCCGAAGCAGTCAAAGTGCTGGAGCTGGCCAACGACAAGTACAGCCTGGGTTTCGAGCTGAGCTTCGATGATCTGGGTGGCGCGGCCATCGACCGTTATGGCGTGCCGCTGGCTGACGAAACCCTGGCGCGTGCCAAGGCTGCTGACGCCATTCTGCTGGGCGCTGTCGGTGGCCCAAAGTGGGACGCGATTGACCCGGCGATCCGTCCGGAGCGTGGCCTGCTGAAGATTCGCTCGCAGCTGGGTCTGTTCGGTAACCTGCGTCCGGCGATCCTATATCCGCAACTGGCTGATGCTTCCAGCCTCAAACGCGAAATTGTTGCCGGTCTGGACATCCTCATTGTGCGTGAGCTGACTGGCGGCATCTACTTCGGCAGCCCACGCGAGAGCAAGGTGCTGGAAAACGGCGAGCGCATGGCCTACGACACCCTGCCGTACAGCGAGAGTGAAATCCGCCGTATCGCCCGCGTCGGTTTCGACATGGCCATGGTCCGTGGCAAGAAGCTCTGCTCGGTGGACAAGGCCAACGTGTTGGCCTCCAGCCAGCTCTGGCGCGCGGTGGTTATTGAAGTAGCCAAGGATTATCCGGACGTCGAACTCAGCCATATGTACGTCGACAACGCTGCGATGCAGCTGGTGCGTGCGCCGAAGCAGTTTGACGTGATGGTTACCGACAACATGTTTGGCGACATCCTCTCGGATGAGGCTTCCATGCTCACCGGCTCCATCGGCATGCTGCCGTCCGCGTCCTTGGATGCCAATAACAAAGGCATGTACGAGCCATGTCACGGCAGTGCGCCGGACATCGCCGGGCAGGGCATCGCCAATCCGCTGGCAACCATTCTCTCGGTGTCGATGATGCTGCGTTACAGCTTCAACCAGACAGCTGCGGCCGATGCCATCGAACTGGCCGTGAGCAACGTATTGGATCAGGGTCTGCGCACCGGTGATATCCATAGCGCCGGTACGACCAAGGTCGGTACAGCAGCAATGGGTGATGCAGTAGTCGAAGCGTTGCGCAATCTGTAATCTTTCTGGCCCGCCGGAGGTCTCCGGTGGTCAGCTTATATAGGTGTAGTGGTTATGAAACGTGTAGGTCTGATCGGTTGGCGCGGCATGGTGGGTTCCGTGCTGATGCAACGCATGCTGGAAGAGCAGGATTTCGACTTGATCGAACCGGTGTTCTTCACCACCTCCAATGTCGGCGGCCAAGGCCCGGCAATTGGCAAGGAAACGGCGCCATTGAAAGACGCCTACAGCATTGACGAGCTGAAAAGCCTGGACGTGATCCTGACGTGTCAGGGTGGCGACTACACCAATGAAGTTTTCCCCAAGCTGCGCGAAGCCGGCTGGCAGGGTTACTGGATTGATGCTGCCTCGTCGCTGCGCATGGACGACAGCTCGGTCATCGTGCTCGACCCGGTCAACCGTAAGGTCATCGATCAGCAGCTGGATGCCGGCACCAAGAACTATATCGGTGGTAACTGCACCGTCAGCCTGATGCTCATGGCCCTGGGTGGTCTGTACGAAGCTGGCCTGGTCGAGTGGATGAGTGCCATGACCTATCAGGCGGCCTCGGGCGCTGGCGCGCAGAATATGCGTGAGCTGATCAAGCAAATGGGCGCGATCAACGCCTCGGTGGCAGATGAGCTGGCTGATCCGGCCAGCGCCATTCTGGATATCGACCGCAAAGTGGCCGAAGCTATGCGCGGCGAGTCGTTCCCGGTCGACAACTTCGGCGTGCCCCTGGCTGGCAGCCTGATTCCTTACATCGACAAGGAACTGCCAAACGGCCAGAGCCGTGAAGAGTGGAAAGGCCAGGCGGAAACCAACAAGATTCTCGGCCGTTTCAAGAGTCCGATCCCGGTCGACGGTCTGTGCGTGCGCATCGGCGCCATGCGCTGCCACAGCCAGGCGCTGACCATCAAGCTGAACAAGGATGTGCCGCTGTCGGACATCGAAGGTCTGATCAGCCAGCACAACCCTTGGGTCAAACTGGTGCCAAACCAGCGTGAAGCGAGCATCCGCGAACTCGGCCCGACTGCTGTAACGGGAACTCTGAGCGTACCGGTCGGTCGTCTGCGCAAACTCAATATGGGTTCGCAGTACCTGGGTGCGTTTACCGTCGGCGATCAGCTGCTGTGGGGCGCGGCCGAGCCGCTGCGGCGTATGCTGCGTATCCTGCTGGAGCGTTGATCGCGCTGCGCTGATACGCATACAGGCTGTCTAAGAGGGGCGGGCTGCTGGGTGTTCGAGTCAAATCGAGCGCTCAGCAGTCCGCTCCTTTGCATTTGGCCGGTGCGGCGATACAGTGCTGGGCTTATTTCTTCGAGCCTTGTCATGACCCGTACCTTCGATATTGCCGTCATTGGCGCCACCGGCAGCGTTGGCGAAACCCTGGTGCAGCTGCTGGAGGAACGCGAGTTCCCGGTGGCTAATCTGCATCTGGTGGCCAGCGGTGTGTCGGCCGGGCGCTCCTTGTCCTACAAGGGCAAAAACCTGCGCGTACGTGATCTGTCGACCTTCGACTTTGCCAGCGTGCGGCTGGTGTTCTTCGCTGCTGGCAGCAAGGTGACGCAGAAATATGCCGCGCAAGCTGCTGCTGCAGGCTGTGCGGTGATTGATCTGGCCAGTGGTTTACCCTCTGTGCAAGCGCCAAGGGTGATCCCCGAGGTCAATCCTGAAACATTGACGAGTCTGGCCGCCCCTTATCTGTTGACCAGCCCAAGTGCTCCGGGTATTGCTTTGGCCGCGGCGCTGGCGGCTTTACCTGAGCAGATCAACCTTCGTCGAGTGACAGTGACGGCCTGCCTTGCTGTATCCAGTCGTGGACGGGAAGGGGTGTCCGAGCTGGCGCGGCAAACCGCCGAGCTGCTCAATGGCCGAGCATTTGAGCCGCAGCTGTTTGATCGGCAGATGGCGTTCAATCTACTGGCGCAGGTCGAGCAGACCGATAGCGCAGGGCATGCTGGGCTGGAACGGCAGATTGCTGGCGAGCTCAAGGAGTTGCTGGGATCTCCTGAGTTGCAGGTTGCAGTGACCTGTATCCAGGTACCGGTGTTTTTTGGCGACAGCCTGAGTGTTTCACTGCAGGCCGAATCGGCCATCGACCTGAAGCAGGTGTACGCCGCTCTGGATGCCGCGCCGGCTCTGGAGTTGGTGGAGGTCGATGATTATCCGACTGCGGTCGGCGACGCAGTCGGCCAGGATGTGGTCTATGTTGGCCGAGTCCGCGCCGGTTTGGCTGATCCAGCCGAACTCAATTTGTGGATTGCGTCTGATAACGTGAGAAAAGGCGCGGCGCTAAATGCTGTGCAATTAGCCGAGTTGTTGATAAAACACTATCTGTAAAAGATACTTACCTAGAAATTTGAAGAATCTTTCGAGCTTGGCAATACTGGCTGAGTTGATTGCTGATTGGGGTTGCGTCTTCTGGCGTGGCAGGCAGCAATTTTCAAGATCCTCTCGCTGGTCGAGAAAAAAAGATAAAACAAGGGATAACGCTATGGTTCGGGTTCGCAAACTGGTGCTGGCAATCGCAGCTGCTTCGGCGCTGTCATCCGGTATGGCGCACGCGCTGGGGCTGGGTGAAGTAACCCTGCAGTCGGCGCTCAATCAGCCGCTGGTGGCTGAGATTGAGTTGCTGGAAGTGCGTGACCTGGCTTCCAACGAAGTAATACCGACCCTGGCGTCCCCGGAAGCATTCAATAAAGCCGGCGTTGATCGTCAGTTTTTCCTGACTGACCTGAAGTTCACCCCGGTACTTAAACCCAATGGCAAGAGCGTCATTCGGGTGACCTCCAACAAGCCAATGCGTGAGCCTTACCTGAACTTCCTGGTCGAGGTGCTCTGGCCCAATGGCCGTTTACTGCGTGAATACACCCTGCTGCTTGATCCGCCGCTGTACACCCCGCAGAGCGTTATTCCTGCAACCGCGCAGATGCCTGTAGCTACGCCGGCACCAGCGCCGCGTGTACAAGCTCCTGTTCCTGCGCCACGCCCAACAACAGCTGCGGCTAAGCCAGTAGCTCCGGCGGCCCCAGCAGCACCCGCCGCCCCAGCAGCCACACCGCTGGAAGGCAATGAATACAAAACCACTGCCAACGATACCCTCTGGGAAATTGCCCAGCGTGCGCGGGCTGGTGGTAGTGTGCATCAGGCAATGCTAGCGATTCAGGATCTGAATCCGGATGCCTTTATCGGCGGCAACATCAACCGCCTGAAAAATGGCCAAGTGCTGCGCCTGCCTGATGAACAGCAGGTCAAGAGCCGCGCTCAGGGTGAAGCCCTTGCTCAGGTTGCCGAGCAGAATGCCGCATGGCGTGAAGGTCGCAGTGTTGCTGCCAGCGCCCGTCAGTTGGATGCCACCAAGCGCACCAGTGCCGCAGCGACTCCAGCCAAGGCTGAAACCGGCGACAATCTGAAACTGGTCGCTGCTGACAGCGGCAAAGCCACTGCCGGCAGCGATAAGGGCGCAGTTGATAGCAAAGCGCTGACTGACAAGTTGGCCGTGACCCAGGAAAGCCTGGATTCCAGCCGTCGTGAAAACGATGAGCTGAAAGGCCGTATGACGGATCTGCAGAGCCAGCTCGACAAACTGCAGCGCCTGATCCAGTTGAAAGACGATCAAATGGCCAAGCTACAGGCTGATCTCGCTGCGCAAGGCCAGGCGCCAGCTGTTGCACCTGTTGCTCCAGAGGTCCCTGCCGCTGAGGCGCCGGCTGCTCCAGCTGAGACTGCTCCAGAGGTTGCGCCGCAGGAACCAGCTGCTGCGGCTCCCGTAGTGCCCGCCGCAACTGGTGAGACAGATTTTAATTACAGTGAAGAACCTGCTGTCCAGCCAGAAGCGGTTGCCCCAGTAGCTGAGCCTGCACCTATTGCCGCGCCCGAGCCCGAGCCTGCTCCCGTAGCGCCTGTCTCGCCGGTTGTGGAAGCGCCGGTAGTGGCCGAGCCGCAGGCTGAAAGCAGTGCCCTTGATGATCTGCTGGCCAACCCGATGCTGCTGGGCGCTGCAGGTGGTGGTGCGCTGCTGGTGCTGTTGATTGCGTTGATGATGCTGTCGCGCCGCAATGCCCTGAAAGAAGCCGAATTACAGGAAAGTCTGGCCACCGATGACGGTTCGTCCGATCTGGGTGCCGGTCTCGATCTACCTGATGACAGCTTCGCCGATGTGGCTGACGATCTGGATGGGCAGCAATCCGATCTTCCAAACGAAGAACGCGTGACTGCGCAAACCGGTGATGCGCTGGGCGAGGCGGATATCTATATCGCCTATGGCCGCTTCCCTCAGGCTGCTGAACTGCTGCAAGGGGCTATCAATGATGAGCCGCAGCGCAGTGACCTGCGTCTGAAGTTGATGGAAGTCTATGCCGAGATGGGCGATCGCAACGGTTTCGCTCGTCAGGACAACGAGCTGCGTGAAATTGGTGGCAGTGCCGCAGAGCTTGATCAGATCAAGGCTCGCTACCCAGCCATGGCTGTTGCTGCTGGTGCCGGCTTTGCTGCTGCGGCTGCCGCAGAGGAAAATCTGGATAGCTTTAGCCTGGACGATCTGGCGCTGGACGAGCCAAGCCCGAAAGCCACCGCTGGCGATCAAGATGATGCATTCGATCTAAGCTTGGATGATCTTGAATCCGAGCTGGATCGTGATCTGCAAACCGCCGGTAACAGTGCTTCGCTGGATGATCTGGACAGCCTGTCGCTGGATAGCGATCTGGACTTCAGCTCGCCGGTTGAACAAGCCGATAACAAAGATGATGACCTGGGCTTTGATCTGAGCCTGGCTGATGGTGGCGATAGCGATCTGGATCTAAGTGGTGACCTGGCTGATTTCAGCCTGGATCTGGATGCTCCGGCCAAGCCCGCTGCAGCTGCCGAAGATGATTTCCTGCTGAGCCTGGACGACGATGAGCCAAGTGCAGCGCCGGTTGTCGATGAGCCAGGTTTTGATCTGCCGGATGAGCAGGCGGACGGTGACTTCGATCTGTCGGCTGATTTCGATCTGTCGCTCAATGATGAAGCGCCTGCACCGCAACCCGCGAGCGACAGCTTCGCTGCTCAGTTGGATGAAGTCAGTGCTGAGCTGGATCTGCTATCTGATGATCTGGATCAGCCTGCGGATCTGGAAGTGCCGGCAAGTGCAGCTTCGTCCAGCATGGATAATGACGATGACTTCGACTTCCTCTCGGGCACCGACGAGACTGCAACCAAACTCGATTTGGCCCGTGCCTATATCGACATGGGTGACACCGAAGGTGCGCGCGATATCCTTGATGAAGTCATCACCGAAGGTAACGAAGGTCAGCAGAATGAAGCGCGTGAGCTGATCGCTAAATTGGTCTGATACATGTCTGATGGTCTTACTACAACGGCAGCCGATTCGGCTGCCGTTGGCGTTTTCAAGATAGCCCTGGGTGTCGAGTACAAAGGTTCGCGCTATCGCGGCTTTCAGCGCCAGCGCGCCGGTGTGCCTTCAATCCAAGAGTCGCTGGAGAAAGCTCTGGCGAAAGTCGCTGGCGGTGTTCCCGTAACGTTAAGCTGCGCAGGGCGTACTGATGCGTTGGTGCATGCTAGTGCCCAGGTGGTGCATTTCAATACGCCGGTCGAGCGTTCCATGCATGCCTGGGTGATGGGCGCGAATATGAACCTGCCCGGTGATATCAGTGTGACCTGGGCCAAGTCGATGCCAGCGCACTTTGATGCGCGCTTCTGCGCTCAGGCGCGGCGCTACCGTTATGTGATCTATAACGATCAGATTCGTCCGGCGCATATGGCTGAAGAAGTCACCTGGAATCACCGGCCGCTGGATGTCGAGCGCATGCGCCAGGCGTCCCGTGCATTTATCGGTACTCATGATTTCAGTGCCTTCCGCGCGCGCCAGTGCCAGGCCAAGTCGCCGATCAAGACGGTGCATCACCTGGAGTTACTGCAGTACGGGCGGTTTATCGTGCTGGATATCCGTGCCAATGCCTTCTTGCACCACATGGTGCGCAATATCGCCGGGGTGCTGATGACCATTGGTACGGGTGAGCGGCCGGTTGAGTGGGCGCAAGAAGTGCTGGAAACCCGCGTGCGCCGCACCGGTGGCGTGACCGCGCATCCCTATGGGCTGTACCTGGTGCAGGTCGATTATCCCGAAGAGTTCGACTTGCCCAAGCGCTATCTTGGGCCGCACTTTCTTTCCGGCTTGCCTGATGTGGCGGCTGACGCCTGAAAGGCTATTTGCTAGCATCCGGCTTCAATTGAATTTATCGAGGTCATCCTGTTGTCAGCCGTTCGCAGCAAGATTTGTGGCATTACCCGCATAGAGGATGCATTGTCGGCTGTCGAGGCGGGTGCGGATGCGATTGGCCTGGTGTTTTATGCCAAGAGCCCGCGCGCCGTTACGCTGCAGCAGGCGCGCGCGATTATTGCTGCCTTGCCGCCTTTTGTGACCACGGTGGGCCTGTTTGTCGATGCCAGCCGCTGCGAGTTGGGCGAGATTCTCGATGCAGTACCGCTTGATCTGCTGCAGTTTCATGGTGATGAGAGCCCGGGAGACTGTGATGGCTACCACCGGCCCTATATCAAGGCGCTGCGGGTCAAGCCAGGTGACGACATTGCCGCGCAGGTGGCGCTCTATAAGAATGCCAGTGGCGTGTTGCTCGATACCTATGTGCCAGGCATTCCGGGTGGCACGGGCGAGGCCTTCGATTGGTCGCTGGTGCCTGAAGGCTTGAGCAAGCCGGTTATTCTGGCAGGCGGCCTGACGGCCGAGAACGTTGCACAGGCCATTGCTCAGGTGCGTCCCTATGCTGTGGATGTCAGTGGTGGCGTAGAAATGGCCAAAGGCATCAAGGATGCTGAGAAGATTCACGCTTTTATGCAGGCGGTAAAGACTGCTTGAGGTGTGCAGGGTTGATGTGACGACGCTGCCGGCTTGGCCGTCCATAACCCTGTTGCAGGTTGGATAAACGCTGCAGGCGGTTGTTCGAGGCGGCGGGTGCGTAAATGCCGATGGCAGTGCACCGGCCCCTGAAACGGCTGTACCCATGAATTTTCCCGGTTAGGGCTGATTGCATTTAGCGCAGCCTGCCCGGTTAACAGCTTTGGAGAGTCAAGAGCATGAGCAACTGGTTGGTAGACAAACTGATCCCATCGATCATGCGTTCCGAGGTTCAGAAGAGTTCGGTGCCCGAGGGCCTGTGGCACAAGTGCCCGTCCTGTGATTCGGTGCTGTACAAGCCCGAGCTGGAAAAGACCCTGGATGTTTGCCCCAAGTGCAATCACCACATGCGCATCGATGCACGCGCGCGGCTAGATATTTTCCTGGATGCCGAGGGGCGTGAAGAGCTGGGGGTCGACCTTGAACCGGTTGATCGCCTGAAGTTCCGCGATAGCAAAAAATACAAGGATCGCCTCGCTGGCGCGCAGAAACAGACCGGTGAGAAAGATGCCCTGGTGGCCATTCGTGGCACCCTGGAAGGCATGCCGATTGTGACCTGTGCGTTCGAGTTCTCCTTTATGGGTGGCTCGATGGGCGCCATCGTTGGTGAGCGCTTTGTTCGCGCCGCCAATGCGGCCCTGGAGCAGCGCTGCCCGCTGGTGTGTTTCTCCGCGTCGGGCGGCGCACGCATGCAGGAAGCGCTGATCTCGCTGATGCAGATGGCCAAGACGTCGGCTGTACTGGCGCGTCTGCGTGAAGAAGGTATTCCGTTTATTTCCGTGCTGACCGACCCGGTGTACGGTGGTGTGTCGGCCAGTCTGGCCATGCTCGGTGATGTGATTGTTGCCGAGCCCCGCGCTCTGATTGGCTTTGCCGGTCCGCGTGTGATCGAACAGACCGTGCGCGAGAAACTGCCGGAAGGCTTCCAGCGTAGTGAGTTCCTGCTGGAGCACGGCGCTATCGATATGATCATCCATCGCGCCGAATTGCGTCCGCGCCTGGCGCGTCTGCTGGCTCAGTTTATGGGGCTGCCGTCGCCTGTAGCTTTGCCGGCGACTGCATGACCGAGCGCTCCCTTGCCGATTGGCTGAGCTACCTGGAGCAACTGCATCCGAGCGCCATTGATATGGGGTTGGAGCGTTCTCGGGTCGTGCTGCAGCGCCTTGGCTTGACCAAGCTGGCGCCGCGGGTGATTACCGTCACCGGAACCAATGGCAAGGGTTCGACCTGCGCATTTATTGCCTCGCTGCTGCAAGGGCAGGGGCTCAAGGTCGGTGTTTACAGCTCACCGCACCTGCTGCGTTACAACGAGCGGGTGCAGATCGCGGGCGTTGAAGCCTCTGATGAAATGCTCTGTGAGGCTTTCGCGGTGGTTGAAGCCGCGCGCGGTGAAACCTCGCTTACCTATTTTGAAATGGGCACCCTGGCCGCCTTTTGGCTATTTCAGCAGGCCGGTCTGGATGCTCTGGTGCTGGAAGTCGGTCTCGGCGGTCGGCTGGATGCGGTCAATCTGCTGGATGCCGACATTGCCCTGGTCACCAGTATCGGCATCGATCATGCCGACTGGCTGGGTGATACCCGTGAGTCGGTTGCCTTCGAGAAGGCCGGCATCTTCCGCGCCGGCAAGCCTGCCCTGTGTGGTGATCTTGAGCCACCGCAGCCCTTGCTTGATCAGGTTGCGCTGCTCGACGCTCCATTTTTCCTGCGTGGCCGTGACTATGACCTGAGCATCACTGTGCAGGACTGGTCCTGGTACGGCCTCAATCATCAAGGTGAAGTGCTGAGCCTGGCGCATTTGCCGCTGCTCGACCTACCCATGGAAAACGCTGCCCTGGCCCTGCAGGCTTATGCAGTGATGCAGCTGCCCTGGCAGCCCGAAGTGATTACTCAGGCACTGCAGCAGACGCGAGTGACCGGGCGACTCGATCGCAGAAAGCTTAATTGGCAGGGCAAGTCACTCACGCTGCTGCTCGATGTTGGGCATAATCCCCATGCTGCCGAGTATCTCGCTCAGCGTCTGGCCAGCCGTTCGCTATCAGGTAAGCGTCTAGCTGTATTTGGTTTGCTGGTTGACAAGGATCTGCCCGGTGTGGTGGCGCCTCTGCTGAATGAGGTTGACAGTTGGGCGGTGGCGGCTTTGCCCAGCAGTCGCACACGTGCAGCCGCCGAGTTGCAGGCGCATCTGCACAACAGCGGGGCGCAAGTGGCCGCTTATGCAAGTGTGCAGGCAGCGCTCGAGGCTCAGTGTGAGCAGGCTTCGGCTGGGGATGAAGTGCTGCTGTTTGGATCTTTCTACTGCGTGGCCGAGGCCCTGGATTGGCTGGCCCGCCAAGCCAATGGGGGCGTGCAGGATGGCTTTGCTGGATAAGGGATTGAAGCAGCGTATGGTCGGTGCGCTGGTATTGCTGGCGCTGGCAGTGATTTTCTTGCCGATGCTGCTATCGCGTGAAGATGAGTCGCAGCGGGTTCAGGTCGATGCTCCGGCAATGCCTGTGGCGCCCGAGGCCCCTGAGGTCGAATTGCAGCCGGTGGCCGTGCCTGAGCCGCAGTTATTACCTGATGAACCGATTGAAAGCGAGGCCGCGCAAAGCCTCGAGACAAGCGAGCCTGTTGTGAGTGAGTCGCCGGCCGAACCAATCACGCCAGCGACACCCGCGGCCGCGCCTGAGCCTGTGGCAAAACCACCTCAACCTGCGCCGAGTAAGCTGGATGCCAACAGTCTGCCGATCAGTTGGTCGGTGCAGTTGGCCAGTCTGTCGAGCAGCGATGGCGCACAGAAACTGCAGAAAACCCTGCGCAGTCAGGGCTACAACGCCTATATCCGCAGCTTCGATGGGATGAATCGGGTGTTTGTCGGGCCGCTAATCGAGCGTGCCGAGGCGGATCGCCTGCGTGATCAGCTCAATCGTCAGCACAAACTCAATGGTTTTGTGGTGCGCTTTCAACCAGAAGCGGGTTGATCAACCGGCTTGGCGTGCCTCGCCAAGCCCAGCTGTCTGGCCTGCCACTACGTGGGCCGGGCATTTCAGCGGTTGGCGAATCCTTTGCTTACGCCCAGCACAGGTGCTCTGCTAAAATGCAGCGCCTTTCTCGTCGGTAACCTGCATCGTGGCATTCACCTGGGTCGATTGGGCGATTATCGCCGTTGTCGCCGTTTCAAGTCTGATCAGTCTGAGCCGAGGTTTCGTTAAAGAAGCCTTGTCATTGCTTACCTGGATCATTGCTGGCGTGGTCGCCTGGATGTTCGGCGGCGCGCTGTCGCAGCACCTGGTGGATTTTATCGGAACGCCCTCGGCGCGCGTGATTGCAGGTTGCGCGATTCTATTTGTGGTCACCCTGTTGGTCGGTGCCTTGGTCAATTACCTGATTGGTGAGTTGATCCGGGTGACCGGACTGTCTGGGACTGATCGTTTTCTCGGCATGGTCTTCGGCGCGGCGCGCGGCGGCCTGCTAGTAGTGGTGCTGGTCGGTCTGATCAGCCTGGCTCCGGTGCAACAAGACAGTTGGTGGCAGGAGTCAGCACTTCTGCCGCATTTTCTGATGGTTGCTGATTGGTCGAAAAACCTGATTCTGGGTCTGTCCAGTGAGTGGCTGGCCAGCGGCGTTACTGCGCCGGTGGAGTTACCGTTCAAAGAGGCACTGCAGCAGCCTAAGTTGCCGTGAGTGCATTGCGAATCATCGTGTTTCATTGAGTAGGGGTTGCGTCACATGTGCGGCATTGTCGGTATCGTCGGTAAATCGAACGTCAATCAGGCGCTGTATGACGGGCTGACCGTCCTCCAGCACCGCGGCCAGGATGCTGCCGGTATTGTCACCAGCCATGATGGCCGCCTGTTCCTGCGCAAGGACAACGGCCTGGTGCGTGACGTGTTCCAACAGCGCCACATGCAGCGCCTGGTCGGTCATATGGGCATCGGTCACGTGCGCTACCCGACAGCGGGCAGCTCCAGCTCGGCCGAAGCACAGCCGTTCTACGTCAACTCGCCGTACGGCATCACCCTGGCGCACAACGGCAACTTGACCAACGTCGAGCAGCTGGCCAAGGAGATCTACGAATCTGACCTGCGTCACGTCAACACCAACTCTGATTCAGAAGTGCTGCTTAACGTGTTCGCTCACGAGCTGGCCCAGCGCGGCAAGCTGCAACCTACCGAAGAAGATGTGTTCGCCGCCGTCACTGACGTCCACGAGCGCTGCCTGGGCGGCTACGCGGTAGTCGCGATGATCACCGGTTACGGCATTGTCGGTTTCCGCGACCCTAATGGCATTCGCCCGATTGTCTTCGGCCAGCGCCATACCGATGAAGGCGTGGAATACATGATCGCCTCGGAAAGCGTGTCTCTCGATGTGCTCGGTTTCACTCTGATCCGTGATCTGGCACCGGGCGAAGCGGTATACATCACCGAAGACGGCAAACTCCATACCCGTCAGTGCGCGGCGAATCCGAAGTACGCACCATGCATCTTCGAGCACGTCTATCTGGCGCGTCCGGATTCGATCATGGATGGCATCTCGGTTTACAAGGCACGCCTGCGCATGGGCGAGAAGCTGGCTGACAAGATCCTCCGTGAGCGTCCGCAGCATGACATCGACGTGGTCATCCCGATTCCGGATACCAGCCGTACCGCTGCGCTGGAGCTGGCCAACCATCTGGGCGTGAAGTTCCGCGAAGGCTTCGTCAAGAACCGTTATATCGGCCGTACCTTCATCATGCCGGGTCAGGCCGCGCGCAAGAAATCCGTGCGGCAGAAGCTCAACGCCATTGAGCTGGAGTTCCGTGGCAAGAACGTGATGCTGGTGGATGACTCCATCGTGCGCGGCACCACTTGCAAGCAGATCATCCAGATGGCCCGTGAAGCCGGGGCGAAGAACGTGTACTTCTGCTCGGCAGCGCCGGCAGTGCGTTACCCGAACGTGTACGGCATCGATATGCCCAGCGCTCATGAGCTGATCGCGCATGGCCGAACCACTGAGGAAGTGTGCGAGCTGATCGGCGCCGACTGGCTGATCTATCAGGACCTGCCGGACCTGATCGAGGCGGTCAGTGGCAGCAAGAAGATCAAAATCGACAACTTCGACTGCGCGGTATTCGACGGCAAGTACGTGACCGGCGATGTCGACGAGGCTTACCTGGACAAAATCGAGCAGGCGCGCAACGATGCCTCGAAGGTCAAGTCCCAGGCCGTCAGCGCGATTATCGACCTGTACAACAACTAGGTTGCAGTCCGGCCTGCTGCGGCGGGCCGGTTGAGGGAGTTGGCAATGACGATTGAATGGCAAGCCGGGCGTCTGGACAGTGATCTCGACGGCGTCGGCTTCGATACCCTGGCGGTGCGCGCCGGTCAGCACCGCTCGCCGGAAGGCGAACACAGCGAGGCGATCTATCCGACCTCCAGCTATGTGTTCCGCACCGCAGCTGATGCTGCCGCACGTTTTGCGGGCGAAGTACCGGGCAACGTCTACTCGCGTTACACCAACCCGACCGTGCGGGCCTTCGAGGAGCGCATCGCCGCTCTGGAAGGTGCCGAGCAGGCGGTCGCGACGTCCTCTGGCATGTCGGCGATTCTGGCCATTGTCATGAGCCTGTGCAGCGCCGGCGATCATGTGCTGGTGTCGCGCAGCGTATTCGGTTCGACCATCAGCCTGTTCGAGAAGTACCTCAAACGCTTTGGCGTGCAGGTTGACTATGTGCCGCTGGCTGATCTCGACGGCTGGGCCGCTGCCTTTAAGCCCAACACCAAACTGCTGTTTGTCGAGTCGCCGTCCAATCCGCTGGCCGAACTGGTGGATATCGCTGCACTGGCCGATATTGCCCACAGCAAAGGCGCGCTGCTGGCGGTGGACAACTGCTTCTGCACCCCTGCGCTGCAGCAACCGTTGAAGCTCGGTGCAGATGTGGTGATGCATTCGGCAACCAAATACATCGACGGTCAGGGCCGCAGCATGGGCGGCGTGGTCGCCGGCTCGGCCAAGCTGATGACTGAAGTGGTGGGCTTTCTGCGTACCGCCGGGCCGACACTCAGCCCGTTCAACGCATGGATCTTCCTCAAGGGCCTGGAAACCCTGCGCATTCGTATGCAGGCGCATTGCGCCAGCGCACTGCAGTTGGCGCAGTGGCTGCAGCAACAGCCAGGCATCGAGCATGTGTACTACGCCGGCTTGCCCAGCCACCCGCAGCATGAGTTGGCCAAACGTCAGCAGAGTGCTTTCGGTGCCGTGGTCAGTTTTGAGGTCAAGGGCGGTAAAGAGGCAGCCTGGCGCTTTATCGATGCCACGCGGGTGATATCGATCACCACCAACCTCGGTGACACCAAAACCACCATCGCCCATCCGGCGACCACTTCCCATGGTCGTCTGAGCCCAGCCGAGCGTGCTAACGCCGGTATTCGCGACAACCTGATCCGTGTTGCGGTGGGCCTGGAAGATCTGGCCGATCTGCAAGCCGATCTGGCTCGCGGCCTGGCGGCACTCTAAGCTGTTCTGCTTGCCTGGCGGGCCTTAGTCGGCCCGCCAGGTTGCTTCATTTCTCCCCAAATTCTTTTCATGACCTGGCCACATTTTCTGGCGCGCTTGGCTATGGGCAAACCTTTGGCTAGGTACGGCTAAAACATGACGCACTTCAAAGTCTGAAGTGGCGCAGGCGCTAGCATCCACCGCCAAGCGCGGCGCCTTACCGTGCGCCGAATAATAACAACAGGGTCTGCCTGATGGACCGACTTCAGCCATGCGTGCTACCTGCCAATGGTGTGCTCCGCCAGAGCTTGCTGGAACTGTTGGCGCGCAGTGAAAATTTCGCCCTGACGCTGCTGCTGGCCCCGGCCGGCTCGGGAAAGTCGACGCTGTTGCAACACTGGCGCGGGCGTTGCGCGGCTGCGTTGGTGCATTACCCGCTGCAAGCACGGGACAACGAGCCGCTGTGTTTTTTTCGCCGCTTAGCCGAAAGCATTCGCGCCCAGGTGGGCGATTTCGATACGTCCTGGTTCAACCCTTTGGCAGTGGCTTCCAGCCTTTCGCCGCAGTTATTGGGTGAGCTGCTCGCTGATGCCCTGGCGCGTGTCGAAGGTCCGCTGTTTATCGTGTTCGATGATTTTCAATGGATCGACTCGCGCAACATTCTTGAAGTGATGGCGGCGCTGCTTGACAAGCTGCCAGCCCATGTTCACCTGATCATCGCCAGCCGAAATCACCCGGGGTTTGCCCTAAGCCAACTGAAGCTGGAAAACCGCCTGCTGTGCATTGATCAGCACGATTTGCGTCTGTCTGCCGAGCAGGTGCAGCTGCTCAATACCTATTTGGGCGGTCAGGTGCTTAGCCAGGAGTATGTCGACAGCCTGCTGGGCATGACCGAAGGTTGGGTGGCGGGGGTGAAGATCGCTTTGCTGGCCTATGCGCGTTTTGGTACTCAGGCGCTGCAGCGCTTTAACGGCAGCCAGCCGGAAATCGTCGATTATTTCGGCCATGTAGTCCTGCGCCAATTGTCGCCGAACCTGCGTGAATTTCTGCTGTGCAGTGGCTTGTTTGAACGATTTGACGGCGCGCTTTGCGATCATGTGATGCAGCGCACGGGCTCGGCGTTACTGCTTGAAGAGTTGGCTGAGCGCCAGCTGTTCTTGCTGCCGGTAGAGAACCAGCCCGGCTGGTTCCGCTTTCATGCCCTGTTGCAGGACTTTCTCTGTCGCCGCCTGCAGGTCGAGGAATACGTACGCCTGGATCAGCTGCACAGCCGTGCGGCCGACTATTACTTGAGCCTGGGCGAGTATGAGCAGGCGTTGCAGCATGCTCAGCGCTGCACGGATCAGGCGCTATTTCTCGAGATGCTGGAGAACAGTTGTGCGTGCTGGGTGCGCAGCGGGCAGTTCGGCGACATCTTGCGCTGGCTGGAACCATTGCCCGAGACGCTGCTGCTGGCGCAGCCAAAACTGCTCGGCTGGCTGGTCGCGGCCTTGTCACTGTCGAGGCGCTTTCATCAGGCGCATTACTATCTGGAGTTACTCGACAGCCTGGGCCGAAGCGCCACTGTCGCGAACCTAGAACCGGCCTCCCGGCAGTTTCTTGCACTGTTGTTGGGCCTGTTCGAGCACGACAAAGACTTTGTACTGCCACGCGCCTGGCGTGAGTTGCTCGAGGTGGGTCAGGAGCTGGAAATCCGCGCCTGCACCTTGGTGGTCATTGCCTACTGGCATCTATTGGCGGCGCGTCTGCAGGACGCCATCCGTTTCGCCAGCGAGTCCAAGCAGTTGCTCGCGCAGTGTGGGCACAGCTTTCTGGAGAGCTACACCGATCTGATCATCGCGCTCTGCCACCGCAATGCCGGGCGTGCGACTCACGCGCGCAAGGAGGTGTGCAGCGATTACCAGCGCACCGACAAAGCCGCTCCAGCCTGGGTCAACCGCGCCACGGCCATGGTGGTGGTGCTGTATGAGCAGAACCAGCTGGTCGAGGCGCAGCAGCTGTGTGAGGAGTTGATGGCGATGGTCAACTCGTCCTCGGCCACCGAGGCGATTGCTACGGTCTATATCACCCTGTCGCGGTTGCTGCATCGTCAGCAGCAGACAGCACGCGCGAGCCGTTTGCTCGACCATTTGTCATGCATCCTGCAACTAGGCAACTACGCGCGCTTTATCAGCCAGGTGACCCAGGAAAGTATGCGTCAGGCGTACCTGAGCGGTAAGCCCGCCGCCATGGACGCCGTGGCTCAGCGTTTTGACCTGCCAGCGCGGCTGCAGGCAGGGGAGTGGGAGAGTGTGCGCACCTATGACGAAAACTGGGAGCGCGTGGGTTTGGCCTGTGTCTATTGGCTGCAGGCGCGTGGCGCACAGGCTCATGCTGGGCGGATTCTCAAGGTGTTGGCGGCCTCGTTACGGCAAAGCGAAATGCGTGCTCGGTTGCTGATTGTCGAAGCCAACCGCCTGGTGTTGGCGGCGCCCACCCAGAGCAAGAATCAGCAACTGGCGACTCTGGCTGGGTTGGTTGAGACCTATGGCATCGTCAATATCAACCGCTCGGTATTCGATGAGGCGCCAGGCTTCGCCGCAGGTGTGTTGGACCTGGCGCAGTCCGGGTTACTGGTAGTACCGGACAAATACCGTGAGCACTACGGCGAATTTCTCCAAGGCATTCAGGCTGCTCCGCCAGTCGATGCATTGGCCAGCGGCTTGTTGACCGGGCGAGAGTTGGAAGTATTCGAGTGCCTGCTTAGCGGACTGTCGAATACCCAGATCAGTGACAAGACCGGTATCGCCTTGTCTACCACCAAATGGCACCTGAAGAACATCTACTCCAAGCTCAACGTCTCCAGCCGCACCGAGGCGATTCTCGCCGTACGGCCGCGCGCGTCGCTCAACTAGGTATTGCTGCATAACTGATTGGCCATAGCCCCTCCGCTGGAAGGGGGCGTTGCGCCATACCCGTCGATAGGCTTGATCCTGCGCTGCTATGTCAGTAGCCGCCTTGTCCCTACAACAATAAAACGGGAGCAATAGCCATGTCGGTATGGGTCACTTGGCCAGCTTTGACCAAGCTGGGAACGTTGGGCGTAGTCTCAGGATTACTGGTGCTGGCGGTTGAGCGCCAGGCGTTGTTCGAGAACAACCTCTTCGATGTTGAAAACTATGCGGGCTATAACGCCGATATCACCTGTGATGCGCGCAGCCTGGCGGCCCGCACCGAGGATGGCACCTGCAATATTCTCAGCAACCCGGCCGAGGGTTCGGTGTATCGGCGCTTTGGCCGTAACGTCAACCCGGCGGTGACCCAGGGCGAGACCAGCACCTTACTCACACCCAACCCGCGTGAGGTGAGTAACAGCCTGATGGCGCGTGAGGAGTTCAAGCCGGCACCGAGCTTGAATTTTATCGCCGCCGCCTGGATTCAATTTATGGTGCATGACTGGTTCGACCACGGGCCGAATGCCGACGCCGAGCCGATCCAGTTTCCGCTGCCGCCCGGCGATGTGTTGGGCAGCGGCAGTATGTCGGTCAAACGTACTCAACCGGACCCGACGCGTGGCAGTGCCGACGCCGGCAAACCGCAAACCTACCGCAACCACAACACCCACTGGTGGGACGGCTCGCAGCTATATGGCAGCAGCAAGGAAACCAACGACAAGGTGCGCGCGTTTGTTGACGGCAAGCTCAAGGTCAATGCCAACGGCACCTTGCCCACCGAGCTGCTCAGCGGCAAACCGGTGACCGGTTTCAACGAGAACTGGTGGCTGGGCCTGAGCATGCTGCATCAGCTGTTCACCCTCGAACACAACGCCATCGCCAGCAAACTCAAGCAGAAGTACCCGGCGCAGAGCGATCAGTGGCTGTATGACCGTGCGCGGTTGATCAACTCGGCGCTGATGGCCAAGATCCACACCGTCGAATGGACCCCGGCGGTGATTGCCAACCCAATCACCGAGCGTGCCATGTACTCCAACTGGTGGGGCCTGCTCGGCCAGGGCGGCCCGCGTGATGACTTCCAGGCCGAAGTGCGCATGCTCCAGGCGGACCTAGCCAAGTCCGATTCCTTCGTCAAACGCATTCTCGGTTTCGACCCCAACGTTGCGCCGGGTGTTGGCAACAGCGCCATCGACCACGCCCTGACCGGCATCGTCGGCTCCACTGCGCCGAACAACTACGGCGTGCCGTTCACCCTCACCGAAGAGTTCGTCGCGGTGTACCGCATGCACCCTTTGATGCGCGATAACGTGCAGGTGTACGACATTGGCTCGAATCAGGTTTCGCGCACCATCGCGCTGCAGAACACCCGTGACCGCGACGCCGAAAACCTGCTTAACGACGAGCGCCCGGAGCGCCTGTGGTACTCCTTCGGCATCACCAATCCGGGTTCGCTGACGCTGAACAACTACCCGAACTTCCTGCGTAACCTGTCGATGCCACTTGTGGGCGATATCGACCTGGCCGCCATCGACGTGTTGCGTGACCGCGAGCGTGGTGTGCCGCGTTATAACGAGTTCCGCCGGCAGATTGGTCTTAAGCCAATCACCAAGTTCGAGGACCTGACCAAGGACGCTGCGACCCTCGCCGAGCTCAAGCGCCTGTACAACAACGACATCGAGAAGATCGATACCCTGGTCGGCCAGTTGGCGGAAACCGTGCGTCCTGAGGGCTTTGCCTTCGGTGAAACGGCGTTCCAGATCTTTATCATGAACGCTTCACGGCGCCTGATGGCCGACCGCTTCTACACCAAGGACTACCGCCCGGAGGTGTACACCCAGGAAGGGATCGACTGGGTCGAGCACACCACCATGGTCGATGTGCTGCGCCGGCATAATCCGCAGCTGCAAACCAGTCTGGCGGGCGTGGAAAACGCCTTCAAACCCTGGGGTCTGAATATTCCAGCGGACTACGAAAGCTGGCCAGGGGCC
Organism: Pseudomonas sp. EA_35y_Pfl2_R5; assembly: GCF_963970805.1. Classification (NCBI taxonomy): domain Bacteria; kingdom Pseudomonadati; phylum Pseudomonadota; class Gammaproteobacteria; order Pseudomonadales; family Pseudomonadaceae; genus Pseudomonas; species Pseudomonas sp. EA_35y_Pfl2_R5. Next base: position 114,282 of record NZ_CAXAOW010000005.1, on the reverse strand, counting down.
AACAAGCAGGAAAACCTCTGGGTCAACGGTGCGCTGCGCACTCAGTATGCCGCTGACCAGCTGCCGGCGTTGCAGCGCGCCAATATAGGTGGGCTGATCGGCTCGATTCTGTGGAACAAGGTAAAGGTGCGCAGCGATGTGGCACCGGCCGGCTATGAGAAACCGATTCATCCCCATGGCGTGATGGCCAAGGTCAAGTTTGTTGCGGTGCCAAACAACCCTTACAGCGGCCTGTTCCAGGGCTCTGATAGCGGTCTGCTGCGTTTGTCGGTGACGGGTGATCCAGCCGATCGCGGCTTCGCGCCAGGCCTGGCGTGGAAGGCTTTCGTCGATGGCAAACCGTCGGAGAACGTCTCGGCGCTGTACACCCTGAGCGGGCAGGGCGCCAACCATAACTTCTTCGCCAACGAGCTGTCGCAGTACGTGGTGCCGGAAGTCAACGACACCCTGGGCACCACAATTCTGTTCTCGGCCGTGAGTTTGAAGCCGACCTTGCTGCTGCTCAACGACATGGCCGAAGTCACCCAGGCAGGCGCGGCGGTAGCCAAGCCCAAGGCGCCGACGCAGATCTACTTTGTGCCGCGCACGGAGTTACGCAACCGCTTCGCCAGCACCGCGCATGATTTCCGTACGGACCTGCTGACCCTAAATGCCGGCACCAAGGTCTATGACGTGTATGCCACGTCGATGGAGATCAAGACCTCGATCATTCCGTCCATCAGCCGCAACTACGCCGCCCAGCGGCGCAACAGTGCGGTGAAAATTGGCGAGATGGAGCTGACCTCGGCCTTTATCGCCTCGGCGTTCGGCGACAACGGGGTGTTCTTCAAGCACCAGCGTAATGAAGACAAGTAAGGGTTTATCGCGCTAAAGCAAAAGGCCTCGGTATCTACCGAGGCCTTTTAGTTTCTGTGCTGCTCTGTGCGTGCTGCCGAGAGGTTATTCGCGCAGATCAATAGCCTCAGGCTCGCCTTGGTCGAACAGTTGCACCGGGTCGCGCGGCAGAATGCCGGGACGGTAGTTCTCGCGGATATCGCCAAGCACGCGGATGTCGCTGTATTTCTTCCCGGATAACGCCGCCATACCGGCCGCATCGCGGATCACGGTTGGACGCAGGAAGACCATCAGGTTGCGCTTGATCCGGGTTTCCTTGGTCGAGCGAAACAGCCGGCCGAGCAGCGGAATATCGCCGAGCAAGGGTACCTTGGAGTCAGCCTGGGTCACGTCATCCTGAATCAGTCCGCCGAGCACGATGACCTGGCCGTTTTCGGCGAGGATGGTGCTTTTGATCGAGCGCTTATTGGTGATCAGATCGACAGCGTTAACGCCTTGGCTGGTGGGTGCGATGGAGGAGATTTCCTGCTCGATTTCCAGGCGCAGGCTCGCGCCATCGTTGATATGCGGAGTGACTTTCAGGGTCACGCCGATATCCTGACGCTCGATGGTGGTGAAGGGGTTGTCAGCGCCCGAGCTGTTGGTGGTAAAGGAGCCGGTTTGGAACGGCACGTTCTGCCCGACCAGGATTTCCGCCTTCTGGTGGTCCAGGGTCAGCAGGCTCGGTGTGGACAGCAGATTGCTCTTGCTGTTGGCCGATAGTGCGGTAATTAGCACGCCAAAACTGTCAGTGCCCAGGCCGATGATTGCGCCGTCCGGCAGGTTGGCCAGGGTGTTGTTATCGCTGCCGCTGTCGTTGCCGCTGTCCTGAATGGCTTGCAAGACCCGTCCGACTGACAGCCCTGTGCCGCTGAAGTTGGTACCGCCCAGGCCGCCGGTGCTGCCACGGCCATCCACGGCCCACTGTACGCCGAGGGCGTCGGTGATATCGCCGGAGACTTCGACAATCGCCGCTTCGACCATCACCTGGGCGCGCGGCACGTCGAGCTGGCGCACGATGTCTTCCAGGGTCGCCACCACATCCGGTTCGGCCAGCAGCACCAGGGCGTTGAGGCTCTCATCCGCGCGGATCAGGATGGTCTGCGGTTTGCCGGTGGTTTCGCCGCCGGCTTCCGGTTTAAGTTTTTCGGAAATCTCGCCCAGGGTTTCTGCCAGGCTCTTTGCATCACCATGACGCAGGCGGATTACTCGGGTGTTGGCAGAGCGGCTGGTGGGGCTGTCCAGCGATTGCGCCAGGGCCACCAGTTTGGCTCGCGCCGCCGGTGGGCCGAGCAGAATCAGGCGGTTGGTGCGGCCATCGGCGATCACTTGGGTGCCGGAAGCGCCCTTGGCCTGGCCGCGATCCACGGCGCTGCGCAGTACTTCGGCGGTGTCCATGACCCAGGCATGCTGCAGATTGAGCACGCTGTAGTCGTTCTGGCCTTTCTGGTCGAGTTGGCGCAGCAGGTCTTGGATGCGTTCGATATTGGCCGTGCGGTCGCTGATGATGATCGCATTGGCGCTGCTGATCGCCGCCAGGTGGCCGTATTGCGGCACCAGCGGGCGAATCAGCGGAATCAGCTCGGTGGCTGAGCCGTGCTGCACCTGGATCAGTCGAGTTTCAAGACGGTCCGGTGCGTTGCGTCCGCTATCGGCATCAGCTTTGGCCTCGGCGTTGGGCACGATGCGCGCCTGATCGCCTTGGGTAATCACGCTAAAGCCGTGTGTGGCCATCACCGAGAGAAACAGCTGATAAACCTCGGTCAGCGTCAGCGGGCTATTGGACACCACACTGACCTGACCCTTGACCCGTGGATCGACAACAAAAGTCTGCCCGCTGATCTGCGCGACCTGGTCGATAAACTCACGGATATCGGCGCCCTTGAGGTTGATGGTCCAGCTTTCTTCTTGCTGGCTGGCACTCGGCGCGACAGCTGTAACGGCAGCGCTCAGCGGCAGCGGGCTAAAAACCAGGCCAGCGGCCAGCAGGGCGAAGGTAAGGCGCGAGAGAGTCGGAGTCATCGTGTCAGTTGTCTTCCATGGGCTGTTCGGTGGGTTCTGCAGTCTCAGGCAGGCTGCCGGAGTCCTGCATCTGCTGGCGTAGGGCATCCATACGCTCACGCAATTGGCTCAGGTCGTCGGATTCCATCTCGTTAAGCTGCTCAAGCGGGTCAGCCGTGGCGTCCGGGGCATAGTTTTGCGGGCTACTGGTGATTGAGCTATTCAGCGGAAAACTGAGGCTCTCTCGGCGACCATTACGGATCAGCTCGACGCGGTCGGCGGCCACCGAATGCAAGCGCACACCGCTGCTGATTTCACTGTCGATGCTGTAGCGCTGGGCAGTGCCACCTTCGCTGAGGATGATGGCAGTAGAACGTTGCGGATCGGTATGCACAAAGCTGCCGAGCAGTGTCAGACGCAGGTTGGTGCTGGGGGCGGGGCCATCACTGGCGATACTGCTGGCACCGAACAGTTGGCCAATCTCGGGATTGAGTGCAATCACGGGGGCTTCGTTTGCGCTGTTGTTGCTGGCAACCACCGGCGCGCGCAGCAGGCGCAGCCAATCAGCACTCTGCCACGCCAGGCTGACGCTCATAACAAGAATCAGCACGATGCCAGCGAGGGAGGTGGCCTGGCGCTGTAACCAGCGTTGGGGAACCAGAACTTGCAAAGGGGGCGTCACTCCGTAACTTATTATTATGTGGTGTGGTTCGCGCGCTGATCATAGACATTTGCCAAGCATTTGGCAGCCCCTGGTTGGGGTAGTGTGTCGACCAGTTCAATGTGCTAAAGATAGCGCGCTGTTTTTCGCTCTATTGCGGCTAACTTACAACAACTATATTGCAAAACCCCAGTTTTTGAGCCTTCGCTTGATGTCCTGGGGCCAGTATCAACTCCTGTGCTTAAGGCATATTACGGATGAATGCGTTGCTTACAGAAGTGCCATCACGGCGTTTACCCTTCAGCTTTGCCAGGCGTCACGGTGTGGTTCTCGTCGTTGAGAATGGCCTACCTTGCCTGGCTTATCGCATGGGGGCCGAACTGGTGGCGCTGAGCGAGGCGCAGCGCTTTGTCGGTGCGCAGCTGCCGCTGCACGCGCTGTCGCCAGAGGCCTTCGAGCAGGCCATGGCCAAGGCCTATCAACATGACTCTGCCTCCATGCAGCTGGCCGAGGATATTGGCGGCAGTCTGGATCTGGCTGCTCTGGCCGAGCAGGTGCCGGAAACCGAAGACCTGCTGGAGCAGGAAGACGACGCGCCGATCATCCGCTTGATCAACGCCATCCTCGGTGAAGCGATCAAGGAAAACGCCTCGGATATTCACCTGGAAACCTTCGAAAAACGCCTCGTGGTGCGTTTTCGGGTGGATGGTGTGCTGCGTGAGGTGCTGGAGCCCAAGCGTGAGTTGGCGGCCCTACTGGTTTCGCGGATCAAGGTTATGGCGCGTCTGGATATCGCCGAGAAGCGCATCCCCCAGGACGGGCGAATTTCGCTGAAAGTCGGCGGGCGTGAGGTAGACGTACGGGTCTCGACCCTGCCGTCGGCCAATGGTGAGCGGGTGGTGTTGCGTTTGCTCGACAAACAGGCCGGGCGCCTCAATTTGCAGCACCTGGGCATGAGCGCGCGTGACCGCGACCAGATGGAAGCCACTGTGCGCAAGCCCCACGGCATTCTGCTGGTCACCGGGCCTACCGGGTCGGGTAAGACCACTACGCTGTACGCCAGCCTGGTCAGCCTGAATGACCGTACACGCAATATTCTCACTGTCGAAGACCCGATCGAATATCACCTAGAAGGCATCGGCCAGACCCAGGTCAATTCCAAAGTCGATATGACCTTCGCCCGCGGCCTGCGCGCCATTCTGCGTCAGGACCCGGACGTGGTGATGGTCGGCGAGATTCGCGACAAGGAAACTGCCGAAATTGCCGTGCAGGCTTCGTTGACTGGCCACTTGGTACTTTCGACCCTGCACACCAACAGTGCGATTGGCGCGATTACCCGCCTGGTGGATATGGGCATCGAACCATTTCTGCTGTCTTCATCATTGCTCGGCGTGTTGGCCCAGCGCCTGGTGCGGGTGCTCTGTCCGCATTGTAAAGAGGCCTATCAGGCCGACGAGGCCGAGTGCACATTGCTCGGTGTGCCGTTCGCGCAGCCGCCGACCCTGTATCACGCCCGCGGCTGCGCCGAGTGCCATCAGCAGGGCTACCGCGGCCGTACTGGCATCTACGAGCTGGTGGTGTTCGATGACCACTTGCGCACGCTGATTCACAACGCCGCCTCCGAGCAGGACATGACTCGCCACGCCCGCACCCTCGGCCCGAGCATTCGTGAGGATGGCCGGCGCAAGGTGCTGGAAGGGGCGACTACGGTCGAGGAAGTGTTGCGCGTGACGCGAGAGGAGTAGGGCGTGGCCGCCTTCGAATATCTCGCCCTTGATGGCAAAGGTCGCCAGCAGAAAGGCGTACTGGAAGCCGACAGCGCGCGCCAGGTGCGGCAGATTCTGCGTGAGCGACAGCTGGCGCCGTTGGATGTCAAAGCCACGCGAACCCGCGAACATGCTGGCGCGGGTTCGCACTTCAGTTTTCCTCGCGGTATTTCGGCTCGCGATCTGGCATTGATCACTCGTCAATTGGCGACGCTGGTGCAGGCGGCGCTGCCGATCGAGGAAGCCCTGCGGGCAGCGGCGGCCCAAGCCAGTTCGCCACGTATTCAGAGCATGCTGTTGGCGGTGCGTGCGCGAGTGTTGGAAGGTCACGACCTGGCCAGCAGCCTGAAAGAATTCCCCTCGGCTTTCCCCGAGCTGTATCGCGCTACGGTGGCGGCGGGCGAGCATGCCGGCCACCTTGGTCCGGTGCTCGAACAATTGGCCGACTACACCGAGCAGCGCCAGCAGTCACGGCAGAAAATTCAGTTGGCGCTGCTCTATCCGCTGATTCTGATGTGCGCGTCGTTGCTGATCGTCGGTTTCCTACTCGGTTATGTGGTGCCGGACGTGGTGCGGGTGTTTGTCGACTCCGGGCAAACCCTGCCGGCGCTGACTCGCGGTCTGATTGCCCTGAGCGATTGGGTCAAGGGTTGGGGCTGGCTGGCGGTGATGCTCGCCATCCTGGGCGTGTTCGCCCTGCGCTGGGCGTTGCGTGATGATGCGGTCAAGGCGCGCTGGCACGGCTTTCTGCTGCGCATCCCGCTGGTGGGGCGCTTGATTCGCGCCACCGACTGCGCACGGTTTGCTTCGACCCTGGCCATTCTGACCCGCAGCGGTGTGCCGTTGGTGGAGGCGCTGGGCATCGGTGCGCAGGTGATTGCCAATCGGGTGATTCGTGCTGACGTGGTGATTGCCGCGCAGAAGGTGCGCGAGGGTGGCAGCCTGACTCGTGCGCTGGAGGCCAGCGGTCAGTTTCCGCCGATGATGCTGCATATGATCGCCAGCGGCGAACGCTCGGGTGAGCTGGACCAGATGCTGGCCCGCACCGCGCGCAATCAGGAAAACGATTTGGGTGCCCAGGTGGCACTGCTGGTGGGGCTGTTCGAGCCCTTTATGCTGGTCTTTATGGGGGCGGTGGTGCTGGTGATCGTACTGGCCATTCTGCTGCCGATTTTGTCTCTCAATCAATTAGTGGGGTAAACAGTGAATAAGCGTCAAAGCGGTTTTACGCTGATCGAAATTATGGTGGTTGTGGTGATCCTCGGCATCCTCGCCGCCTTGGTGGTGCCGCAGGTGATGAGCCGGCCCGATCAGGCCAAGGTCACCGTGGCCAAGGGTGATATCAAGGCCGTGGCGGCCGCGCTGGATATGTACAAACTGGATAACCATGCCTACCCGAGTACCCAGCAAGGCCTGGAAGCGCTAGTGAAAAAACCATCCGGTAACCCGCAGCCGAAGAACTGGAATCGCGACGGCTACCTCAAGCGCCTGCCTGTCGATCCGTGGGGCAACGTCTACCAATACCTGGCGCCGGGCACCAAGGGTGCTTTCGACCTGTATTCGCTGGGCGCTGACGGCAAGGAAGGTGGCAGCGATCAGGATGCCGATATCGGTAACTGGGACCTCTGATTCCCATGCGCCAGCAACCGAGCCAGGCTGGGGGTTTTACCCTGATCGAACTGCTGGTGGTGCTGGTGATTCTCGGCAGCCTGATCGGTATTGCGGTGCTCAGTGTGGGCATCGCCGGTCCTGGGCGCGAGTTGCATAACGAAGCCGAACGGCTGGCTGGGCTGATTGGCGTGCTGGCCGAAGAAGCGGTGCTGGATAACCAGGAATACGGCCTGTTGCTTAGTCGTGAGGCCTACCAAGTACTGCGCTACGACTCGGCGAAGCAGAGTTGGCAGGCGCTATCGGGCAAGCCCCATAAATTGCCGGGCTGGGCTGAGTTGAGCGTCGAGCTGGAAGGCGCAGCCCTGGAGCTGCCTCTTCCTGAGGACGAGGAACCAAGCAAAGGCGCTCTGACGCCGCAGTTGTTGTTGCTGTCCAGTGGGGAAATCAGCCCGTTTCGTTTGCGCCTGGCCGAGCGCCGCGTCGATGGGCTGCGCCTGCAATTGGTCAGCGACGGTTTTCAGTTACCCAAGGTCGAGAGTGAACAACCGGCAGGGCGCAAACGATGAAGCGTGCAGGCGGTTTTACCCTGCTCGAGGTGTTGGTGGCCCTGGCGATTTTCGCACTGGTTGCAGCCAGCGTACTGACCGCCACCGCACGCAGCCTGCAAACCGCCTCGCGTCTAGAAGAAAAAACACTGGCCATGTGGGTCGCCGATAACCAGCTGACGGAGTTTCAGTTGTCGAAGACTCCGGTTGCTGATGGCCGTGACCAGGGCGAGGTGGATTTCGCCGGGCGGCGCTGGCAGTGGCAAAGCGAGGTGCTGGTCACCAGCGAGGCGGATATGCGCCGCGTCACCTTGTGGGTCGCGCCCTCAGAGCAGGGGCGCTTGGGCGGTGATGTACGTGAGCGCGCGGTGATCAGTCTGAATGGTTTTCTCGGGGTGCTGCAATGAGAGCGGCGCGCGGCTTTACCCTGCTCGAATTGCTGATTGCTATCGCCATCTTTGCTCTGTTGGGGTTGGGTACTTACCGCATGCTAGATAGCGTGCTGCAAACCGATAAAGTCACCCGCGCCCATGAGATGCAACTACGCGAGCTGGTGCGCGCCATGGCCGCATTCGAGCGCGATGTGTTGCAGGTACAAGCCCGGCCCACGCGTGACGCTTTTGGCGATCCACGCGCTGCTTTGCTCGGTGACGACCTCGATAGCCCCGCTCTGGAACTGACCCGTAGCGGCTGGCGTAACCCCCTTGCGCAGCAACGCTCCAGTCTGCAGCGCGTGCGCTGGCAACTTAGTGGTGAGCAGTGGCAGCGTCACTATTGGACGGTGCTGGATCAGGCGCAGGACAGTCAGCCGCAGGTGCAAACCGCCCTCGATGGGGTGACCCACATGCAATTGCGCTATCTGGACCAGGAGGGCAGCTGGCAGACCAGTTGGCCGCCGCTGGGTAATGATCCGGATGATGCACTGAAGCTGTTACCGCAGGCCGTTGAGCTGGTGCTTGAGCACCGTCGCTATGGCGAGATACGTCGTGTGTTGCGCCTACCTGAAGGCTTGCCGAAGCGACTGCAGCAAGCGCCTGAGCCGAGCCCAGACGATCCCGTTGAAGATACTCCTGAGGAGCCGCGCTTATGAGTCGGCAGCGCGGCATGGCGCTGATCACCGTCTTGCTGGTAGTGGCTGTGGTCACGGTGGTCAGCGCGGGGATTATCGCCCGTCAACAACTGTCGATCCGCAGCAGCGCGAACCAGTTGCATGTGCGCCAAGCCTGGCATTACGCCCTGGGCGGCGAGACGCTGGCCAAGGCCATTCTGCAGCGTGACTTGCGTGAAGGTGACCCGCGTGCGCCGGTGGATCACCCGGGCGAAGCCTGGGCCAACGCCCGTGCGCCTTACTCCTTGGATGAAGGTGGCGTCTTGCGCGTGCAGATCACCGATCTGACAGGGCGTTTCAATCTCAACAGCCTGTTGCGCCAAGGGCAGCCTAATGAAGCCGCCGTGGCGCAATTTCGTCGTCTGCTGCTGGGGCTGCAAATTGAAGCGCCTTACGCCGAACGCCTGCTCGATTGGTTGGACGCTGACGATCAGCCCAGCGGCGGTTACGGTGCGGAAGACAATCAATACCTGCTGGCGCAGCCACCTTATCGCGCGGGCAACCGAGAGTTGAAGGATGTCTCTGAGCTGCGTCTGTTGCTGGAAATGACCGAGGCGGATTACCAGCGCCTGTCGCCCTACATCAGCGTCTTGCCGGCGGATGCCACGCTTAACGTCAATACCGCCAGCGCGCGGGTGTTGGCCAGTGTGGCCGAAGGCCTGCCGCTGAGCACCGCCCAAGGGCTGGTCGCCGCGCGGGGCAGTGAGGGCTATCGTGACTTACCGAGCTTTACCTCGCAGCTCAGTGGCTTGCAGGTGCAGAGCCAGGGGCTGGCGGTCGGCAGTCAGTATTTTCAGGTGCTCAGTGAAGTCACTGTGGGTGAGCGCCGTCAGGTTTTACGCAGCACCTTGCAGCGCGCCAGTGATGGTCAGCTGTATGTTCTAGCACGTGATTTGGGGCAGGGCGGTATGCCGCCGGCGCCCGTTGAGGAAGTCGAACCATGAGTCAGGCTTATCTATTTCTACCGCCCGCCGCCTGTGCCGGCGCGCAGGCGGATCTCCCCGTGCAGTGGGTGGCCGATGGGGTCAGCGAAACCCAGGCGTTCGGCGAGGCGCAGACGCAACTGGGTAGCAGTTGGATCTTGGTGTTGCCAGTCGAAGCTGTCACCTCCTGCGCGGTCAATCTGCCAACCCGCAAAGCGCGCTGGTTGCGTCAGGCATTGCCGTTTGCCGTGGAAGAGTTGCTCGCTGAGGAAGTCGAGCTAATGCATTTGGCTTTAGGTGAGCAGTTGGCCGATGGTCGTCATCGGGTGTTTGCCGTGCGTCGTAGCTGGCTGGCTGGCTGGCTGGCGCTATGCCCCAGCGCGCCTCAGGCGATCGTTGTAGATGCTGATCTGTTGCCGGGGTCAGGCACTGCGCTCTTGCCGCTGCACGGGCGCTGGCTACTGGGCGGCGAGAATGTGACGCGGATGGCCTTGCAGGCGCAGGACTGGTCGCAGCTGAGCCCCTTGTGCGCGCAGCCACAGGTTGCCTGGTGTGACCCGCAGCATCCGGCGCCGCAACCGGTGGATGAAAGTATGGTGGTGGCTGATCCCTTTGTTTGGCTGGCCCAGCAGCCGCTGCGCAACAACCTGGCGCAGGGCGAGTTCGCCGTGCAAAGCAGTAACGGCCAGTGGCAACGCTGGCGGCCCTTGCTGGGGCTGGTCGGTATGTGGCTGGTGCTGCAGTGGGGCTTCAATCTGGCGCAGGGCTGGCACCTGCAACGTCAGGCCGATGAATACGCGGCCGCCAGCGCCGCGTTGTACAAGGAGCTGTTTCCCCAGGACAGCAAGCTGGTCAACCTGCGTGCGCAGTTTGATCAGCATCTGCAAGCAGGTGCGGGCAGCGGGCAAGCCCGTTTGCTTGGCATGCTGGCCCAGGTCAGCGGCGCGCTGGCTGCCGAAGGCGGCCAGGTGCAGATCAGTCAGGTGGATTTCAGTGAGGTGCGCGGAGATCTGGCTATGCAGGTACAGGCTGCCGGCTTTGCCGAACTGGAGCGTCTGCGTGAGCGCTTGCAGGAAAGCGGCATGGCGGTGCAACTGGGCTCGGCCAGTCGGGAAGGTGCAGGTGTCAGCGCGCGCGTGGTGATCGGGGGATGAGTATGGTTTCGCAGGGCAAAGGTTTTACCGCGCAGCTGGATAATTCACTGTTGTTGCAGCGCTGGCGCGCTCTGGCGCCGCGTGAGCAATTCTCACTGGGCAGCCTGTGCGCGTTTCTGCTACTGGTGCTGCTCTATCTGACACTCTGGCAGCCGACGCAGGAGCGTTTGGCCGCAGCACGCAGTGCGTTTGAAACGCAGCGCGAGTTGAATGCCTACCTGCATAGTCAGGCGCCGGCTGCGCGCAATGTGGCCAGCACCCCGCAGCAGGCGATTGATCCGGCGCGATTGCAAGGCATGGTCACGGCCACGGCTGCAACCCAGGGGCTGACAATTGAACGCTTGGACAACTCTGGCGATGGTGCCGTGCAGCTCAATCTGCAGCCGGCGCCTTTTGCCCAGTTGCTGCGTTGGTTCACGGTGCTGCAGGAGCAGGGTGTACAAATCGCCGAAGCCGGGTTGGATCGTGCCGAGGACAATAAGGTGGCTGCTCGGTTAAATCTGCGGGTGGCGCAATAAGGGCGCGGCGTGCCCTGTGATAGCCCCTGGCAAGGGCAGCGTTTTTTGCACTTTTTTAGAAAAACTTGAAGCAGGGTGTTGACTTAGGTGCGGCCCTTGCGTAAATTTCGCGCCTCGCAAGCAGCGGGTGATTAGCTCAGCTGGGAGAGCATCTGCCTTACAAGCAGAGGGTCGGCGGTTCGATCCCGTCATCACCCACCACTCTTGTGAAACCGGACGAAAGTCCACCGACGCGCAGCGGTAGTTCAGTCGGTTAGAATACCGGCCTGTCACGCCGGGGGTCGCGGGTTCGAGTCCCGTCCGCTGCGCCATATTTTCCAACTTGAGATGGTTCAGGTTGAGATGAAAAAGCTCTAAAGGCTGATTTATCAGACTAAGCAAGAGTTGTACGGACGTAAGTCCACCGACATGCAGCGGTAGTTCAGTCGGTTAGAATACCGGCCTGTCACGCCGGGGGTCGCGGGTTCGAGTCCCGTCCGCTGCGCCATATTAGAAAGCCCGCTGATAGCGATATCAGCGGGCTTTTTATTGCGCGCCATCCGTGGCGGCAACCCTTCGGGCCGTCGCTTCGCGACGTTAAAAATGACTCCCGGTCATTTTTTATTGCCTGTAATTTCCTGTGGGGCTGCCCTGGGTCTGCCACGCGACAAACTGTCATCTTGTGTTCATCTGTCTGCTCTAGCTTGATTGGCATGCTCCTTGTTAATCCAATGAGCGATTGCTGACATATCGAGTGGGAGGACAGGCAATGGACGATTATCAAGAAGAGCTGCTGGAAGCGCGCGCCACTGAGCAGGATGTGCCGGAGCGCGACGAAGACGCCACCGAGCTCTGATCCGCTTTAGAACTGTTAGAGCGCCCGGCGCTGCTCCCGGCGGTATTCCCCTGGCGTTTGCTGGTTCCAGCGTTTGAATGCGCGCTGGAAGGCTTCGGCCGAGGCAAAGCCGAGCAGGTAGGCGATTTCGCCGAAGGCCAGTTCGGTGTCGCGGATATAGGCCATGGCCAGGTCGCGGCGGGTGTCGTTGAGGATGCTGCGAAACTGCGTGCCTTCCTCGGCAAGCTTGCGCCGCAGGGTCCAGGTCGGTAGCTGTAGGCGTGCGGCGACTTCTGCCAGGTCCGGTTCGCGGCCGTGCAGCAGTGGGCCAAGCAGCTGAGTAATGCGCTCGCGCAGGTTGCGCGTGCGGGTCAGCTGCGTCAGTTCCCGTTCACAGATTTCCAGCAGGTGCCGCCAGGTGCTTGGGCAGTGCTCGGGGTTGCGCAGGTTCAGGCTCTGCTGGCTCAGGCGCAGCTGGTTGTGCTCACTGGCAAATTCCACGGGGCAGGCAAACAATTCGGCGTGCTGCATGGCATAGCTGGGCGCGGGAAATTCGATCTGCACTTTCTCCACGGGCAGTGTCTGCTGCGCCAGCTTGCTGAGTTGTTGTGCCCAGCTGGCCAGAACCGAGTCGACCACGAAGCGGTTATAGGCGTTGTACGGACTGATCGAATAGAAGCGCAGCCAGGCGCCCCGATTGTCTTCGTGCAGGCTCGACTGGCCGCGGTAATTGCTGGCATACAGCGGCTCGAAACGAATCAGCGCGCGCGCCGCTTCACGCACGGTCGGTGCCTGCATGGCCGTCACACCGGCCAGGCCAAGTTGGCTTAGGCGGCTGGTTTGCCCCATCAGCAATCCAAGGCCAGGTTCGCCACATTGCTGGATAGCGCTATGGCCCAGGCGCATATAGCGCGGAATCGACAGTCGCGCGCGCGGCTCGGCCAGGCGCGCAGCATCCAGATCGTAACTATCGAGCAGTGGTTGTGGGTCCTGGGCGCAACGGCGCATGGCATCGGCCAGACTTTCGACAAAGCCGACCGAGAGATCGCCGAGTTTGACCCGCGTGCTTTTCAGCATTGTGTTGTTATCCCGTTTGCGCTCGTTCAAGTTCGGGCATTTAGATAAGGCCGTCAGGGTAGGCAGGCGCTTGAGCTTTGCCAAGAGCTACTGCTCTTTTTAATCATTAGGTTGTTACTTTGAGTCATTGAGCTGTTCGTCACGGCTGATTATCGTCTAGACCATATCGACTGTGGCCCATTTAAGAGGCTGCAGCACTTCCGTGAAATGCCAACACCCGATGTGGAGATGTCCATGACTGCTCAGTACCCCCACCTGCTGGCCCCGCTCGATCTGGGCTTCACTACTCTGAAGAACCGCACCTTGATGGGTTCGATGCACACCGGGTTGGAAGAAAAGCCCAATGGTTTTGAGCGCATGGCGGCCTATTTCGCTGAGCGTGCCCGTGGCGGCGTTGGTCTGATGGTGACGGGGGGTATCGGCCCGAACGATGAGGGTGGCGTGTATTCCGGCGCAGCCAAGCTGACCACCGCCGAGGAAGCCGAAAAGCACAAGATTGTCACCCGCGCGGTGCATGAAGCGGACGGCAAGATCTGCATGCAGATCCTGCATGCCGGCCGTTATGCCTACAGCCCGAAATCGGTAGCGCCAAGCGCGATACAGGCGCCGATTAACCCGTTCAAGCCTAAAGAGCTGGACGAGGAGGGCATCGAGAAGCAGATCCAGGACTTTATCAACTGCTCGGTACTGGCTCAGCAGGCCGAGTACGACGGTGTGGAAATCATGGGCTCGGAAGGTTATTTCATTAACCAGTTCCTCGCCGCCCACACCAACCACCGTACCGACCGTTGGGGCGGCAGCTACGAGAACCGTATGCGCCTGGCGGTGGAGATCGTCCGCCGCGTGCGTGAGGCCGTCGGCCCGAACTTCATCATCATCTACCGCCTGTCGATGCTCGATCTGGTCGAAGGCGGCAGCACCTGGGACGAGATCGTCCTGCTGGCCAAGGCCATCGAGAAGGCTGGCGCCACTATGATCAACACCGGTATCGGCTGGCACGAGGCGCGTATCCCGACCATCGCCACCAAGGTGCCGCGTGCGGCCTTCACCAAGGTCACCGCCAAGCTACGCGGCGAAGTGAGCATTCCGCTGATCACCACTAACCGCATCAACACCCCGGAAGTGGCTGAGCAAGTGCTGGCTGAGGGCGACGCCGACATGGTCTCCATGGCGCGCCCATTCCTCGCCGACCCTGATTTCGTTAACAAAGCCGCAGAGGGCCGCAGCGACGAAATCAACACCTGCATTGGTTGTAATCAGGCCTGCCTGGACCACACCTTCGGCGGCAAGCTGACCAGTTGTCTGGTCAACCCGCGTGCCTGCCACGAAACCGAGCTGAACTACATTCCGACCACCGCCGTGAAGAAGATCGCCGTGGTCGGCGCCGGCCCTGCTGGCCTGTCCGCTGCCACCGTGGCGGCCGAACGTGGCCACAGCGTGACCCTGTTCGACTCGGCCAGCGAAATCGGCGGCCAGTTCAACGTGGCCAAGCGCGTGCCGGGCAAGGAAGAGTTCTTTGAAACCCTGCGCTACTTCAAGCGCAAGCTGGAAACCACTGGCGTTGATTTGCGCCTGAATACCCGTGTGTCGGCTGATGATCTGGCCAAGGGCGGTTATGACGAGATCATTCTGGCCACCGGTATCGCTCCGCGCACTCCGGTGATTCCGGGTATCGAGCATGCCAAGGTGATCAGCTACCTGGACGCCATCCTGCAGCGCAAGCCGGTCGGCCAGAAGGTTGCGGTGATTGGTGCCGGCGGTATCGGCTTCGACGTCTCCGAGTTCATCACCCACCAAGGTGAGGCGACCAGCCTCAACCGCGAGGAGTTCTGGAAGGAGTGGGGCATCGACGGCGCGCTGGAGGCTCGTGGTGGCGTGGCGGGGATTCAGGCTAGTCCGCACCCGGCGGCGCGTGATGTGTTCCTGCTGCAGCGCAAGAAATCCAAAGTCGGCGACGGCCTGGGCAAGACCACCGGCTGGATTCACCGCACAGGTCTGAAGAACAAGAACGTGCAGATGCTCAACTCGGTCGAGTACCTCAAGGTCGACGACTCTGGCCTGCATATCAGCATCGCCGGTGGCGAGGCGCAGGTGTTACCGGTGGATACGGTGATCGTCTGCGCCGGCCAAGACCCGCTGCGCGAACTGCAGGAGGGCCTGGAAAGCGCCGGGCAGAGCGTGCACCTGATTGGCGGTGCTGATGTGGCCAGCGAGCTGGACGCCAAGCGCGCGATCAACCAGGGCTCGCGTCTCGCCGCCGAACTCTAAAGGAATCGACGCCCCGCCTAGTGCGGGGCGTTTTGTATGCGGCTCACAACAATAAGGAGAAGTCCGTGTCTGATAATGCACAATTGCAACCGGCAGCGGCCGCCACACTCGCTAAGTGGCATGGCCTGATGCAGAGCAATGATCTGAGGTCGTTGCCCGAGCTGCTTCATCCGCAGGCGGTATTCCGTTCGCCCATGGCACACAAACCCTATGCCGGTGCGCCGATGGTGTCGCTGATTCTCAATACCGTGAGTAAGGTGTTCGTCGACTTTGCCTACCACCGTGAGCTGGCCAGTGCCGATGGCCTTAACGTGGTGCTGGAGTTCAGTGCCAGGGTGGGTGAGCGCGAGCTCAAGGGCATCGACATGATTCGCTTCGATGAAGCCGGAAAGATCGTCGATTTTGAAGTGATGGTTCGCCCCATGAGTGGCCTGCAGGCTTTGGGTGAGGAAATGGGCCGGCGCCTGGCTCCATTCCTGGCGGCTGCAAAAGCCTGAGGCGTTGCACCAAATCCATCACAATTT
Organism: Pseudomonas sp. EA_35y_Pfl2_R5; assembly: GCF_963970805.1. Taxonomy (NCBI): domain Bacteria; kingdom Pseudomonadati; phylum Pseudomonadota; class Gammaproteobacteria; order Pseudomonadales; family Pseudomonadaceae; genus Pseudomonas; species Pseudomonas sp. EA_35y_Pfl2_R5. The sequence goes on along the minus strand of NZ_CAXAOW010000005.1, from coordinate 98,439 downwards.
CGCCCTGTAAGCCGGTTTTTAGCGCCTGGCTGGCAGGGCGACTGCCAACCCAGTCACATTGCTGGGCTTGGTTTTTCCCCTAGACTTGCCTGAACAAGGGTATAGCGCCTGCAACATGGGCCTTGCTTAACCCGTCATAATGTTGGCAGTCTTGCCGTATGCGCCATTTTTTGCGCAGCATAAGCAGGATGAGTCACTGCTGAGCGGAGTGCCCGTTTGGCCTAGAGGAAAACCGATGAGCATGCAGAACAAGCCGCAGATGGTCGAGGCCGTACTGTTCTTCAGTGAGCGTGGCGGTATCTGCAAGCAAATGTTTTTCCCCGAATTTGAAGCTTTGCTCGACGGCGTGGTGAATATGCCGGAGTTCGCCGACGAGCAGATGCGTGTGGCGTACGTGCTGATCAACCCGCGCTTGCTGATCAAGGCGCTGGTATTTTTCTACTTGGATTTCGACGAAAAGGGCGCGCCGGATTCCGGCTGGAATATCCCCTTGCAGGCTTTGGCCGAGCGTGCCGGGCGCGGCCCTGACCTGGGTGCGGGACCGATTCGCCTGGCTTGCCGTAGCCAGTGCCCGGTGTCCTGGCACCAGATGCACCTCTGGGACCCTAGCCTGACGCCTGGTAATAACGACTTGGCGCTGCTGCGCGATGTGGTCAAGCGCAACAGCCTGGGTTTGCTGGCTGAAGATGAAAATGCTCAGGCGGTCGCGCCCGAGCGGCTGCAAATGGCTTCTGAAGATAAATGGTACGCGGCGGACCCTGCCCAGGATGAAGCGGCCAAGGCCACTGAAAAGCTTGATCAGGAACAGCGTCTGAAAGCTGCGCAGCTGATCAAGCAGCAGCGCTTGCGCATTAGCAGCCTGACCCAGCATCACGAAGATGAACTGGCAAAATTCAAGTTGGCCAGCGACGAGCAGAGCAAGAACCTGCAGGCGCAAATCCACGGCTTACACCAGGCCTTGCGTCAGCAGGAGGAGCACAACGCCTCTCTGAAGGCGCAATTGGCTGCTCAGGCGGCGAGCTTCCAAACTTCCCGTGAAGAGATGACTGAGCAACTGCGCGCACTGGAACGTGATGGCCGCAGCGAAAGCGATAGTCTGCGTGCGCAGTTCGAAGGCGAAATGCAGGCCAAGATCGCCTCAGCAGTGGCCGAGTACAAAGAGCAGATTGCTATTCGCGATGTCGAGCTGGCTTATCGCGGCGAGCAGGACACCCAGGCCCAGCAGGAGATTAATCGCCTCAAACGCGCCTACGCCGATCTGGCCAGCCAGGGCGGTGATCAGATTCTTGAGCGCCTGGCCAAGCTCGGTGTGGTCTTTGTGGTCTATCACCCCGGAGCGGGTCACCTGACCATCCCGCTGCAGGATATTGCCTCGTATCAGGACAACCCTCTGGCCTATGCCGCAGCCAAGTGTTTTGTCAGTGAAGAGCAATACCGCCATTGGCTGGCGCATTACCAGCAGCCGAGTTGCGAAGCCTCACTGCCAAGTGGCGAGCGCTGCGCCATCCCCATCGACCGTATTGATACCCCAAGCCGTTTTGCCTTGGGTGAATCCAATTGCTGTGCGCGGCACAAGGCCAGTAGTCGTTTGCGTACTGTCAGTTAATCTTGCCTGTTGTCCTGCCTGATTGGGCGCCGCGCGCGCCCTTGCAACCCTTGCGATTGGAGTGGGCGCTAGCTGCTGGGATCGAGCTAGCAGTGCTGCGCCTGGACCTGCTTGATCCACTGATCAGCGGCAATAAATGGTTCAAGCTTTCGCATCATCTACGCGCGGCAGAGGCCAGCGGCGCCACTGGTGTGATCAGCCTGGGCGGCGCGCATTCCAATCATCTGCATGCCCTGGCTGCCGCCGGTAAGCGCTTCAATTTCCAAACGGTCGGGCTGCTGCGTGGCCACCCGCAACAAACCCCTACTGTGGATGATTTGCAGGCCTTCGGTATGCACCTGCACTGGCTGGGTTATGCGGGTTACCGCGCTCGGCATGCGGCCGACTTCTGGTTGCCTTGGCAGGCGCAGTATCCGGGCTTTTATCCGCTGCCCGAGGGCGGTGGTGGCCTGCCCGGAGCGCTGGGGTGCATAAGCCTGGTGCAGCAGCTTCGTGAGCAGCTGCCAAGCCTCGGCTGGGCCGATTACGACGCCTGGTGGCTGGCGGCAGGCACGGGCACCACTTTGGCAGGTCTGCTGCTTGGCGAGGCTGCCGCGCATCCGGTGTATGGGGCTTTGGCGGTGCCGGCCGACCATGGTGTCGAGCAGCAGGTGCAGGCGATTGTTCAAGCTGCCGGTATGCCAGTCGGGTGTTATCAGTTGCATGAGGCCAGCCGTGGCGGATTTGCCAAGATGGATGCCGAGTTGCTCGATTTTATGCAGGCAGCGGAAGCCGAAAGTGGCGTGCCGCTGGAGCCGCTGTATACCGCCAAGGCATTAATGGCGTTGCGCCAGCAGGTCGAGGCCGGTTACTTTGCTCGCGGCAGCCGCTTGGTGCTTGTCCATACGGGTGGCTTGCAGGGCCGTGCTGCGGCGCTTAAAGCATGCTCGGCCGATTAACCCGGCTACACTGAATTTCACCAGCGGAGCCTGGATATTCCATGAGCGAACCCCTAAACCCCGAACAGTTACGCAGCCTGACGCCACTCAATGTGCTGTCCGAGCAGCAGTGGCGCGAGCTGCGTACACAACTGGTGCCGCAGCCTTTGCTGGCGGGGCAGTTGTTGTTTCGTCCGGGTGATCAGGCGCGCTTGACCTATTACCTGCTGGCCGGCGAGTTGCTGTTGCAAGCGGTCGACGGCCAGGAGCAGCGTTTGCAAGCCGGCAGCGAGGCTAGTTGTCACCCATTGTCACCGAGCCTGCCACGCCTGCATGAGGCGCGGGCGCTAACCGATGCCAGTGTGCTGGCGCTGGACACCGCCACCCTCAATCGGCTGGTGACCTGGCGTCTGGCCTACCAGGACCTGCTGCTGGAGTTGGGGCAGAACCATGCAGAGGTCGAATGGCTGGAGCGTCTGCTGGAAAACCCGCTATTTGCCAAAGTGCCACCGTCCAACGTGCGCGCCATGCTGGAACGTCTGCAACGTATCGAGTTGACTGCTGGCAGCACTGTATTGCAGGAAGGTGATGTGGGTGACAGCTGCTACTTCCTTAAAAATGGCCGGGCCGAGGTAATTCGCGGCGCGGACAGCGCGCAGCAGGTGTTGGCCGAGCTGGAAATTGGCGCCTGCTTTGGTGAGGAAGCCTTGCTGGCCGACCGCCCGCGCAACGCCACGGTGACCATGCTGGAAGATGGTGTGGTGTTGCGTCTGGATCGCCAGGACTTCTTCGCTTTGCTTAAAGCCCCAGTGGTCGATGAGGTGTCGCTCGGCGAAGCCTCGCGTTTGCTCGCTGCAGGCGCGCAATGGCTGGATGTGCGCCTGCAGGAGGAATACGAGCGTGCCCATGCACTGCAATCACTTAATATGCCGCTACAACTGCTACGCCTGAAGGCCCGCCTGCTGGATAAGACGCGCACCTATCTGTGTTACTGCGACAGCGGCAAGCGCAGCAGCAGCGCGGTGTTCCTGCTTTCTCAGCTTGGCTACAGTGCCTATGCCTTGCGTGATGGGGTGGATGCTTTGCCGGCGATCCAGCGTGATGCGCTGCTGTGTGAAAGTGGTTCGGGCTATCTGGCGCGCTCGGGCGGGCGTACCGAACGCAGTCTCTGAGCTAGCCAACCGGTTGGGTCGGCCAGTGATCATTCACCAGAAACACTCTCTCAGCCTCTAGCCAGTCATTCCGCGGGCCTTCCATCAGGCGTACGAGCAACTGCGCGTTAGCATCGTTCGGCAGTGCCGTGAGCCATTGATTGAATTGCTCGTGCGACCACAGGTGCTCTTCCTCGATACGCGCTGATGCCAACCAAGTGTGCCGGGCTAGCGGCTGCCAGTGACCTGGGTTGTGTCTGGCAAAGCTTGGCCAGTCTCCTTGATGCAGCCAGCGCCCGCGCAGGTGCACAGAGTTGCCATCCGCAGGGGTTGCATAGGACGGCTGCTGCCAGGGATAGAATAGATAACCGCCCAGCCACAGCGCCGCCTGAGGTTGCTGAATATCCAGCTCAGCCAAGCGTTGTTGGGCTTCGACACGTGCCGACAACGGCAGCTGGTGCTGACCAAGGTGTGCCAGTTTTATATCCAGGCGGTCATGGCTGCCGGGGCCTAACCAGTGTGCCAGCTCCGCGCCGCTGCACTGCTGTTGGCCCAGATACAGCTTGATCGCCAGCTCCAAGTGATGCACGCCTTCCTCGTCGCGCAGCAACATATCCAGCTCACCCAGGGTATGACCCTGCTGGCGGATGGGCACGTTGGCGGCCAGCACCTCGGTACCAGGCGCGGCATGCAGGGCAAATTGCCAGAGACGTTCGTAGTACAACCCCAGGCGGCGCACCGAGCGTTGGCTTAGCCACTGTTGTAAGGCATGACTGTCGGCATCCAGGCTCAGCAGCCAGTCAGCCAGCGCATTGGGTTGCTGGATCCAGCCGCTGGCAGTTAGCGGGTGACGTTGCGGCCAGGGCGTCTGTGTCAGCAGTGGTGGCGAGAGTAACGCCCAGGCCAGGTCACGCACGGCGGGCTGGTGCAGCTGCGAGGGCAGGTCAGTGAGTGAGGGGAAAGGCATCATGTTGCGAGCATAGCGCTTTGCGGTTATTTGCGACCTGCTGCGCGTCGGTTCTGCGGATTCAAAAGCAAGCCCGCAGGCTCTTTAACAAGTCCTTTAACACAGCCATAGAGGTCAGCAGTTTGCCGCTGCCATGGGCTTTCGCCCATAATCCGACCCACTAGAATCAAAGCCTGGCAGGAGCACCATGGAGCAGTTTCGTAATATCGGCATCATCGGCCGGCTGGGCAGCACCCAGGTTCTCGACACCATTCGCCGGCTGAAGAAGTTTCTGCTCGCTCGTCACCTGCATGTGATCCTTGAAGACACCATCGCTGAAGTGCTACCGGGCCATGGCCTGCAGACTTCTTCGCGCAAGATTCTCGGCGAGGTGTGCGACTTGGTCATCGTGGTTGGTGGTGATGGCAGCATGCTTGGCGCGGCCCGTGCGCTGGCGCGGCACAAGGTGCCGGTGCTGGGCGTCAACCGCGGCAGTCTGGGTTTTCTCACCGATATTCGCCCTGATGAGCTGGAAGTGAAGGTGGCGCAGGTGCTCGAAGGGCATTACCTGACCGAGAACCGCTTTCTGCTGGAGGCCGAGGTGCGCCGCAATGGCGAGGCCATCGGCCAGGGTGATGCGCTCAATGATGTGGTGCTGCATCCGGGTAAGTCCACGCGGATGATCGAATTCGAGCTGTTTATTGATGGCCAGTTCGTCTGCAGCCAGAAGGCTGACGGCCTGATTGTCGCCACACCGACCGGTTCCACCGCCTATGCGCTGTCTGCTGGCGGGCCAATCATGCACCCTAAGTTGGATGCCATCGTAATCGTGCCGATGTACCCGCATACCTTGTCCAGTCGGCCGATTGTGGTGGATGGCAACAGCGAGCTGAAAATCGTTGTGTCCAAAGATTTGCAGATTTATCCGCTGATTTCCTGCGACGGGCAGAACCACTTCACCTGCGCCCCTGGTGATACCATTACGGTGGCCAAACGGCCGCAGAAGCTGCGCCTGATTCACCCGCTGGATCACAACTATTACGAGGTCTGCCGCAATAAACTGGGTTGGGGTAGCCGGCTCGGCGGGGGTGACTAATGCACCTCGATCCCGCTCGCGGTTACGACCTTATTGGTGATATCCATGGTTGCGCGAAAACCCTGGAACATCTGCTAAGCACCTTGGGCTATCGCCAGCAGGCGGGGGTATGGCGGCATCCGCAGCGTATGGCGATTTTCCTCGGCGATCTGGTCGACCGCGGCCCGCGTATCCGTGAGGCGCTGCATCTGGTGCGCGACATGGTCGTGGCCGGGCAGGCGCTGTGCATCATGGGCAACCATGAGTTCAATGCCCTGGCCTGGAGCACGCCAGTCGCGCCCGGTAGCGGTCGGCAATTTGTCCGTGAGCACACGCCGCGGCATGCGCGGCTGATCAAGGAAACCCTGGAGCAGTTCAACGCCTACCCGGCGGAGTGGCAAGAATTTCTCGATTGGTTCTACGAGTTGCCGCTGTTTATCGATGCCGGGTATTTCCGCGTGGTGCATGCCTGCTGGGACGACAGCTTGATCGAGCCACTGCGTGCGCAGTTTGCTGATGGCTGCATTGATGAGCATTTTCTCCAGGCCGCTGCCGTACATGGCAGTTTTGCCAACACTGCACTGGATCGTCTGCTGCGCGGCACCGACATGCGCTTGCCGCATGGCATGACCTTGACCAGTGATGACGGCTTTACCCGCGCACACTTTCGCACCAAGTTCTGGGAAGAAGACCCGCAGACCTACGGCGATATTGTCTTCCAGCCTGACGCCTTGCCCGAACTGGCGGCGCAGATGCCGCTCAGCGAAATGCAGAAAACCGAACTGCTCAAATACGGTGCCGATCAGCCACTGTTGTTTGTCGGCCACTACTGGCGCAGCGGTAAGCCCGCGCCGATTCGCAGCAATCTGGCCTGCCTGGATTACAGCGCCGTATTGAACGGCAAGCTGGTGGCCTATCGGCTGGATCAGGAAACGCGCTTGGACGCCAGCAAGTTCGTCTGGGTCGATGTCGACAGCCCGGAGGCGCGGCCATGAGTGCAGTAGCGGCCATGCGTTTGCCCGAACAGGTCGATTTGAGTGGCTTTATCAGTTTGCTGCAGCGCTTGCAGGTGCCGCACCGCGTCGCTGAAGAGGCGGGCGAGCAGGTGCTCTGGGTGCCTGGCGAGCAACTGGCCGAGCAGGTGCGCGAACTCTATGGGCGCTACCCGCAAGGCGATGCTGAGGTGTTGCTTGAATCGTCACCGGCTTCTGCAGAGGCCGCGCCGGGTTTTGTTCAACAGCTGAAAAGCAGCCCGTTGACCGCCATCATGCTGGCGCTGACCTTCGTGGTCTTTGCTGTAACCGGTACAGGCGAGAACTACACGACAATCCGCTGGTTTAGTTTTGTCGATTTTCGCATTCAAGACGGCTACATCCATCTCGCTTATCTGAATGAAACCCTGGCAAGCAGCCAATGGTGGCGGCTGTTGACGCCTATGTTGATCCATTTCGGCTGGCTGCATTTGGCCATGAACAGCCTCTGGTATTGGGAGCTGGGACGGCGTATCGAGGCGCGTCAGGGCGCCGTGATGCTTGTGGGGCTGACCCTGCTGTTCAGCTTGGCGGCCAATTTCGCCCAGTACCTGCATGCCGGCCCATCGCTGTTCGGCGGCCTGTCCGGCGTGCTGTACGGCTTACTCGGGCATTGCTGGATTTTCCAGCGCCTGGCGCCGACTCCCGCCTATCGGTTGCCGCCGGGGGTATTGGTGATGATGCTGGCCTGGCTGCTGATCTGCATGACCGGCATCTTCGAGCTGCTGCAATTTGGCGCAATTGCCAACGCGGCGCATGTCGGCGGCTTGCTGGCCGGTTGCCTGACCGGGCTGGTCGGTGGTGCGCTGGCGCGTCGGCGACACAGTTAGTTGTTCTTCAGGCTGGTAAACTGCCACTTTGCATTTGGAGGCGCCATGTCGTCCTTTCTTGAAGCGATTGAAAACATCACCCCTGAGATCTACCAGAGCCTCAAGCTGGCTGTGGAAATCGGTAAATGGCCCGATGGCCGCAAGCTGAGCCAGGAGCAGAAGGAACTGACCTTGCAGGCGCTGATCGCCTGGGAAAGCCACAACCTGCCGGAAGAGGAACGCATCGGCTATATGGGGCCGCAGGAGTGCAGCAGCAAATCCGAGCCGGTGCCCAATCTGTTGTTCAAATCCTCGGACACCCTGCACTGATGAGTGAGTTGGCTCGTGGTGCCCTGAGCAAAATGGCGGCGCAGCTGGATGCGCCGGTGCAGTACAGCTTTCGCCTGGGTGAGGAACTGCTGCCGGTTAATCCGCTGATCGGCAAAAGCCTGCGTCTGGAGTTCTTGGGCGCGATCCACTGCACCCACTGCGGGCGCAAGACCAAGAGCAGCTTTAGCCAGGGCTACTGCTACCCCTGCATGCAGAAACTGGCGCAGTGCGACATCTGCATCATGAGCCCGGAGCGCTGCCACTATGAGGCCGGCACTTGCCGCGAGCCCAGCTGGGGCGAGCAGTTCTGTATGACCGATCATGTGGTCTATCTGGCCAACTCCAGCGGCGTGAAAGTCGGCATCACCCGCGCCACGCAGATTCCCACACGCTGGATCGATCAAGGCGCGACCCAAGCGCTGCCGATTCTGCGCGTTGCCACCCGCCAGCAGTCTGGCTTTGTCGAAGACCTGCTGCGCAGCCAAGTAGCGGATAAAACCAACTGGCGCGCGCTGCTCAAGGGCGACGCCGCGCCAGTCGACCTGCTCGCTGTGCGCGAACAGTTGTTTTCCAGTTGCGGCAATGGGCTCACCGAGTTGCAGCAGCGCTTTGGCATTCAGGCCATCCAGCCGCTCAGCGATCAGGCCGTGGTGCAGATTGCCTACCCGATTGATGCCTACCCGGCCAAGATCACCAGTTTCAACCTGGACAAGAATCCGCTGGCCGAGGGCACGTTGCTGGGCATCAAGGGCCAGTACCTGATGTTCGACACCGGCGTGATCAATATCCGCAAGTACACCGCTTACCAGCTGGCCGTTCACGAACTGGCCGCCTGAGTTACCTATTCGCGAACCCGGCGCCCGCGCGCCGCAGACAAAGGGCCACAAGCCATGCGCACCGAACAGCCGAAGATGATCTACCTCAAGGACTACCAGGCCCCGGATTATCTGATTGATGAAACGCACCTGACCTTCGAGTTGTTCGAGGATCACACCCTGGTGCATGCGCAACTGGTGATGCGCCGTAACCCGGCAGCGGGCGCAGGTTTGCCACCGCTGGTGCTGGATGGTCAGCAGCTGGAGCTGCTCAGTGTGGCGCTGGATGACCGCGAGCTGAGTGCCGGCGATTACCAGCTGAACGACAGCCATCTGACCTTGCAGCCCACTAGCGCCAGCTTTGTGATCGACAGCAGCGTGCGCATCCACCCGGAAAGCAACACCGCGCTGGAAGGCCTGTACAAGTCCAGCGGCATGTTTTGTACCCAATGTGAGGCCGAGGGTTTCCGCAAGATCACCTATTACCTCGACCGCCCGGACGTGATGAGCAAGTTCACCACCACCCTGAGCGCGGCGCAGCATGACTACCCGGTGCTGCTGTCCAATGGCAACCCGATTGCCAGCGGTAGCGAGGACGGTGGCCGGCACTGGGCGACCTGGGAAGACCCCTTTATGAAGCCGGCCTACCTGTTCGCCCTGGTCGCCGGCGATCTTTGGTGTGTGGAAGACAGCTTTACCACCATGAGCAAGCGCGACGTGGCGCTACGTATTTATGTCGAGCCGGAAAACATCGACAAATGCCAGCACGCCATGGACAGCCTGAAGAAGTCGATGAAGTGGGATGAAGAGGTCTATGGTCGTGAGTACGACCTGGACATCTTTATGATCGTTGCGGTCAACGACTTCAATATGGGCGCCATGGAGAACAAGGGCCTCAACATCTTCAACTCCAGCTGCGTGCTGGCGAAGGCAGAAACCGCCACCGATGCTGCCCACCAGCGCGTTGAGGCGGTAGTGGCCCACGAGTACTTCCATAACTGGTCAGGTAACCGCGTGACTTGCCGCGACTGGTTCCAGTTGTCGCTCAAGGAAGGCTTTACCGTCTTCCGCGATGCCGAGTTCAGCGCCGATATGCACTCGCGTACGGTCAAGCGTATCGAGGATGTGGCCTATCTGCGCACCCACCAGTTCGCCGAAGATGCCGGCCCCATGGCCCACCCGGTGCGCCCGGATGCCTTTATGGAAATCTCCAACTTCTACACCCTGACCGTCTACGAGAAGGGCTCGGAAGTGGTGCGCATGATCCGCACCCTGGTCGGTGCCGAGGGCTTCCGTAAAGGCAGCGACCTGTACTTCGAGCGACATGATGGTCAGGCCGTGACCTGTGATGACTTTATCCGCGCGATGGAAGAGGCCAATGGCATCGACCTGGCACAGTTCAAGCGCTGGTACAGCCAGGCCGGCACGCCGCGCTTGGAGGTCAGTGAAAGTTACGACGCCGCTGCCAACAGCTATCGCCTGCAATTTCGCCAAAACTGCCCAGCCACCCCTGGGCAGGCGGAGAAACTGCCCTTTGTTATCCCCGTAGAGCTGGCTTTGCTGGATTCCCAGGGCCGTGAGCTGCCGCTGCAATTGGTCGGCGAAGATGCTGCGGATGAGCTTTCCCGTGTGCTGCAGGTGACCGAAGCCGAACAGGCGTTCACCTTTGTCAATCTGCCGGAAAAGCCGCTGCCGTCGTTGCTGCGCGGCTTTTCTGCGCCGATCAAGCTGAGCTTTCCTTACAGTCGTGATCAGTTGATGTTCCTGATGCAGCACGACAGCGATGGTTTCAACCGCTGGGAAGCAGGGCAACAATTGTCGGTGCAGGTGCTGCAGGAGTTGATTGGCCAGCATCAGCGTGGCGAGTCTCTGGTACTCGATCAGCGCCTGGTTGAGGCCTGCCGAACGCTGTTGGCGGATGAGTCGCTGGATCAGGCCATGGTCGCCGAAATGCTTTCGCTGCCGGGTGAAGCCTATCTGACGGAAATCAGTGCTGTGGCCGATGTCGAAGCCATCCACGCCGCCCGTGAATTTGCCCGCAAGCAACTGTCGGATGCGCTGTTCGATCTGCTGTGGCAGCGCTATCAACGTAACCGCGAGGTGTCCCGCGCTAGCGCCTATGTGGCAGAGGCCGAACACTTTGCCCGGCGCAGCCTGCAGAACATCGCACTGTCCTACCTGATGCTTAGCAACAAGGCCGAGGTGCTGGCTGCCTGCCTGGAGCAGTTCGAGAACGCTGACAATATGACCGAGCGCCTGACCGCGTTGGCGGTGCTGGTCAATTCTCCGTTCGGGGCCGAGAAGGCCGTTGCCCTGGCCAGCTTCGCCGACTTCTTCAAGGACAACCCGCTGGTTATGGATCAGTGGTTTAGCGTGCAGGCTGCCTGCGCCTTGCCTGGTGCGCTGCAGCGCGTTGAGCAACTGATGCAGCACCCGGCATTTACCTTAAAGAACCCGAACAAGGTACGCGCTTTGATCGGCGCATTTGCCGGGCAGAACCTGTTGGGCTTCCACCAGGCTGATGGCAGCGGCTACCGCTTCCTGGCGGATCAGGTCATTACCCTAAATGGACTCAACCCGCAGATCGCTTCGCGTCTGCTGGCGCCACTGACGCGCTGGGCCAAATATGGCAGTGGGCGTCAGGCTCAAATGAAAGAACAACTGCAGCGCATCCTGGCCTCAGGTGAGCTGTCCAGTGATGTCTATGAAGTGGTTAGCAAAAGCCTGGCTGGTTAATAAGTGAGCGGTAACAATCTAGGGTGGCAGCGCCGCCGTAGATAAGGTGTTGGATGCGCTTGGTTGATTTCTGATCAGTGCGTTAACACTAAAGACCGATTTTACGTATCTATGTGCAACGCATAGGCTTACAGGTTCTTCACACCGTTCTTTTATCGGTATAAAAGTGTTACCTGGCTTAATCGGGTAACACTTTTTGTGTTACCCGATTAAATGTAAGCAAAGTTTGCGCAATGTGAATTGAGCTGCTTGGCTTGACCTTGGCTGATTTGTTTGAAGCACTTCGGCGTTTGCGTAACAGCGAGGTGACCGATTGCGCCAAATGGTAGGACAAAATAGGAAAAAGCGGTCATTACATACTGTTATCTGGCTGCTGAATGATCAGTCATAAAGTGGTTTATTGGTTTGTGTGGTGTTGCGGTGGATTTTTTATACGCTCGTTTGAATTGGCACTATGGTTGCAGTGGCTAACCTGATTTGACCTCGTCATGGTGCATGCCAAATAGAGAGGTGCGTGTAAGCGCGTTGGGGGCTGTCTCCAATCAACATTTAAGGTCGTCATCAGTACGGCCATAACGTGCCTCAGCGGTTGGGGTACAAAAAAGATGATCTGTCCACGGAGTAACGTTTCGATGGAAATTAAGTCCAGTAAGCCCGTATTGCGTTTCGCGCCTGCCAAAGCGGGTTTTGCTTTTGTCGGCATTCTTCCTCTGCTGGTAGCTGCTCATGCCCAGGCGGTGGAATTTAGCTTCGCCGATAATGAAATCAGCGGCTCTATCGACTCCACCGTGTCCTACGGCCAACTCTGGCGTGTACAGGGTCAGGATCGTAGCAATAACGACGTGAACTCCAACGATGGTAACCGGAACTTTGATACTGGACTTGCATCCGAAGTTTTCAAGATCACTACCGATATGGAAGTGACCTATCAGAACTATGGTGCCTTTGTTCGTGGCACTGCGTTCTATGACACTCAGATTATGGATAAACGCAACGACTACTACGACGCCAATAACCCTAATCAGCCTAGCCAAAACTATCCAAAAGATGACAGTTTTACTTATGAGACTCGTCATAAGGCTGGTCGGGGTGCGCAAATTCTAGATGCTTATGTGTATGGTAACTGGGATGTTGCTGATATGCCTGTCAGTGCTCGTGTAGGGCGTCAAGTTTTCAACTGGGGTGAAGGGCTTTTCTATCGTGGTGGTGTGAATACAACTAATCCGGTCGATGCAGCTAAGTTTCGTTTGCCCGGGTCTGAAGTTAAAGAAGTATTGGTTCCGGTAGAGGCGTTTAGTTTTAATATCGGTTTGACAGACAACCTATCAATGGAGGCCTTCTATCAGTGGAATTGGAAAGAGTCTGCAATTGATCCGGTTGGTACTTATTTCTCTGAGACGGACTTGTTTGCGGATGGTGGTAACAGTGCTTATACCAACCTAGGTAGTAGTGCTTTAGCCGCGCCGCAAGCTGCCCTTGGTAATGCCTCAATACTCCAGTTTTATCAAGCGGGGGCCGGGGGGCGTTGCGCTGGCGGTGTTGGTGGGTTGTGCTCTGGTGGTCAGAATTTTACTTTCCCAGGGACTTCTACTGTGCATGTTGCTGATGTTGCTAGCGATATTAATGCTAAAAATGATGGTCAGTTTGGCGTTTCCTTCAAGTACATTGTGGAGGAGTTAAACTCTACTGAGTTCGGAGCTTATTTTGTAAACTACCACTCGAAGGAACCTTCGATTTACGCTGATCTCAATGGCTATGCAGGTATTGATATGCTTGCTTTGGCCAATAGCTTTGGAGCTGTCAACGCTCAGACGGTTGGCTTGGCTGGTGGTTTGGCTACTTTGGATACATTGGCAAATGTAAATGCTCGTCGTGAGTATGCAGAAGATATTCGCATGTATGGCTTTAGCTTTAATACTACTATTGGCGAGGCTTCTGTGTTTGGGGAGTTGGCCTACCGCCCTAATATGCCTATTGGTATTGCTACTACCAACGACTTGCTTGGCGACTTGATTGGTCAGGCGGCCAAGCTTGTCAATAATAATCCCTTACTGGCTGGTGGACCTTTCGGCTTGGACGGTTCTGCGTTGGTTGCTGGGCAGACGATTACTAGAGATGGGCAGCTTCATAACTATGAGCGCGTAGAAGCTTTTAATACGACATTGGGCACAATTTATAACTTTGGCCCTGTGCTGAGTTTTGACTCGCTTTTTGGTGTTGCAGAACTTGGTTCTGAGCACGTGCGCGGTAGTGATCTCCAATACACTGATTTCAATGGAAAAAATCGTTACTATTCGGGGCGGCCCAATACTTCATACGTTGGTAATGAAGATCGTGATAATCGTAAGGATCAGATTAATAAAAATGCTTACGGCTATACGCTTGTTTTATCAGGCACCTGGAATGATGTTTATGCTGGTGTGAATTTGTCGCCATTTGCCGTTTATAAAAACGACTTTGAAGGTAATTCGCATCAGACGGGCAATTTCATTGAGGGGCGTCAGGCTTATACTTTGGGTCTGCGTGCAAGCTACCTGAACAGCCTTGAAGCTGAGGTCCAGTACACCGAGTTCTTTGGTGCAGGCCAGAACAACGGCAGTCGCGATCGTGACAACATCGGCCTGAACGTTAAGTATTCCTTCTAAATATAACTAGAAAATATCGAGTGCCTGCGGGCACTCGGTTGCTGACTTATTTCACGGAGAATCAAGATGCTGAAAAAGCACACGCTGATTGGTGCTGCGATTGCGCTGGCACTGTCCGCTGGTAGCGCGTTCGCTGCAGTTTCGCCTGCGGAAGCGGCCAAGTTGGGCGCAAGCCTCACCCCGTTCGGTGCCGAGAAAGCCGGCAACGCGGCAGGCACTATCCCTGAGTGGACCGGTGGTATTACTCAGGCTCCGGCGGCTTACAAGACGCCAGGCCAGCACCACGTAGATCCGTTTGCTGATGACAAGCCGTTGTTCACCATCACCAAAGCCAACTTGGATCAGTACAAAGACAACCTGACCCCAGGTCAGATTGCGATGTTCAACACCTACCCGAACAGCTACCAGATGCCGGTCTACCAGACCCGCCGTTCCGGTTCTGCGCCAAAGTGGGTGTACGACAACACCATCAAGAACGCGACTACTGCCAAGCTGCTTGATGGCGGTAACGGTTTCTCCGACGCTTACGGTGGTATCCCGTTCCCGATCCCGCAAAACGGTGTCGAAGCGCTCTGGAATCACATCGCACGCTACCGCGGTACCTACATCGTGCGTCGCGCTTCGGAAGTGGCTGTGCAGCGTAACGGCAGCTACTCCCTGGTGACCTCGCAGCAGGAAGCCATGTTCAAGTTCTACGACCCGAAAGGCACGGCAGCCGACCTGAACAACATCATGTTCTACTACCTGTCCTTCACCAAGAGCCCAGCGCGTCTGGCCGGCGGTGCAGTGCTGGTGCACGAAACCCTGGATCAGGTAAAAGAGCCACGTCAGGCTTGGGGCTACAACGCTGGCCAGCGCCGCGTGCGTCGTGCGCCGAACCTGGCTTATGACACTCCGATCGCTGCCGCTGACGGCCTGCGCACTGCAGACGACACCGACATGATCAACGGTTCGCCAGATCGTTATGACTGGAAGCTGATCGGCAAAAAGGAAATCTACATTCCTTACAACAGCTACAAAGTCACCAGCCCTGAAGTGAAGTACGAGGACCTGCTGCAAGTCGGCCACTTGAACCCGGCCTTTACTCGCAACGAGCTGCACCGGGTGTGGGTAGTCGAGGGCACGCTGAAGTCGGGCTCGCGTCACATCTACTCCAAGCGCACCCTGTTCCTCGACGAGGACAGCTGGCAGGCGGCAGTGGTTGATCAGTACGACGGTCGTGGCGAGCTGTGGCGCGTCTCGATTGCTTACCTGAAAAACTACTACGACCTGCCGACCACCTGGTCTGCGCTGGATACCTTCCACGATCTGCAAGCACGCCGTTACCACGTGCAGAACCTGGATAACGAAGAGCCAAGTACCATCGACTTCAGCCAGGCTGTGCCGGATGACGGTTACTTCAAACCGGCTGCGCTGCGTCGCCGCGGTACGCGTTAATCCGCGTGTAGGTTGAGCAAAAGGCCGCTACTGTTGTAGCGGCCTTTTGCTATTTGTCAGTCGAACAGGGCATGGTAGACGTGCGGGTTTAACAAAACATAACGTCGCGCCGATTGTCAGGCCTTTTGAAAGCTCAGTAGGATAGGTGCACTGCTATAAGGGTAGTGCTACCTATAAGAATAAGGGGGAAGGTATATGAGTGAGCCCGTCATGCGGCGCACCCAGGCCGATCGTGTTGTGGGGTTGTCCCGCGCACCGGCGCTCCGCGTCCACTCACCGATAGCCAAAGCGCTCTCGCTGTGCAGTGTGCTATCCGTGCTGATGTTGACCAGTGCACCATTGCAGGCTGCCAGCGATGACGCCAGTCATTACTCGGTCTCTTCTGCCAAAGCTCATCACAGCCTGTTGTTGGATGTCGCCAGTTTGGGTAAGCGTCTGGTTACCGTTGGTGATCGTGGGCATATCCTCTATTCCGACGACAACGGCGCGAGCTGGACTCAGGCCAAGGTGCCGACCAAGCAGATGCTTACTGCCGTGTTCTTTATCGACGACAGTCATGGCTGGGCTGTTGGTCACGACGCGCAGATTCTCGTCAGCACTGATGGCGGCGCTACCTGGGTCAAGCAGTTCGAAGACCTTGAGCGTGAAGCGCCGCTGCTGGATGTGTGGTTCAAGGATCGCAACAACGGTTATGCCGTAGGTGCTTACGGCGCCTTGTTGGAAACCACTGATGGTGGTGCCAACTGGGAAGATGTTAGCGACCGTATGGACAACGAAGATGCCTACCACCTCAACGCCATCGTTGAAGTCAAAGACTCCGGTCTGTTTGTTGTGGGTGAGCAGGGCGCTATGTTCCGTTCTCCAGACTGGGGGCAGACCTGGGAAACCCTGGAAGGCCCGTACGAGGGGTCGCTGTTCGGTGCTCTAGGCACGGATGAAACCGGCGCGTTGCTGGTCTATGGCCTGCGTGGGCATTTGTTCCGTTCGGCAGACTTCGGTACGACCTGGCAGGCGATCAGCCTGAACACTGCCAACAATGGCCCTCTGGAATTTGGTCTGGCTGACGGCAACCGTCTGGCCGATGGTTCCATCGTGGTGGTTGGGCATGGCGGTACCGTACTCAAGAGCACCGACAACGGCCGCACTTTCAATGTGACCAATCGTGCCGACCGGCTTTCGCTGGCAGGCGTTGCAGCAATGGAAAACGGCAATCTGATTCTGGTAGGGCAGGGTGGCGTTCATGCCGCTTCGCCTACAGGCGCCGATCTGGGCCAACAACAATAAGCCGGGAGCCTTTGCATGAGTAAGCATCAACAACAACCTGCCTCCTTCCTGGAACGGTTGATCTTCAACAATCGCCCGGCCGTGATTCTGCTGTGCCTGTTGATCAGTCTGTTTTTGTTCTTCCAGGCGGCGCAAGTGCGTCCGCAGACCAGCTTCGAGAAAATGATTCCGCTGGGGCATCCCTATATCCAGAAGATGCTCGAGCACCGCAATGACCTGGCGAACCTGGGTAACACCGTGCGTATCTCGGTGGAAGCGGTGGATGGCGATATCTTCAGCAAGGAATACATGGAGACGCTGCGTCAGATCAACGACGAAGCCTTCTATATTCCGGGCGTCGACCGTTCCGGCCTCAAGTCGCTGTGGAGCCCAAGCGTACGCTGGACCGAAGTGACTGAAGAAGGTTTTGCCGGCGGCGAAGTCATTCCACAAACCTACGACGGTTCTGCGGAAAGCCTCGAAGAGCTGCGCAGCAACATCCTCAAGTCCGGGCAGATTGGCCGTTTGGTGGCCAACAACTTCAAGTCGAGCATCGTCGATTTGCCGTTGCTGGAAACCTATGCCGACCCGAACGACCAGAGCAAGCAGATCCCGCTGGATTACCAGAAGTTCTCTCACGAGCTGGAAGAGAAGATCCGCGATAAGTACCAGGCGCAGAATCCCAACGTCAAAATCCACATCATTGGTTTTGCCAAGAAAGTTGGTGATCTGATTGATGGTCTGATTGGCGTGGCGTTGTTCTTTGCCGTGGCAATCGGTATTACCTTCGTCCTGTTGCTGTGGTTCACCCACTGCTTCAAGAGCACCTTGGCGGTGGTTCTGACCACGCTGATTGCGGTGGTCTGGCAGCTGGGTTTGCTGCATACCCTGGGCTTCGGGCTTGATCCGTATTCGATGCTGGTGCCGTTCCTGGTTTTTGCCATCGGTATTTCCCATGGCGTGCAGAAGATCAACGGCATCGCCATGGCCTCGGGTGAGGCAACCGACTCGCTGTCCGCTGCGCGTATGGCGTTCCGTCAGTTGTTTATTCCGGGCCTGGTGGCGCTGCTATCGGATGCCGTGGGCTTTATCACCCTGCTACTGATCGATATTGGTGTGATCCGTGAGCTGGCCATCGGTGCATCCATGGGTGTGGCGGTGATCATTCTGACCAACCTGATTCTGCTGCCGGTCATGATTTCCTATGTTGGCATCAGCAAGAAGGCGGTGAATATCAGCCGTGAAGAGGCCTGCAAGGAACACCCTTTCTGGCGCTTTTTGTCCAAGTGTGCACACCCAATGGTCGCGCCGATTTCCGTGGTGGTGGCAATCGCGGCGCTGGCCGGCGGAGTATGGTACGGGCAGAACCTGAAGATCGGTGACCTTGATCAGGGCGCGCCTGAGCTGCATCCGGACTCGCGCTACAACCTGGATAACGATTTCGTCATCCGCAACTACTCCACCAGCTCCGATGTACTGGTGATCATGGTCAAGACGGCGGCTGAAGGCTGCTCGACTTACCCGACGTTGTCGGCCATGGATGAGTTGATGTGGAAGATGGAGAACACTGAAGGCGTGCAGTCGGCCATTTCCATGGTCACGGTGTCGCGTCAGGTGATCAAGGGCATGAACGAGGGCAACCTGAAATGGGAAACCCTGTCGCGTAATCAGGACGTGCTGAACAACTCCATTGCCCGGGCCGATGGTCTGTACAACGGTGATTGCTCGGTGGCTCCGGTGTTGGTATTCCTCACCGACCACAAGGCGGAAACCCTGACTCGCGTGGTTGATGTTGCCGAAGACTTTGCCAAGCAGAACAACAAGGAAGGTCTGGAGTTTATCCTGGCAGCCGGTAACGCCGGGATCGAGGCGGCCACCAATGAGGTGATCGCAGCGTCCGAAACCACCATGCTGATCGCTGTGTATGCGGCTGTGAGCATCATGTGCCTGCTGACCTTCCGTTCGTTGGCGGCGACTCTCTGTGTGATCCTGCCGCTGGTGCTGACTTCGGTATTGGGCAACGCGTTGATGGCCTATATGGGTATCGGTGTGAAGGTTGCGACCTTGCCGGTAATCGCCCTCGGTGTGGGTATTGGTGTCGACTACGGCATCTATATCTACAGTCGACTGGAGACGTACCTGCGTCAGGGCCTGTCGCTGCAGGATGCCTACTACGAGACCCTCAAGTCGACCGGTAAGGCGGTGTTGTTCACCGGTGTCTGCTTGGCGATCGGTGTAGCAACCTGGATCTTCTCGGCGATCAAGTTCCAGGCCGACATGGGCCTGATGCTGACCTTTATGTTCCTCTGGAACATGATCGGCGCGATCTGGCTGCTGCCTGCTCTGGCCCGCTTCCTGATCAACCCGGAGAAGCTGCGCAACAAGGCCTAAGCCTGGTACGCAGTAGTCACACTAAAAACCGCGGCCCTTGGGTCGCGGTTTTTTATTGTCCAAGGGTTAGGTCTGCAGGTGGTTTCTGTGGAGAGGGCTTGTTTGCGAATTGTGAAAAAGCCCAGCCGCTTCGCGGACAATTCGTGTGTAAGCCATATTCGAGGTGAGCCGATTACCGCTCGGTGGGTTACGTGCGCACAGGTTACGCAGTTCATCGGATGGGTGAGGCGCAGCAGGATGAACTATGTGCCGATGCGGACTCTGTGTGCGATGTCACCTAGCGAGTGGTGGCATACAGGCTCCGCAGTTGCTGCTCAAGCTCAGAGCTGTGCTACTACCCCATCCTACAAAAGCTTGGACCTCTGTCCTGCAATTAGCAGGCTTTACCGATGTTACCGATTAGCGCGGATACAGCGGGGGCAGCGCGCTGTTGTCCGGGTTGGCGGTGCCGTCGAAGTCTTCTATCGCGGGCAGGCTGCGAATTGCTAGCCACAGGTTACGACCTTGCCAGTGCTGGCCACTTTCGCTGTACAGCGCGCCATTCAGGCCGTCGAGGGCGTCAGACAGTGGGGTAAAGCGGGCGGCCATATCAGCCAGGGTTTCCGGTTGCTGACGGGCCCAGGCGTCCAGTGCGTGGCGGGTGGCCTGTGAGTCGTTGGCCAGGCAGCTGCGCTTGAGGTCATCAAGCAGGTTGCGCTGGCTGGGGCCCGCCTGCTGGCTAGGTAATACGGGAGGTTGACGGCGCGCGCGCCACCACAGGGTAAAGCCGAGCAGGGTGGTCAGGCTCAGCAAAGCGCTGCTTAGTTGCCAAGGCCAGAGTTGTACCTCGGCTGTTTCGCTGACTGTGGGGCGTGCTGCTTCAACCGGCAGGGTTTCCAGGTTCGGGTTGGCGGCCACCTGCAGGTTGCGCGCCGGCAAGTTGCTGCGTTCGAGTTGATCGGTCGTGGTGTTCCACCACAGCACCTCGATTGCTGGCAGGGCAATCTCGCCTTCACGATTGGCTACCAGTGCTTCGCGTTCTTCACGGCTGGCCACTAGGCCGCCGTCGCTGGCCTGATTGGCCAGCTGTGGTTGATCGGGGTAACGGCGCAGGCCGGCAACCTGGGTAGCTGGCAAGGGAGGTAATTGCGCGCTGGCTAGACCTTCGACCTTGAGTAGTAGGCTGCGAGTCAGTGAATCACCGACGCGGGCGGTTTCTGGCTGCGGGCTCCAGACTTCACTCAGGCTGAGCGCGCGCGCTGGCAGCCAGGGGGCATCGGCCGGGTAGCTGGTGGGTTTGGCTTTTACCGTCAGCGGGATTTCCGGCGAGCGGACCCGTACCACCTTGCCTGGGCGTGGGCCGAACGGGTTGTAGGCATTGCTACTGGAGCGATCAACCGCAGTGGCGGTAAAAGCCTGTGAGGGGATCAGCAGATCGCCACTTTCCTGGGGGAAGATCGCGTAACGCAGCTCGATCACGCCATGGCGTACGCCGTTGATGTCTTTTTCATAGGTGCGCGGTTCACCGAGCGCTTCAACGCGTGCTTGGGGCATGTCTAATTGGGTCAGGCTGCTGTCGTCGTAAAGCGAAACTGAGTGGTAGATACGCAACGTCAGCACGGTTTGCGCCTGCACGTAGACGCTTTCCTGATCCAGGCTGGCATCAATAAACACCGGTGCCAGGCGACTGTCGCCGGCGCTGGCGGCCTGCTGGACGTGCAGGGTAATCGGCTCGCTTTGCAGCTGGCCGAGGTTTAGCGGCGGTATCACCACGTAACCGCTGTGTTTGGGTTGCAGGGTGACGATCCAGCGGGTGCTGGCTTGAGCGCCATTGCTGCCGCTGGTCAGACGGTTGACCTGGCGGGTGCCGAGTACCTCGAATAGCTCATTAAGCGGCTGCAGATCGGGTTTGCCGAACAGAGTGGCGTCATCCGATTCCAGGATCAGCTCAACGCTTTCGCCGGCATCCAGGCGGGTACGGTCAACGCTGGCGGTCAGGCTTTGCGCGCTGACGTTCAGGGCCAGCAGGCCAAGCAGAAGGGTACAGAGCAGTCGGCTCATTGCAGTTGTTCCTGGCGCTGTTGTTGTTCCAGCCTGAATTTACGCCGCAGCAGTTCGCCCGGATCATCGGGGATCTGCCGTAGCCATTGCTCCAATGCCTGGCGCCGCTCGCCGTCAAGGGCCGGCTCGGCGCTGGCGATCTGTTCTTCGCCGCTGTTGCTGTCGTCTTCTTCTGGCGTTTTGGGCGGTGTATCCGCGTCTTCTTTGGCACCAGATTGTGTGGGTTTCTCGCTCTCAGCCTTATCTTCAGACTCTGGCGGTTTGGCCGGCGATTGCTCGGCCTGCTGCTGGGCGTCTGGATCGGACTGTCCTGCCTGCGGCTGGCTACTGGGCTGATTCTGCTGCTTGTCGGGTTCTTGTGGCTTGTCGCTTTGATTCTGCTGTTGTTGCTGCTGGTTCTGGCGCAGGAGTTCTTCGATCAGGGCTTTGTTCTTTTGGGCCTGGGCTAGGTCAGGCTGTAGTTCCAGCGCTTGGGTGTAGGAATCCAGGGCGGCTTCCAGTTCATTGCTGCGCGCCAGGGCGTTGCCACGGTTGTAATGGTCGCTGGCGCTTTCACCATTGGCAAAGCGTTCGGCGGCCGCAGCGTAATCGCCGGCCTGGTAGAGCGCCTGACCTTGCCAGCGCGGATCGTTGAAACGCTGCGCCGCTGCTGCCGGTCGTTGCGCCTCAAGCAGGCGCTGACCTTGCTGGTCGGCACGCAGCCAGAGGTCGTCGAAGCTGAAGGCGTAGCTATTCTGCGGCAGGCTCAGCAGCAACAGGGGTAAGCACAGCAGCCAACCGCGACGGGCGGCGCAGGCGGCGAGTAACAGCAGCGGCAGGAGCAACCAGTGGCTCTGGTCGGCCCAAGCTTGCAAGCGGGTCAGCTCGCCATCGCGGCGCAGCTGTTGCGGGGCATCGAGCAGGCCCAGGTTGTGCAGGTCGCGCTCATCCAGGGTCACGCCCTGATATTGGCCGCCGAGTTCATTGGCGAAGCGTTTTAGGCCATTGCTGTCCAGGCGCGGTAGCAGGATAGTGCCCTGGGCATCCTTGAGGAATGAGCCGTCCTCCTGAATGATCGGCGCGCCCTGGGTGCTGCCAATTCCGAGAATATGCAGGCGCTCGCCACGGCGGCCAAGGGCTTGGGTGATCGCTTGGCGTTGGGTTTCATCCAGGCTGCTGGTCAGCAGCAGGAGGCGGCCATTGCCCTGGGAGCCCTGTTCGAGAAGTTGCAGGGCCTTGGCCACCGCCAGGTCGGCGCGTTTGCCGGGTTCGGGCATGATCCCGGGGCTCAGCGCGTCGAGCAGGTTGCGGCTGGTGCTCAAGTCGTCAGACAGCGGCACCAGGGTGTGCGCGCTGCCGGCATAGACGACGATTGCGGTTTGCGCGTCCTGACGCGCCTGCAGCAGATCGAGCAGCTTGCGCTTGGCTTGGGCCAGGCGGTTGGGCGAGGCATCGCTGGCGAGCATTTCCGGGGTCAGTTCGAGCAGCACCACAAGCGGGTCGGCCGGCTTGGGGTTCTGTTGCTCAATGCGTTGCCAGCTTGGCCCGAGCAATGCCAGCAGGGCGAGTAGCCAAGCCAGGCCTAGGGCGAGCCAGGGCAGGCGGCTGTTGCGCCCGCCAGTGGCTGTCAGCAGGGCGGCCTGGAATGCCGCTGGCAGCAGCGCTTGCCAGCGGCCGGTGCGCTTTTCCCGGTGCCAGAGTTGCCAGAGCAGAATGGCCAGCAGCGGAATCAGCAGTAGCCAGAAAGGCCGCTGCCAGTGCGGCCAGAGGTTGGTCAATTCGCTCATGACTGTTTCCCCCGCAGCAGTTTCAGCTGATTGCGCCAGCGTTGTTGCAGGCTTGGCCAGAGTGTATGGCTGGCCAGCAGCAGACTGAGCAGTAGCGCCAGGCCCAATGGCCAGGGATAGAGTGGCAAGGTCGGCCGCGCCAGCGTCGGCTTCTGCGCCACCGGTTCGAGGCGGTCGAGGGTGGCTTCGATGGCTTGCAGTTCTTCGCTGTCACGGGCGCGGAAGTATTCGCCACCTGTGGCCTCGGCAATCGCACGCAGGCTTGGCTCGTCCAGATCAATGCCGGGATTAAAGCCGAGCATACCGAGCACGCCACCTTGTTCCGGGTCGGCGCCGATGCCAATCGGGTAAATGGTGATGTTTTCCTCGGCGGCCAGACGTGCAGCGGTCATGGGATCAATTTCACCGGCGTTGTTAGCGCCGTCGGTGACCAGCACCAGTACGCGACTTTGCGCGGGACGCTCACGTAGGCGTTTTACCGCCAGGCCAATAGCGTCGCCGATGGCGGTCTGCGGGCCGGCAATGTTTTTCTGTGCCTCATCCAGCCAGGTGTGCACGGTCTGCCGGTCAAAGGTCAGTGGCGACTGCAGGTAGGCGCGGCTGCCGAACAGGATCAGGCCGACCCGATCACCCTGGCGGCCGTCGATAAAGTCACCGAGCAGGTGTTTGACCAGGCTCAGGCGACTGATCTCTTCGTCTTCCCAGAGCATGTCGGCGTAATCCATGGAACCAGATACATCCACCGCCAGCAGCAGGTCGCGGCCGCTGGCTGGCAGCGGCAGTGGTTCGCCTAACCACTGCGGGCGGGCACTGGCGAGCAGCAACAGCAGCCAGATCAGCGCAAACGGTGCCTGTTGCCGCAGGGCGGGCAGTCGCACGCGGGCGCGGCGGCCGCTTAAGCCTTCCAGCTCGGCCAAAAAACTGATTTTCAGCGCCGCCTCACCGCTGTCGGCAGGCGGCAACCAGGCGCGCAGCAGCCAGGGTAGCGGGGCGATAAGAAAGACCCAGGGCCAGGCAAACTCAAACATGTTTGCGAATCCAGATCGCCACGGCTTGGTTGAGGCCGGCGATGGCCCTGTCATCCAGGCTGCAGTGCGGACGATAGGCGCCTTCTACCAGGATCATCCAGCGGGTCAGGCCAGCGGCTGGGCAGCGGCTGTCGAGAAAAGCCAACCAGGCGCGGCTACTGAGAACATGGCTGTTGCTTTGCGGGTAACGCTCACGGCATAGGCGTTTGAGGATGGCGTTGAGCTGTTGCAGCCAGGGGCCGGCATCGACGCCGTCGTAGGGCTTGCTCAAGCGTTCGAGTTCGTTCAGCGCGGCTTGGCGCAACGGATCAAGCGAGGCTTCGGTCGACTTCCCGGCCGTCTTGCGTGGCAGGCGTTTCAGCAGCTTGAAACCTGCCCACAACAGCAGCGGCAGTAGAACCGCGAGCAGCCACCAACCCGGTGCCGGCGGCCACCAGCTGATGGGCGCAGGGGTGATCAGCGGTTCGAGTTGGTCCAGCGGGTTCACAGGGTTTTCCTCGGGCGCTGGGCGTTCAGGTGTTCACGCAGCTGCTCGATCATCTCGCTCTGGGTGTTCAGGGCCAGCAGCGGTACGCCGAGTTTCTGCGCCAGGCGTTGCCAGCGCGTCTGGCGCGCATCGGCCAGGCTGCGGTAGGCCTGGCGCAGTTCGGCATCCTGGGTATCCAGCTCCAGCTGCGCGCCGTGTTCGGTAAAGCGCAGCAGGCCGGCATTCGGCAGGGCATGGTCGAGCGGGTCGGACAAAGGCAGTAGCAACAGGTCGGTGTGCCGCGCGAGTAGCAGCAACTGCTGTTCGCTGCTGTCACTCAGCGTGCGTTCATCACACAGAATCACCACCAGGCTGCCGGGGCGCAGTACTTCGCGGGCGCGGCGCAGGGCCAGGCCAAAGCTGTCACGGCCGCCCTGACTGTCGTTGCTCAGGGCTTGATTGGCCTTGGCCAGGCGGCTGAGCAGTTGCAACAGACTTTGTTTGCTGCGTCGAGGTTTGATTTCGTGGTGTTCCAGGTCGCCGAATACCAAGCCGCCGATGCGGTCGTTATGGCCCAGGGCGGCCCAGCCGATCAGGCTGGCGGCCTGGGCCGCGAGCACCGATTTGAACATCAGGCCGCTACCGAAGAACAGCTGCCGGCTCTGCTCGACCATGATGTAGATCGGCCGCTCGCGCTCTTCATGGAACAACTTGGTGTGCGGTTCTTGGGTGCGCGCGGTGACGCGCCAATCGATGGTGCGCACGTCGTCGCCGGGCTGGTATACACGCACCTGATCGAAGTCCACGCCGCGCCCACGCAGCTTGGAGTGGTGCAGGCCAATCAGCGGGCTGCGCCGCGCCGGGGTGGAAAACAGTTGCACCTCACGCACACGGTGGCGCATCTCGATCAGTTCGCCGAGGCTGACGCGAATGCCGGGCTGCGTGGGTTGGTCGTGCATGGTGCTTAGGCGACCGCCACGACGTCGAGAATGCGCTGCACCACGCGGTCCTGGTCGATGCCGGCGGCTTCCGCCTCGAACGACAGAATGATGCGGTGGCGCAGCACGTCGAACAGCACGGCCTGGATATCTTCCGGGCTGACAAAATCCCGCCCGGCCAGCCAGGCGTGGGCCCGTGCGCAGCGGTCCAGGGCAATCGAGCCGCGTGGGCTGGCGCCGTAGGCAATCCACTCGGCCAGTTCCGGGTCAAACTTGGCCGGGGTGCGCGAGGCCATCACCAATTGCACCAAATACTCTTCCACGGCATCGGCCATATACAGGCCGAGGATTTCCTGGCGCGCGGCAAAGATCGCTTGCTGGCTGACCAACTGCTCGGGCTTGGTTTCACCGTTGAGCGCTTCGCCACGAGCCTGGGCGAGGATCTTGCGTTCCACGCTGGCGTCCGGAAAACCGATTTTTACGTGCATCAAAAAGCGGTCGAGCTGGGCTTCGGGCAACGGATAGGTGCCTTCTTGCTCAATCGGATTCTGCGTGGCCATTACCAGAAACAGCGGCGACAGGTGATAGGTGCTACGGCCGACGCTGACCTGACGCTCGGCCATGGCTTCGAGCAGCGCCGACTGCACCTTGGCTGGCGCGCGGTTGATCTCATCGGCCAGCACCAGGTTGTGGAAGATCGGCCCCTGCTGGAACACAAAACTGCCGGTTTCAGGGCGATAGATCTCGGTGCCGGTGATATCCGCCGGGAGCAGGTCGGGGGTGAACTGGATGCGGTGAAACTCGGCCTCGATGCCTTCGGCCAGCTCCTTGATCGCTTTGGTCTTGGCGAGCCCGGGGGCGCCCTCAACCAGCATGTGACCATCAGCGAGCAAGGCAATCAGCAGCCTTTCGATGAGTTTTTCCTGGCCGAGGATCTGACTTGAAAGAAAATGTCGCAGCGCGACAAGCGCTTCACGGTGTTCCATCGTTAAGCTCATCCGGCAAATGTGACCAGCGAGTCTTGAATCTCGCCAGAGTTAAGTGGCAGCCACTTTAATGCAATCGCTGCCTCCTAGACTAACGTTGAACAACAAGGTTGTGGCGAAGGTCATTACTCGCGACTGCCTTGATCGAGTCCCCTGACGAATAACAAGCCAAACGGAGCAAACCCATGGCGTTCTTTACGGCGGCCAGCAAAGCCGATTTTCAGCATCATCTGCAAACGGCGCTGGCGCAGCACGTCAGTGAACAGGCTCTGCCACAAGTAGCCCTGTTCGCCGAGCAATTCTTCGGCATCATCGCCCTCGAGGAGCTGACTCAGCGTCGCCTCTCTGATCTGGTCGGCTGCACCTTGTCGTCCTGGCGGTTGCTGGAGCGTTTTGAACCGGCCAAACCCGAAGTACGGGTATTCAACCCTGATTATGAAAAACACGGCTGGCAGTCGACCCACACTGCCGTGGAAATTCTGCACAGCGACATTCCGTTCTTGGTTGACTCTGTACGCATGGAGCTGAATCGTCGCGGTTACAGCATCCACACCCTGCAGAACAGCGTGTTCAGTGTGCGCCGCAACAAGAGCGGCGAACTGCAGGAAATTCTGCCCAAGGGCGCCCAGGGCAAGGATGTGCAGCAAGAAGCGCTGATGTTCCTGGAAATCGACCGTTGCTCCAGCGCAGGCGAGCTGAAAGTTCTGGAAAAAGCCCTGCATGATGTATTCAGCGACGTACGCCTGAGTGTGGCGGACTTCCAGTCGATGAAGGCTAAGGCTATGGAGCTGCGTGCCTGGCTGGATAAGGCCAAACTCAAGGTCGAAGGCGCTGAGCTGGAAGAGATCAAAGTGTTCATGAGCTGGTTGCTCGATGATCATTTCACCTTCCTCGGTTATGAAGAGTTCACCGTTGCCGACAGTGCCAATGGCGGCAGTATCGTTTACGACGAAAAATCCCTGCTGGGTCTGTCCAAGCGTCTGCGCACGGGCCTTTCGGCCACTGACACGCACATCGAAGCGGAAGCCGTCAGTTACTTGCGTGGGGCACAGTTGCTGTCTTTTGCCAAGGCTGCCGTACCGAGTCGCGTGCATCGTCCGGCCTATCCGGATCTTGTGTCGATTCGTGAGCTGGACAGCAAGGGCAACGTTATCAAGGAGTGCCGTTTCATGGGCCTCTACACCTCTGCGGTGTATGCCGAGAGCGTGTGGAATATCCCGTATATCCGCCGCAAGGTGGCAGTGATCGAGCAGCGTTCGGGCTTCGACAGCAGTGCGCATCTGGGCAAAGAGTTGGCTCAAGTGTTGGAAGTGTTGCCGCGCGATGACCTGTTCCAGACGCCGGTGGATGAGCTGTTCAGCACAGCCCTGGCCATTGTGCAGATCCAAGAACGCAACAAGATCCGCGTGTTCGTGCGCCGTGACCCTTACGGGCGCTTCTGCTACTGCCTGGCCTATGTGCCGCGCGATGTGTACTCCACCGAAACCCGCATGAAGATCCAGCAGGTGTTGATGGAGCGTTTGCAGGGGCTCGATTGTGAGTTCTGGACGTTCTTCTCCGAGTCGGTGTTGGCACGGGTGCAATTCATCCTCAAGGTCGACCCGAAGAACCGTGTGCAGCTCGACCCCGTGCGCTTGGAAAAAGAAGTCATCCAGGCTTGCCGTTCGTGGAAAGACGATTACACCAGCCTGATCGTCGAAAGCCTCGGCGAAGCCCAGGGCACTGAAGTGCTCAGCGAATTCCCGGGCGGCTTCCCGGCCGGTTACCGTGAGCGCTTTGCCCCGCATTCGGCGGTGGTCGACATGCAGCACTTGCTCAGCCTGAATACCGAGCGCCAACTGGTGATGAGCTTCTACCAGCCGCTGACCCAAGGTGAGCAGCAACTGCACTGCAAGCTTTACCACGCCGATACGCCGCTGCCGCTGTCGGACGTGCTACCGATTCTGGAAAACCTCGGCCTGCGCGTACTCGGCGAGTTCCCCTACAAGCTGCGTCGTGCTGATGGTCGTGAGTTCTGGATTCACGACTTCGCCTTCACCTATGCCGAAGGTCTGGATGTCGACATCCAGCAGCTCAACGACACGCTGCAGGGCGCGTTCGTCAATATCGTTGGCGGCGCGGCGGAGAACGACGGCT
Source organism: Pseudomonas sp. EA_35y_Pfl2_R5 (assembly GCF_963970805.1). NCBI lineage: Bacteria > Pseudomonadati > Pseudomonadota > Gammaproteobacteria > Pseudomonadales > Pseudomonadaceae > Pseudomonas > Pseudomonas sp. EA_35y_Pfl2_R5. The sequence continues at coordinate 69,927 of NZ_CAXAOW010000005.1, read as the reverse complement.
TCAACCGTCTGGTGCTGATGGCCGCAATGCCGTGGCGTGATGTGGCGCTGCTGCGTGCCTACGCGCGCTACCTCAAGCAGATTCGCCTGGGCTTCGACCTCAGCTATATCGCCAGCACTCTGGTCAATCATGCCGATATCGCCAAGGAGCTGGTGCGCCTGTTCAAGACGCGCTTCTACCTGGCGCGCAAACTCACCGCTGATGACCTGGAAGACAAGCAGCAGAAGCTCGAGCAGGCGATTCTCGCTGCCCTGGACAACGTTGCGGTGCTTAACGAAGACCGCATCCTGCGCCGCTATCTGGACCTGATCAAAGCCACCCTGCGCACCAACTTCTACCAGACCGACGCGGCCGGGCAGAACAAGTCCTACTTCAGCTTCAAGCTCAACCCGCGGGCGATTCCGGATATTCCACGGCCGACGCCGAAGTTCGAAATCTTCGTCTACTCGCCGCGTGTTGAAGGCGTGCACCTGCGCTTTGGCGACGTAGCGCGTGGCGGCCTGCGCTGGTCGGACCGTGAAGAAGACTTCCGCACCGAGGTGCTGGGCCTGGTCAAGGCGCAGCAGGTGAAGAACGCGGTGATCGTGCCGATGGGCGCCAAGGGTGGCTTTATCCCGCGGCGACTGCCGGTCGGCGGCAGCCGTGATGATGTGCTGGCCGAGGGCATTGCCTGCTACCGCATCTTTATCAGCGGCCTGCTGGATATCACCGACAACCTCAAAGACGGTGCTGTGGTGCCACCGCAGAACGTGGTACGCCACGATGGCGACGACCCATACCTGGTGGTGGCCGCCGACAAAGGCACCGCGACCTTCTCCGATATCGCCAACGGCATTGCTGCCGAATACGGCTTCTGGCTGGACGATGCGTTCGCTTCGGGCGGCTCGGCCGGTTATGACCACAAAGGCATGGGCATCACCGCCAAGGGCGCCTGGGTTTCCGTGCAGCGCCACTTCCGTGAGCGCGGTATTGATGTGCAGAACGACCCCGTCACCGTGATTGGCATTGGCGATATGGCCGGTGACGTGTTCGGTAACGGTCTGCTGCTGTCGAAAAGCTTGCAGCTGGTCGCGGCCTTCAACCATATGCACATCTTTATCGACCCCAACCCGGACGCGGCGAAAAGCTTTGTTGAGCGTCAGCGTCTGTTTGATCTGCCGCGCTCCAGCTGGGCCGATTACGACGCCAAGCTGATTTCCGCTGGCGGCGGGATCTTCCTGCGTAGCGCCAAGAGCATCGCCATCAGCCCGCAAATGAAAGAGCGCTTCGACATCCGCGCGGACAAGCTGGCGCCTAACGAACTGCTGAACGCCTTGCTCAAGGCGCCAGTGGATCTGCTGTGGAACGGCGGTATCGGCACCTACGTGAAATCCAGCAAGGAAAGCCACGCCGACGTTGGCGACAAGGCCAACGACCTGCTGCGCGTGGATGGACGTGAACTGCGCGCCAAGGTGGTGGGCGAGGGCGGTAACCTCGGTATGAGCCAGCTGGGCCGGATTGAGTACGGCCTCTATGGCGGCAAGAGCAACACCGACTTTATCGACAACGCCGGTGGTGTGGACTGCTCCGACCACGAGGTGAACATCAAGATCCTGCTCGGCGAAATCGTCGGCGCTGGCGACATGACCGGTAAGCAGCGCAACAAGCTGCTGGTGGAAATGACCGACGCAGTTGGCGGTCTGGTGCTGGGTAACAACTACAAGCAAACCCAGGCGTTGTCCCTGGCCGAGCGCCGCGCACGCGAGCGGGTTGGCGAGTACAAGCGCCTGATGAACGCCCTGGAAGCGGCCGGCAAACTGGACCGCGCCCTGGAGTTCCTGCCTACTGATGACGAGCTTAACGAGCGTGCTGCCAATGGTCTGGGCCTGACCCGTCCAGAGCTATCGGTGCTGATCTCCTACAGCAAGATCGACCTCAAGGAATCGCTGCTGAAATCTCTAGTGCCGGACGATGAATATCTGGCCCGCGAGATGGAAACCGCCTTCCCGCCGCTGCTGGCGAAGAAGTTTGGCGAGCCGATGCGTCGCCATCGCCTCAAGCGTGAAATCGTCAGCACGCAGATCGCCAACGATCTGGTCAACCATATGGGCATCACCTTCGTGCAGCGCCTGAAGGAGTCCACTGGCATGAGCGCTGCCAATGTCGCCGGTGCCTATGTGATCGTGCGTGATGTGTTCCGTCTGCCGCACTGGTGGCAGCAGATTGAAGCGCTGGATTCCAAGGTGCCAGCCGAGTTGCAGTTGCAGATGATGGACGAGTTGATGCGTTTGGGTCGCCGGGCTACACGTTGGTTCTTGCGTAGCCGCCGTAATGACCTGGATGCGGCCCGCGATGTGGGGCATTTTGCGCCACGCGTCGAAGCCCTGGCCCTGAGTCTGGACGAATTGCTCGAAGGCCCGGCCCGCGAGCAGTGGCTGGCCCGCTTCCAGGCGTATGTCGAAGCCGGTGTGCCGGAGGTTCTGGCCCGTGTTGTTGCGGGCACCAGTCATCTGTACACCCTGTTGCCAATTATCGAAGCGTCGGATCTCACTGGCCAGGAACCGGCCCAGGTGGCAGCCGCTTACTTCACCATTGGCGACTCGCTGGAGCTGTCCTGGTACTTGCAGCAAATCACCAGTTTGCCGGTGGAAAACAACTGGCAGGCGCTGGCCCGTGAAGCCTTCCGCGATGACCTGGACTGGCAGCAGCGTGCGATCACCGTATCGGTATTGCAGATGGCTGAAGGTCCGACGGATATCGAGGGGCGTGTTGGCGTGTGGCTCGATCAGCACCGCCGTTTGGTTGATCGCTGGAAGTTGATGCTGGGAGAGTTGCGTGCCGCGACTGCTACCGACTACGCCATGTACGCTGTGGCCAATCGTGAGTTGATGGACCTGGCGCAAAGCGCCTGATAGAAGCAGCGCAGGTTTGACCTGCGCTGTTGCATATAAAAGCCCCGCAGATGCGGGGCTTTTATATGGATGACTGCTTTGCGCTACAAGGGCAGGTCAGTCATCGAAGTCCATCCAGCCGCCCATCTCTTTCCACCGATTGACGATGCCGCAGAACAATTCGGCAGTCTTCTCGGTGTCGTAACGGGCCGAGTGTGCTTCCTTGCCGTCGAAGTCGATGCCGGCGGCTTGGCAGGCTTTGGCCAGTACGGTCTGGCCATAGGCGAGGCCCGCCAGGGTGGCGGTGTCGAAGCTGGAGAACGGGTGGAACGGGTTGCGCTTGATGCCGGTACGGTTCACTGCAGCATTGAGAAAGCCCAGGTCGAAGCTGCTGTTGTGGCCGACCAGGATCGCCCGCTTGCAGCTGTTGGATTTCAGCGATTTGCGCAGGCTGCGGAAAATTTCTGTCAACGCGTGCTCTTCGGTGACGGCCATGCGTAACGGGTGATCGAGTTTGATGCCGGTAAAGTCCAGCGCCGCCTGCTCGATATTGGCACCCTCGAATGGCTCGATGCGGAAGAACTGGGTGTGCTCTGGATAAAGGAAACCGCCTTCGTCCATGCCAATGGTGGTGGCCGCGATTTCCAGCAGGGCATCGGTGGCGCTGTTGAAACCACCGGTTTCCACATCCACGACCACCGGCAGGTAACCGCGAAAGCGCGCCGCCATAGGGTGGCGCGGGCCGGAGTTAGAGCTCTCTAGTTCGTCTTCGTACAGGTCTTCGCTCACGCGTTTGCCTCCAGCAGGCGCCAGCGTAGGGTTTCACCCGCACGCAAAGGAATAACCGACAGTTCGCCTAGCGGTAGGCTCGCCGGGGCGGTCCAGTCTTCGCGAATCAGGGTGATGCTGTCGGTGTTGCGCGGTAGGCCGTAGAAGTCGGCGCCATTGAGGCTGGCGAAGGCTTCCAGCTTATCCAGGGCATTACGTTGCTCGAAGGCTTCGGCATACAACTCGATGGCGGCGTAGGCGGTGTAGCAGCCGGCACAGCCACAGGCGGCTTCTTTGGCGTGCTGGGCATGTGGCGCTGAGTCGGTGCCGAGGAAGAACTTGGCACTGCCACTGGTGGCCGCATCCAGCAGGGCTTCCTGGTGGGTGTTGCGCTTGAGGATCGGCAGGCAATAGAAGTGCGGACGAATACCACCAACCAGCATGTGGTTACGGTTGTAGAGCAGGTGGTGGGCGGTGATGGTGGCGCCGACGTTGGCCGAAGCGCCTTGCACAAACTCCACCGCATCACGGGTGGTGATGTGTTCGAACACCACTTTCAGGGTTGGGAAGCGTTCTACCACACGGCTCAGGTGTTCACCGATAAAGACCTTTTCGCGGTCGAACACATCGATCTCGCTGCGCGTCACTTCACCGTGCACCAGCAGCGGCAGACCGACTTCGGCCATGGCTTCGAGCACCGGGAAAATCTTGTCGATACTGGTCACGCCGGAATCGGAGTTGGTGGTTGCACCCGCCGGGTAGAGCTTGGCCGCATGTACGAAGCCCGAGGCTTTAGCCGTGCGCACATCTTCAGGCTGAGTCAGGTCGGTGAGGTACAGCACCATCAGCGGCTCGAAGCGGCTACCGGCAGGGCGGGCATCGAGAATGCGCTGGCGATAGGCGTCGGCTTCGCTGGCGTTGCGCACCGGCGGTACCAGGTTGGGCATGATGATGGCGCGGCCGAAGGTGCGGGCTACATCGCCGACGGTGTGCGGCAGAACGCCGCCGTCGCGCAGGTGGATGTGCCAGTCGTCGGGACGCAGCAGGGTAAGGCGGTCAGTCATGGAAGCTTCCAGGCGGGCAAAACGTGGCGAGAATGCTACCGGAAAAGCCCCGTGGCAGCACGTTGAAAGCGGGCGCGGTGGGTAAAGCTGACTGAAGGCAGTGCTGTGCTCGGGTTGTGCCTGCGTAAGTGGCATAAAGCACGGCTCAAGTTTTCCGCTGTGGCACCGATAGACAACAGGTAAGCCGTATTACCTGGAGCCTGTCGTGCGACCCTATCCACTCGTGGTGCTTTGCCTATTGGCAAGCCAGCCGGCCATTGGCATCAGTTTCCAGACGCGTCTGGAGAAGATCGAATGGCAGGTCGATGGCGATCAGTTCGAGTGCCGCCTGTCGCAGCCGATCACCGATTTCGGTTCCGGGGTGTTTGTGCGCCGTGCCGGCGAGCAAGTCACCTTCAGCCTGAAAGCCCGCGAGCGCTGGCTGGGTGCCGGCAATGCAACCTTGCTGGCGGCCGCTGCGCCCTGGCAGCCGGGGCGCGGTGATATCAACCTAGGTTCGGTCACCGTGGTGCCGGCAGAGGTGCTGTTCAACAGTTCCCAGGAGCAGGGCACGCGCTTACTCACCGGCCTACTGGAAGGCCGCAGCCCGCTGGTGAGGCATCGTGCGGCGATGGGCGGTGATGCGGTTGAAGTTCGCTTGCTGCCAGCCAAATTTGGCAAGGCATACAACGATTATCTGGATTGCACGGCCAAACTTCTGCCGGTGAATTTCGATCAGGTGCGCAAGAGCCAGGTCGGCTTTCCGGGTGGCGGTATCGATCTGGAGCCGCTGGCTCAGGCCAAGCTGGATATCATCCTGAGCTTTCTCAAGGCCGACCCCAGCGTCAATCGCATTCAGCTCGATGGCCATGCCGACAATAGCGGCAATCGGCTGACCAATCGTGACCTGTCGCGCCGCCGCGCGCTGGCCGTGATGGAGTACCTCAAGGCCGGTGGTATTCCTGCCGAGCAGATCACCATGCGCTTCCATGGTGAGCGCTATCCGGTGGCGCCGAACACTAATGAAGCCAACCGTGCGAAGAATCGCCGGGTAACCATTCTTCTAGATCGGGTGCCGGAGGCGGCAGTGCCGTCTGCACCTGCTCCGGCCCCTGAAGCGACTGACCCAGCGGCTACTTCCTAGCGCCTGCTATTCGTCAGTTGTTCAACAATTATCCGTCGCTTGGCCGTCACAAGCTGTCGCGCCTCTGTAAATCAGGCGCCGTGACCAGTAGAATCACGGGTTTTCCCGCACAACCCCGTGGAGTTGATGGCATGGCCGACGTAAACAAGGTAGTCCTGGCATATTCCGGTGGCCTGGACACTTCCGTGATCCTCAAGTGGCTGCAAGATACCTATAACTGCGAAGTGGTGACCTTCACCGCAGACCTCGGCCAGGGTGAGGAAGTCGAGCCGGCACGCGCCAAGGCCAAGGCCATGGGCGTCAAGGAAATCTACATCGACGATTTGCGCGAAGAATTCGTGCGTGACTTCGTCTATCCGATGTTCCGTGCCAACACCGTCTACGAAGGCGAGTACCTGCTGGGCACGTCTATCGCTCGCCCGCTGATCGCCAAGCGCTTGATTGAAATCGCCAACGAGACCGGTGCCGATGCCATTTCCCATGGCGCCACCGGCAAGGGCAACGACCAAGTGCGTTTCGAGCTGGGTGCCTACGCACTGAAGCCTGGCGTGAAAGTCATCGCCCCGTGGCGCGAATGGGACCTGCTGTCGCGCGAGAAGCTGATGGACTACGCCGAAAAGCATGCCATCCCGATCGAGCGTCACGGGAAGAAGAAGTCGCCGTACTCCATGGATGCCAACCTGCTGCACATCTCCTATGAGGGCGGCGTGCTGGAAGACACCTGGACCGAGCACGAAGAAGACATGTGGAAATGGACTGTCTCCCCCGAGGCAGCGCCTGACGCACCTACCTATATCGAGCTGACCTACCGCAAGGGCGACATCGTTGCCATCGACGGTAAGGAAATGAGCCCGGCCACCGTGCTGGCCGAACTCAACCGCATCGGCGGTGAGAACGGTATCGGCCGTCTGGATATCGTCGAGAACCGTTTTGTCGGCATGAAGTCCCGTGGCTGCTACGAGACGCCCGGCGGCACCATCATGCTCAAGGGCCACCGCGCCATCGAGTCGATCACCCTCGACCGCGAAGTCGCTCACCTGAAAGACGAGCTGATGCCCAAATATGCCAGCCTGATCTACAACGGTTTCTGGTGGAGCCCTGAGCGTCTGATGCTGCAACAGATGATCGACGCCTCCCAGGCCAATGTGAATGGTGTGGTGCGCATGAAGTTGTACAAGGGCAATGTGATCATCACCGGCCGCAAGTCTGATGATTCGCTGTTCGACGCCAATATCGCCACCTTCGAAGAAGATGGCGGCGCATACAACCAGCAGGATGCGGCCGGCTTTATCAAGCTCAACGCTCTGCGCATGCGCATCGCGGCGGGCAAAGGGCGCAAGATGCTCTGATAAACTTGAGCACCTGAGCCACACCAAACCCCGGCCATAAGCCGGGGTTTGCATTTATAAGCCCGCAAGATGGGCAATGATGAGGAGAAACCAGATGAGACTGCTGCACACCATGCTGCGCGTCGGCGATATGGATAAATCCATCGCGTTCTACACCGAAGTGCTGGGCATGACCCTGCTCCGCCGCAAGGATTACCCAGAAGGGCAGTTCACCCTGGCCTTTGTCGGTTATGGCGATGAGGCGCATAACAGCGTGATTGAGCTGACCCATAACTGGGGTGTGGGCAGTTACGAGCTGGGCACTGGTTATGGCCATATCGCCTTGGAAGTGGCCGATGTGTACAAGGCCTGCGAAGACATTCGCACCCGCGGCGGTAAGATCACCCGCGAGCCAGGGCCGATGAAGCACGGCACCAGCATTCTGGCGTTTGTCGAGGATCCGGACGGCTACAAGATTGAGCTGTTATCGCCATCGCGCGCCGATTAGGGCCCGCTGCATCTTGCTGAGCAACAAAAAAGCCCCGCTGCGTAGCGGGGCTTTTTTGCTGGAGACAACGTTAAAGGTCGAAGTCGTATTCGGCCAATTGCTTGTGCAAGCGGCGCTCTTCGAGGAAGTTGTCGATGATCCGGCGCTTGGTCAGGTTGGTCTTGGCAACCTCTACCGGTGCTTCGGCGTCATCCGCTTCTTCGGCAACAAAATCTTCATCCAGCGCAAGATCTTCTTTGTCAGTGCTCATAAATTCACTCCAGGCTACCAGGGCCATTCAGCTGCTGTGAAAACTACTGCGCTCGGTCATGCTGCGTTGGAAACAGGCTCAAACTGCTCATTTACAGCTCGTAAACTCCGCGTGTTCGCCTGTTTCCGCCTTGCCTGACCTTCGCTCGCTACGTTTTCACACAACCTGATTTGCGCACCTTATAGCGGCAAAACTTGAGCGGGTAAAAAAGATTTTTTCAATTAGCTTATTGAGCGGCTGAATAGCGGCTCAATCGTCGGAGGTTTTCTGTTTGTATTCGCACAGATCTTCGATGCGGCAGCTGCCGCAGCGCGGCTTGCGCGCCTGACACACGTAGCGGCCGTGGAGGATCAGCCAGTGGTGTGAATCGAGGAGAAATTCCTTGGGCACGAATTTCATCAGCTTTTTTTCCACCTCCAGCACGTCCTTGCCAGGGGCAATACCGGTGCGGTTACTGACGCGGAAAATATGCGTGTCCACCGCCATCGCCAGCTGGCGGAACGCGGTGTTGAGCACCACGTTGGCGGTCTTGCGCCCGACCCCGGGCAGTGCTTCGAGGTCTTCGCGGTTATCCGGCACCTGGCTGCCGTGCTTCTCAATGAGCATGCGACAGGCTTCGATAACGTTCTTCGCCTTGCTGTTGTACAGGCCGATGGTCTTGATATAGCCGCTCAGCCCCTCCACGCCCAGGGCGTAGATTGCCTCCGGGGTGTTGGCCACGGGGAACAGCTTGGCCGTAGCCTTGTTGACGCTGACGTCGGTGGCCTGGGCGGACAGGGTGACCGCTACCAGCAGCTCAAATGGCGTGCTGTAGGCCAGTTCGGTCTTCGGCTCGGGGTTGTCTTCATGCAGGCGGCGGAAGATCTCGTAGCGCTTGGCGGCGTTCACTCGATCACTCCGGTCACCCGTACGCGGCGGCTCTGTACCGGTGTATCGACCTGCTGCGCCTTGGCCCGCTCGGCCAGCACTTCGTCCACACGGTTTTTGCAGGCAATCAGCAAGCCCAGCATGATAAAGGCGCCCGGTGGCAGGATGGCCAGCAGGAAGCCCTTGTACTCGGGGATCAGCGTCAGCTGCCAGTTGGCGGCAATGGGCCCGAACAACAGGTGCATATTGGCAAACACCGCCCCTGTGCCGAACAGCTCGCGCAGGGCGCCGATCATCACCAGCACCACGCCAAAGCCCAGGCCCATCATCAGGCCGTCATAGGCGGCGCGGGCCGGGTCGTTCTTCGCGGCGAAGCCATCGGCGCGGCCAAGGATCACGCAGTTGGTGGTGATCAGCGGGATAAAGATGCCGAGAATCTGGTACAGCTCGTAGGTGAAGGCCTGCATCAGCAGTTCAATGCAGGTGGTCAGGGCGGCGATGATCATCACAAAGGCCGGCAGCCGCACGGCGGTGTTGACCACGCCGCGCACCAGCGACACGGCGGTGTTGGAGCAGATCAGCACCACAGCGCTGGCCAGTGACAGCCCGAGGGCGTTGACCGCCGAGTTGCTCACGCCGAGCAGTGGGCAGAGGCCGAGTAGTTGCACCAGCGCGGGGTTGTTCTTCCAAAGGCCGTTAAGGGTGATCTCGCGGTAGCTGGGACTAGCCATTGGACTTCACCTGGGCTGCGAACAGTTGCTCTTGATGGGCATCGAAATACTGCAGGGCCTTGTGCACCGCCTTGACCACCGCGCGCGGGGTGATGGTGGCGCCGGCAAACTGGTCAAACTCACCGCGATCTTTTTTCACAGCCCAGCCGTCTTCGCTGGGGTTGCGCAGGGACTTGCCATCGAAGCTGCGAATCCAGGCGCTTTTGGCCAGTTCGATCTTGTCACCCAGGCCCGGGGTTTCCCGGTGGCTGAGTGCGCGCACGCCAGCTAGGCGACCATCTGCGTGGATGCCGATCAGCAAGTGGATCGCGCCGCTGTAACCGTCTGGCGCGGTGGCGCGCAGAATCACTGCGCTGGGTTGGCCGTCTTTCAGGGCGATATAGGCGGTCTGTGGCGATTTGCTGCCAAGCAGCGGGTCGTGCAACTGGATGCTGTTGTCCAGCAGATGATTGTCGTAGCTGCCCTGGGGCAGGATCTCGCTCAGGGCGCGTACCTGGGCTTCGCGCTCGGCGTTGGCGATGCGCTCGGCCGTGGCTTGTTGCAGCACGGCCACCAGACCCACGGTGGCGATGGCAAACAGCCCGAGCACCAGGGCGTTCTTCAGCATCGAGCGGCTAATTTCAGGCAGGGCCACGGTTACTCTCCCAACTTGAAGCCGCGAGTCGGCTTGCGGTGGCCGTAGGTGCGCGGCCGCGTGTAGTAGTCGATGGTCGGGGCTGCCAGGTTCATCAGCAGCACGGCGAACGCGACGCCGTCCGGGTAGCCGCCCCAGGCGCGAATCACGTAGACCAGAACGCCCACGCCGATGCCGAAAATCAGCCGGCCGAGGTTGCTGGTGGCGCCGCTGACCGGGTCGGTGACGATAAAGAAGGCGCCGAGCATCGTCGCGCCAGTCAGCAGATGAAACAGCGGCGAGCCGTTGGAGTCCGAGCCCGAGCCGTTCCAGAACAACAGACTCATCACCGCCAGGGCGGCGAGCATGCCCACCGGTGCATGCCAGGTGAACAGGCGCTTGTGCAGCAGGTACAGGCCGCCGGCGAGGAAGGCCAGGTTGACCGCCTCGGTGGCGGCGCCGCCGAGGTAGCCGAACGCCGGGTTCTGCGCCCACAGCTCATCAATGGTCAGGCTTTTATTAACCTTGAGTGCATCAAGTGCGGTGGCCTGGGTCCAGCCGTCGGGCAGGGTGGCGATGCCGAGAATCTGCTGCAGGCCTTCAAGCAAACCGATGGTATGCGGCGCCGGCCAGCTGGTCATCTCCACGGGGAAGGAAATCAGCACCACAACATAGCCGAGCATGGCCGGGTTGAAGGGGTTCTGCCCGAGACCGCCATACAGCTGCTTGCCGAACAACACGGCAAACCCGGTGGCCACCAGGGTCAGCCACCAGGGCGAGTAGGGCGGCAGCGCCAGGGCCAGCAGCACAGCGGTGACCAGTACGCTGTAGTCCTTGAGGAAGAACAGCACCGGGCGTTTACGCAGCGCCAGGATGGCCGCTTCAACACCGAGGGCGCAGACGCTAGCCCACAGCAGGTTGATCAGGGTGCCGGCGCCGAACAGCCAGGTCAGGGCGAGAATGCCCGGCACCGTAGCCAGCAGCACCTGCAGCATCACTTGCTGGGTGCGGTTGCTGCCCTTGGCGTGGGGCGATGTGATACGGGGCAGGGCCATTGGCGCTCCGGTCGTTGAGTTGGCTACGCAGGGCTGTGATCAGCTGCCTGCGTGTTCCTGTAATTGGCGTTCGGCATCGGCCAGGCGTTGACGTGCGGCGGCCAGGGCGTCGGCTGCACTGCTGCCATCACGCTCCAGCTTGCGCAGATCGGCGCGGGCAAAGGCCACTTCAGTCTTTAGCGCGCGGGTGGTTTCGTCGATCGGCTTCTTGTCGGTGCGCACCAGCTCGGGAGCCGGCTTGCCGGATGCATCCTCGGCCTGGTGCAGCGCCTGCTCGGCGGCGCTCAATGCCTCGCGCAGGCTGCCAAGCGTGGCTTCATCGCTGCCAGTCTTCTCTGCCTTCTTCAGCTCGGCGCGTTTCATCGCCAGTTCGATCTTGGCTTTTTTCAGCGGCTCGGGGTTGTCTGCATCAGGCGCTTTCGCGGCAGCGGCTGGCGCCTGAGCTTCCAGACTGGCTAGCAGTTTTTCGGCGGCTTCCAGCTGGCTGCGCAGTTGCTGCAGTTCGCTGTGTTGCTCGTCGCTTGGTGCCTCGAGCTTTTCCAGCTTGCGCACTTGGGCGCGCAGCATGGCGGCGTCGATTTTGGCCTTTTTCAATGCGCCATCGTCGGCAGTTGGTTTAGCGACTGGTATCGGTCCCTGAGCTTCCAGACTGGCCAGCAGTTTTTCGGCGGCTTCCAGCTGGCTGCGCAGTTGCTGCAGTTCGCTGTGTTGCTCATCGCTCGGTGCTTCGAGCTTTTCCAGCTTGCGTACCTGGGCGCGGAGCATGGCGGCGTCGATTTTGGCCTTTTTCAATGCGCTATCGTCGGCAGCCGGTTTGGCGGCTGGTGCTGGTGTCTGGGTTTCCAGGCTGGCCAGCAGTTTTTCTGCGGCTTCCAATTGGCTGCGCAGTTGCTGCAGTTCGCTTTGTTGCTCGTCGCTTGGCGCTTCAAGCTTTTCCAACTTGCGCACTTGGGCGCGGAGCATGGCGGCGTCGATCTTGGCCTTTTTCAATGCGCCATCGTCGGCTACTTGAGCAGCGGACGGAGCAGGCGGGTTGGCGGCCATAGCTGTGTCGAGCGCCTGCTGGGCGATGGCTGCAGCGCTGCGCAGTTCGTCGACCTGGGCCTGTAGTTCGGGGCTGGCATGGGTGGCCAGCTGCTTCTCGGCTTTCTTCAGGGCGACCTGGGCCATGCTGGCTTCGATCTTCAGCTTCTTCTGCTCATCGCTCAGGCCGGGCTTGCTGGTCGGTGCAGCGTTATCCGCTGCGGCCGGTGCGGTTTGCGCCTGGGCAGCCTTGGCTTGCGCCGCTTTGGCGGCGCGGGCCTGGCGTTCGGCTTCTTTCTGTTCTTCGGCGCGGCGCAAGCGTTCCTGACGCAACTCGAAGCGCTGCTTCGACTGCTCGGCCTTGAGTTGCTTCTGTTCCAGATCGCGAATCTCGCCCTTGGCGGCGCGGTAGTACTGCACCAGCGGAATGCTCGACGGGCAGACATAGGCGCAGGCGCCGCACTCGATGCAGTCGAACAGATTGTGCGCCTTAAGCTGTTCATGCTCCTGGCCGATGGCGAAGAAGTGCAGCTGCTGCGGCAGCAGGCTGGCCGGGCAGGCTTCGGCGCATTCGCCACAGCGGATGCACGGCATGGCCGGCGGCGGTAGTGGCAGCTCGGCGGTGGTCGAGGCCAGTAGGCAGTTGGTGGTCTTGATCACGGGGACGGCGAAGTCGGGCAGGGTAAAGCCCATCATCGGCCCGCCCATGATCAGGCGGTTCAGCTTGCTGCGGTCGAGGCTGGCGAATTCCAACAATTCACCCACCGGGGTGCCGAGCAGCACCTCGACGTTCATCGGCCGGGCCAGGGCTTCGCCGGTCAGGGTGGTGATGCGTGAGATCAACGGTTTGCCGTGGATCACCGCGTTATGAATGGCCACGCAGGTGCCGACATTCTGGCAAAGCATGCCGATATCCGCCGGCAGGCCGCCGCTGGGCACTTCCACGCCAGTGAGAATCTGGATCAGCTGCTTTTCGCCACCGGAGGGGTACTTGGTGGGGAAGACCTTGAGCTGATAGCTGCGCTCGTTTAGCGCGCTGCGCACAGCGGCGATGGCTTCGGGCTTGTTGTCTTCGATACCGATCAGCACCTGATCCGGCTGAATCAGCTGCACCAGAATATCGATGCCGCTGATCAGCTCGTTGGCGCGCTCGCGCATCAGCAGGTCGTCGGCGCTGATATAGGGCTCGCATTCGGTGCCGTTGATGATCAGCGTGTGGATCTTCTGCGTCGGCCGCGCGTTGAGTTTTACTGCAGTGGGAAAGCCCGCACCGCCCAGGCCGCTAATTCCAGCCTGGCGAATCAGCTCCAGTAGGGCGCTGTTTTCCAGATGGCGATAGTCTGCGCAGGGTGTCAGTTCGATCCATTCGTTCAATCCGTCGCTGTCGATGACGATGGCCGGGGCGAGCATGCCGGATACATGCGGGTAAGGCTGTGGGCCGATAAAGCTCACGGTGCCAGAGGTCGGCGCGTGCACCGGTACGCTGACAAAGCCGGTGGCGGCGGCGATCAGCTGACCTTTCAGCACGCGCTCACCCACGGTGACCACAGGTTCTGCGGGCGCGCCGATATGCTGGTTAAGCGGCAGCGTCAGGCGCGTGGGCAGTGGTGCCGGCTGGATTGGCGTGCGGTTGGACAGTTCCTTGCGCTCGGCCGGGTGAATGCCGCCGGGGATATCCCAGATCAGTGCTTCAGCCTTGTGCAGTGCACTCATGCCGCTTGCTCCCGGTCACTGGCAATCAGTTGGCCGGGCAGCAGGGGCTTTTCCCATTTCCAGCTTTGTACAGTGCTGCCGACTTCCAGCATGTCGATGCAGTCCACCGGGCAGGGCTCGACGCACAAATCGCAACCGGTGCATTCGCTGACGATCACCGTGTGCATCTGCTTGGCCGCGCCGACGATAGCGTCCACTGGGCAAGCCTGGATGCACTTGGTGCAGCCAATGCACTCGGCTTCACGAATGTAGGCGACCATTTGCGGCTTTTCGCCTTCCACGGCGTCCAGCGGCTCTGCTTCAACGTCGAGCAGGTCGGCCAAAGCCTGAATAGTGGCTTCGCCACCGGGTGGACACTTGTTGATCTTGTCGCCGCCGGCAATCGCTTCGGCGTAGGGTTTGCAGCCCGGATAGCCGCACTGGCCGCACTGGGTTTGCGGCAGCAGGGCGTTGATCTGCTCGGCAATCGGGTTGCCTTCGACCTTGAAGCGCACGGCCGCGAAACCGAGGATGGCGCCGGCCACCAGGCACAGGGCGAGCAGGGCGAGAACGGCGATCAGTACCAGGCTCATAGCTTGATCAGCCCGGTAAAGCCCATAAACGCCAGGGACATAAGCCCGGCGGTGATCATGCCGATGGCCGCGCCCTGGAAGGATTTCGGTACGTCGGCAATGGCGATGCGCTCACGCATGGCAGCGAACAGCACCAGTACCAGGGAGAAGCCGAGGCCGGCGGCAAATCCGTTGGTGGTAGCGGTGATAAAGGTGAACTCGGCCTTGTTGGCGTTAAGCAGGGCCACGCCCAGAACGATGCAGTTGGTGGTGATCAGCGGCAGGAAGATGCCGAGCACGCGGTACAGCAGCGGGCTGGTCTTGTTAACCACCATTTCGGTGAACTGCACCACCACGGCAATCACCAGAATAAAGCTGATGGTGCGCAGGAATTCGATATCCAGCGGCTTCAACACATACTGCTGCACCAGGTAGCTGCACATGGCGGCCAGGGTCAGCACGAAGGTGGTGGCCAACGACAGGCCGATAGCCGTCTCGATCTTTTTCGAGACGCCCATAAAGGGGCACAGGCCAAGGAACTGGACCAACACGAAGTTGTTGACCAGGATGGCGCTGACCATGATCAAGGCGAGTTCGGTCATTGCAGGTTCCATTGATGGACGGGCAAAGGCCGCAGGAAAGGGGTGGCTATTATCGGTAAGCCGATCCTGCCATACAAGCCGGATCAGCCTTCCTGAGGTGCTGCCATAAGGCTAGCGCAGCCTGACCAGAGTGGCTGCGCTTGGGGCACAGGTTTACTTGACCCGCTGGCCTGGTTTGGCACCGCTGTCCGGGCTGAGCAGGTAAATCTCTTCACCGCCAGGACCGGCGGCCAGCACCATGCCTTCGCTAATGCCGAACTTCATCTTGCGCGCCGCCAGGTTGGCCACGTACAGAGTCAGGCGGCCTTCGAGCTTGCTTGGGTCCGGGTAGGCGCTCTTGATCCCGCTGAACACGTTGCGCTTGGCATCGCCGATATCTAGGGTCAGGCGCAGCAGCTTGTCGGCACCTTCAACGAACTCGCATTTCTCGATCAGGGCGATACGCAGGTCGACCGCGGCAAAGGCGTCGAAGGCGATTTCTGCGGCCAATGGATCTTTCGTCAGCTCGCCATTACCAGCGGCTGCTGGAGCGGCTTCGCTGGAGGCCAGGTCTTCTTTGGAGGCTTCGATCATGGCTTCGATTTTCGCAGGCTCGATACGGGTCAGCAGGGCGTTGAACGGGTTCAGCTGGTGGTTGGCCAGCAGGCTCTGGTGGTCGCCCCAGCTCAAAGGCGCGACATTGAGGAAGGCCTCGGCATCGCTGGCCAGCTTGGGTAGCACCGGCTTGAGGAAGATCACCAACTGGCGGAACAGGTTGACGCCCAGGGCGCAGATGGCCTGCACTTCGTCCTGCTTGCCTTCGATCTTGTTCAGCGACCACGGCGCCTTGTCGGCGATCCAGGCGTTGGCGCGGTCGGCCAGGGCCATGATCTCGCGCATGGCGCGAGCAAAGTCACGGGTTTCATAGGCTTCGGCGATGCTCGGGGCGGCGGCCTGGAAGGCGTCAGTCAGCTCGGGTGCGGCGTTGCCAGCGACCAGCAGGCCGTTGTTGCCCTTATGGATAAAGCCAGTGCAACGGCTGGCGATATTCACCACCTTGCCGACCAGGTCCGAGTTGACCTTCTGCACGAAATCTTCGAGGTTGAGGTCGAGGTCATCCACGCCACGGCCGAGCTTGGCCGCGTAGTAGTAGCGCAGGTATTCCGGGTTCAGATGATCTAGGTAGGTGCGCGCTTTGATAAAGGTGCCGCGCGACTTGGACATCTTCTGCCCATTGACCGTCAGATAGCCGTGCACGGCCACCGCGGTCGGCTTGCGCAGGCCGGCGCCTTCGAGCATGGCCGGCCAGAACAGGGCGTGGAAATTGACGATATCCTTGCCGATAAAGTGGTACAGCTCGGCGGTGGAATCCTTGTTCCAGAACGCGTCGAAGTCCAACTCCGGGCGCTTGGAGCAAAGGTTCTTGAAACTGGCCATATAGCCGATCGGCGCGTCCAGCCAGACGTAGAAGTACTTGCCCGGCTCGTCGGGGATTTCAAAGCCGAAGTAGGGCGCATCGCGGCTGATGTCCCATTCCTGCAGGCCGGAGTCCAGCCATTCGGCGATCTTGTTGGCTACTGCATCCTGCAACGCGCCGCCACGGGTCCAGCTTTTCAGCATGGCCTCGAAGTCCGGCAGCTTGAAGAAGAAGTGCTTGGAGTCGCGCAGCTCCGGCACGGCCCCGGAAATCGCCGAGCGCGGGTTCTTCAGTTCGGTGGGCTCGTAGGTGGCACCGCATTTTTCGCAGTTGTCGCCGTACTGATCTTCGGCCGCACACTTGGGGCAGGTGCCTTTGATAAAGCGGTCGGCGAGGAACATGCCCTTTTCGGGGTCGAAGTACTGGGTCACCGAGCGGGTGGCGATATGCCCGGCGTCACGCAGCTTCAGGTAGATGGCCGCCGACAATTCGCGGTTTTCGTCCGAGTGGGTCGAATGGTAGTTGTCGAACTTCACCCCGAAATCGGCGAAGTCGGCGGTGTGTTCGGCCTGCACATTGGCGATCAGCTGTTCCGGGGTGATGCCTTCTTTCTCGGCGCGCAGCATGATCGCCGAACCATGGGCGTCGTCGGCGCAGACGTAGATGGCCTGGTTGCCGCGCAATTTCTGGAAGCGCACCCACATGTCGGTCTGGATGTACTCGAGCATATGGCCGAGGTGGATCGAGCCGTTGGCATAGGGCAGGGCGCTGGTAACGAGAATCTTGCGGGCTTCGGTCATGGTGATCGGCTGCACTGGTAACACTGGGAAGCCGGTAACTATAAAGGAAGCGGCAAGCTACAAGCCAGAAGCGACAAGAAAAAGCCTTGCATTCCGCGGGCTGGCCCGTGTTGCGTGTGGCTGCTGTTATGATGTCCGCCTGTTCTGCTCGGTCTTTCCTTGGGAGTTTTTTATGTCCGTTACCCGCGCAGCGATCGAAGCTGCACTGTCCCAATACACCGATCCCCACTTGAGCCAGGACCCGGTCAGCGCCGGCTGCGTGCGTGAGGTCGATATCCAGGATGGCAAGGTCAGCGTGCGCCTGCAGCTGGGCTACGCCGCCGGGCTGTTCAAAAGCGGCTGGGCGCAGATGTTGCAAATGGCCCTGGAAAATCTCGAGGGCGTGGAACGCGCCCAGGTGCAGGTCGACTGTGTGATCGAGGCGCACAAGGCTCAGGATCAGGTGCCGGCGCTGGCCAATGTGAAAAACGTGATTGCGGTGGCCTCGGGCAAGGGCGGTGTGGGCAAGTCCACCACCGCCGCCAACTTGGCATTGGCACTGGCGCGTGAAGGGGCCAAGGTCGGCATTCTCGATGCGGATATCTACGGGCCGAGCCAGGGCATTATGTTCGGTATCCCGGAAGGCACGCGGCCGCAGGTGAAGGATCAGAAGTGGTTTGTGCCGCTCAAGGCCCATGGTGTTGAAGTCATGTCCATGGCTTTTCTCACCGATGAAAATACCCCTGTAGTGTGGCGCGGGCCGATGGTCTCCGGCGCGCTGCTGCAGTTGATTACCCAGACCGCCTGGGATGATCTGGATTACCTAGTGGTCGATATGCCGCCAGGCACTGGCGACATCCAGCTGACCCTGGCGCAGAAGGTGCCGGTGGCGGGTGCGGTGATTGTCACCACGCCACAGGATCTGGCCCTGCTGGATGCCAAGAAGGGCGTGGAGATGTTCCGTAAGGTTAATATCCCGGTGCTCGGCGTGGTGGAGAACATGGCCGTGCACATCTGCTCGAACTGCGGGCATGCCGAGCATCTGTTTGGCGAGGGCGGTGGCGAGAAGCTGGCGGCGCAGTTCGGTGTTGATCTGCTGGCCTCCTTGCCGCTGTCGATGGCGATTCGTATGCAGTCGGATGGTGGCAAGCCCACTGCTATTGCCGATCCGGAAAGCCAGATCGCGATGATCTACCAGGAAACTGCGCGTAATGTCGGTGCGCGCATTGCTCAGAGCGCTGGGCAGCAGGCGATGCCGAGCATCGTCATCAGCGAGGATTGATGCCCGGTGGCGCACGAAAGTGCGCCACATCGGGGTCGCAGACAGAATAAGCGTGCATAAAAAAGCCCCGCACTAGGCGGGGCTTTTTCTCAAGCGAGGTCAGTGCAGGTTATACAACCTGGACTTCCTCAGCTTGCATGCCTTTCTGACCGCGGGTAGCGACGAAAGTCACTGCCTGGCCTTCTTTCAGGCTCTTGAAGCCATCGCTCTGGATAGCTTTGAAGTGTACGAAGAGGTCGTCACCGGACTGTGGGGTGATGAAGCCGTAGCCTTTTTCATCGTTGAACCACTTAACGGTGCCATTCTGACGATTCGACATGTTATGTCTCCTAACAAATTTATTAACAGCCCTGGAAAAGCCCAGGCCGGGACTGAGTGCAACGAGTACTAGGAGTCGGACGATGTTTGGATCGAAATCTAGGCATCAAGTAGCGATTCGCGGTGACACATGCAGCACAGTGGGGCAACCATACTCGCTTTTAACGCTAAGCGCGAATGCTCTGTGCATCTTTCTGTTATTTGGCGACAGGCTGGCGGTTTACCCTTTTTGCGCCCTACGCGGTCTCAAGAGCCTTTGAACCATACCGCCGGCCCCGGTAAGATGCGTGCACTTTTCACCCTTCGCTATAGCAGGACAGCCGCCATGAGCATCAAATCGGATAAGTGGATTCGCCGCATGGCTCAAGAGCACGGCATGATCGAGCCTTTCGTCGAGCGCCAGGTACGTGCCGAAGGCGCACAGCCACTGATCTCCTACGGTGTTTCTAGCTACGGCTACGATGTGCGCTGCGCCGATGAATTCAAGGTGTTTACCAATATCAACTCGGCGACCGTCGACCCGAAGAACTTCGATGAGAAGAGCTTTGTCGATGTAAAAAGCGATGTTTGCATCATTCCTCCGAACTCCTTCGCCTTGGCGCGTACTGTGGAGTTCTTCCGCATTCCCCGCGATGTGCTGACCATCTGCCTGGGCAAGAGCACTTACGCGCGTTGCGGCATTATCGTTAACGTCACCCCACTGGAACCCGAGTGGGAAGGCCACGTGACCCTGGAATTCTCTAACACCACCACTTTGCCGGCGAAGATCTATGCCAACGAAGGCGTGGCACAGATGCTGTTTCTGCAGTCCGATGAGGCGTGCGAAGTGTCTTATAAGGATCGCGGTGGTAAGTATCAGGGCCAGCTGGGTGTGACCCTGCCTAGGGCCTGAGTCACTTCAGTCGATCCATAGGAAAGCCGGGCATTGCCCGGCTTTCCTGTTTTTACCTCGGGTAAGTCAGTCACTGCTGCACGTTTTTTCTGGTTGTTCTGTGCGGATCATGTCTGCGAGCTTTTCTGATGTTGGGTGTAGTGCTTGACCACGTCGCCGAGGGCCGTAGTTATTACCGCGGTGGATACGCCGAACATCAGGATGCCGTTTGCGGCCTCTATCGGGCTGAGCAGTTGCCGTGGGGTTGAGAGCACAAGGTCGCCGTAGCCAACGGTAGTGAAGGTCACGCCCGAGAAGTACAGCGCTTGGGAAAAGCTCTGAAATTCGTCAAGGGCGATAAACAGTACAGCCCAGATGGCCATCTGCACAAAATTGCCCGCCAGAAGCAATAGCATCACCAGACTCAGAATCAAGATGGTGCTGCCCAGCGATGGCTGGCTAAGGCTGCGCCGGTACTCGGCATAGCGGCGCAGGCTGAGGGCGACTATCACGGTTTGCAGAAGCAGGCACAGCAGTATCAGCGGCAGACCGATCATCAGGCTCAGGAACATGGCTTCTCCTTGGTAGCTTTAGGCGCGCCGATGTTTATTCGTCATCCAGCGGGGTGCTCTCCCTGTTGGCTTGCGGCGTATCGACCCACTGCCAGAACAGCTTGTAGCCGACTGCCAGAAGTACCGGGCCGATGAACAGGCCGATGATGCCGCCGCTTACCATCCCGCCCAGCGCGCCAATCAGTACCACGGGCATTGGTACATCCACTCCACGCCCCAGTAACAGTGGCTTGAGTACATTGTCGGCGAGGCCGGCGACGAAGACGTAGATCGCGAAGATGATGGTTGCCAGGGAGGCCCCCTCGCTGAAGAACACGAAGGCGATTACTGGCAGGGTGATCAGCGTGGCCGGCAGTTGCATGATCCCCAGTAGCAGTACGGCCAAGGCCAGCAGGCCGGCACCGGGAACACCCATGAAGATGAAGCCGGCACCAATCAGCAGCATCTGGATAAAGGCAATACCGATCACCCCCTGCGCCACAGCGCGGATGGTGGCGGTGCAGAGCTCGACCAGAGCGTCGCTGCGCTCAGTCTCGATCACCCGTGCGGCAATGCGTTGGGCGCTGCGGTGACCGGTTTCGCCAAACGCCATGATGATGCCGGCAATCATCAGTGCGGCGATGAATACCAGCATGTCGATTCCTATTCCGGCAACCTTGCCGAGTAAGCCCAGTGTTACATCCTTGAGCTGAGGTGCCAGGCGTTGCAAAACGCCGGTTAGATCGGAAGCCGCTTGTTCCCAGAAGCCATGCAGTGACTTGCCGATCAGTGGCCATTGAGCAACCGCATCCGGCGGTGGTGGGACATGCACACCGTCGGCTTTGACGTGGGCGATGACCACTTCCACCGACTCTATTAGGGTCGTGCCGAGCAGGTAGGCGGGGATCAATAGAATGGTAATGGCAAGCAATATGAGCAGTGTGGCTGCGCGGCTATCGCTGTGTCCGGTGTGCGCCTTGATCATGTTGCACAGCGGATAGAGGGTGACGGCGAGGATCAGCGCCCAGATCATCAGGCTAAGGAACGGGCTGAACACCTGGAAGCAGGCGACCACCAAGGCGGCGACTAAACCTGCGCGGATCAGGGTATCAAGTAAGGTGCGGGTGATCATCTGCTCAGGTATTGCGTTCGGCGACATATGGCTTTCCTTTCCTGACGTGCCCTTAGGCCTGCCCGACCTGAGTGGCTGAGCAGTTACTTCAAGAAAGCGTAGCCTGCCGCAGGCATGCCAGCCCGCGGCTTAGGCGCTTAGCGCCGTTCGCGTTTGTGACGGATGTTGCCGTAGGTACGCGCGGTAGTGGCATATGCCTGGGAGGTATGGTCGGTGTCGATCAACTGCCGGGGTGGCTGCTATTTTGCCGTCGAACGTCATCAGTCGGCCGTGCGCTTCGTGGGCTTTGTTACGTTCTGCTGTCGATAGTAGGTCGATGGCGGCTTGCAGGCTTTCGGCCATGCCCGGTGTGCTGAACATGTCCCGCAGCATAGCGGCAAGGGCGAGGTTTGTTCGTGCTGCATGGCAATCATGCTTTGTGTGCCATGCCGTTAAACTGCTTAATCGAGGTGGGGTGCAGCCCAGGCTAAATATTTCGGGAATTCTTGTTCGGGCATGGCGCTCTAATGTTCAGTGTCATTACTGATCGAAGGAGGTAAACGACATGCATGCGCCTCAATTATGCAGCAGCCTATTCATGCCCTTTGGGATTGTCAGATGTGCTGGTGGTATTCCGGGGCAGCCTGAGCCAGATACCCCGGATGAGCCAATACAGCCCAATCAGCCTACTGAACCGGGTGAGCCGCTAGTGCCGGATCAAGCGCCGCCTGTACCGGTGGCGAGTTGTTAAGGGGCTAATGGCAGCTCGCGCTTGTGTCGGGTGTTGTCGTAAGTGCGCACGATGATGGCATAGGCTTCTTCGCGTACTGGCTGGCTGTGCAGGAACGCGTCGATTTCCGCATAGCTGACGCCGTGTGCTTCTTCGTCTGGCTTGCCTGGGCGCAACTCTTCCAAATCGGCCGTAGGTACTTTGAATACTAGGTTTTCTGGAGCACCGAGGTACTTGGCGATGGCTCGTACCTGATTTTTTACCAGGCCGGAGAGCGGCGCCAGATCGCAGGCGCCGTCGCCGAACTTGGTGAAAAAACCCATCACAGCTTCGGCAGCGTGGTCGGTGCCGATCACCAGCCCATTGTTGGCATTGGCGATGGCAAATTGAGCGACCATGCGGATACGCGCTTTGATGTTGCCGGTGACGAAGTCGCGGCGGGCATCGCTGAGTTTCTGCAGGTGGGCGACTTGTTCGCCGAGGCCCATCACGCTGTCCGCGATATTCACAGTGTCTTCTTCATCGGCGCGAATAAATTTCAGCGAGTCCTGAGCGTCCTGCTCGTCGTGCTGGGTGCCATGCGGTAGGCGCACGGCGATAAAGCGATAGGTGTTATCGCTGGTCTCGTTGCGCAATTCTTCCACTGCCAGTTGAGCCAGGCGCCCTGCAGTGAGGGAGTCAACGCCGCCGCTGATGCCTAACACCAGAACTTTTAAACCGGAGTTTTTCAGGCAGTTTTTGATAAAGGTTTTGCGCTGATTGATCTGTGCAACCAGCGCAGCGTCGTCGGCGAAGGGTGGTACCACGTCGAGGGCAGCGGCAATTTCAGCTTGGCGGTTGCTCATTTCAAAGTCCTCACTGGGTGCAGAAAACATGGCTTATGCGGTAGTGCGATAGCAATTCACGGTGCTAGGGCATCAAGCGTTGTTCAAAGTGCAAAGCTTACGTTGAACTGGCTGTAAAGTGCACGCTAGAGCTAGAAACCTAGAGCGCAGGGGGAAATTGCCTGAAGCAATTTCCAAACGGCGCGTAACGCCCGTCGACAAAGTGGCTGCTTGAATTACAGACAAAAGAAAGGGCGCTAAAAGCGCCCTAAAAAGATGATGATCTATGGAGTAAGTCCACCTTCTCTGAGCGGCCGACACTGAGTTGGTTCAGTGACGGCCGACGAACGGTCGTGCAGTCGCGGTTCCGCCTCACTTCGCTGGCATCAGCAACAGGCGCTTGCTGCCATACACCTTGTCGAGATTCTGCGACTGGAACGGGAAACTCATATAGCTGCCCTTCAGCCAGGCATCGATGCCGTCGGCATAGTGTTCGCTGGCAGGGTTGCCGGATTGCCCTGAGCTATTGAGGCCGATCAGCGGTTCTTCGCGGCCAAAGTCGACGACGATGCGCATGGCCGGGATCAGCCAGGTGTCGAAGTTATCGCCCCAGTCATAAGCCGCCACGTTTAGCGTGCTGTGGTCACCACCTGCCGGATAAGGGCCGCGGTCCAGATAGCCCTTGATGGCGTTGATGCTGGTGCGCTGGCTGGGGCTCATGTACTGCGCCAGTTGGCTGGTTTCAGTGGTCCAGTTGTAGGTGTGCAGTTTGCCCCACTGCCAGGCGCTGCGTTCACTGCCCAGCTGGCTTTCCAGCAGGGTGACTGCGCCCGCCAGGCTGCGCGCCAGAATTACGGGTTTGTCTTCTTGTTGCGCCGTGCGGCGGTCATTCCAGAAGGGGCTGTCATCTCGCCCCAGCAGATGATCCGCCTGAGCCGAGTAGGAGCTGTTGGCGGTCTCGATCAGAGCTTTCCAGGCCTGTGTGCTGTCCGGGCCGAGTTCGTCGAGGAAGGTTTCCCGCGCGCTCTGGTAGAGGAAGGCGCTGTACAGCGCGGCGTCTGCCGAGCTGGCGGCCATATTGCCGTCGAACTTCATCAGCCGGCCGTGTGCTTCACGGGCCTTGCTGCGTTCTGCTGCGGGCAGGGCGTCGATAGCCGCTTTCAGGTCTTCTGCCATGCCTGGTGCACTGAACATATTCTGCAGTTTGGCAACGAAGGGCGAGGTCTGGTCGTACTGCATGGCGATCATGCTTTGGCTGTCATGTCTGCCAGTTGCGGACAATGCGGCGATACGTTCGGCGCGCTCAGGGTAGAACCAAGAGTTGGACAGTTGCATGCCATAGCCACGCGGTACAGTGCGATGGTTGGCGGTGCCCAGCCAGCCTTCGGGCGGGTCCTGGTCGTAGGGATGCAGCATCGGGTCGGCGAAACCGTCCCATTCATATTGGCTATCCCAGCCGGGGGAGGGCATCAGGCCTAGACCGGCGCGGCGATTGGGGAAACGCCCGGTGACTTGCCAGCCAATATGCTGCGCATCGGCAAACACAATGTTCAGTGGCATGGCGCGGACTTCGCGAGTGGCCTCAAAGGCCTGCTCGACCGACTGGGCGCGTGACAGGTCAAAGAAGGCATCGAGGGTCTTATCCGCTTCGAACTGGGTGGTTTTCAGCGCCAGGCCGTAGCCACTGCTCAGTTGCATGGGCTGCAGCATGTGTTTGCGCTCACCGAGCACCGAGTTCAGTAGCGGGCCGTGACGGGTTTCGAAAATGCTTTCGCGGATCGGCCGCTGGCCTTTGATAAAGAAGGTTTCCTGACGCTCCTTCGCGGGTAACCATTTGCCGTCGGCTAGGTAGTGCAGGCGATCGCCCTGGCGTCTGACCTGCTCAAGGAACAGGTCCTGGTTGTCGCCCATGACCATGGTCATGCCCCAGCCCAGCTTGCCGTTGAAACCGGCCACCACCGCCGGTACGCCGGCAATCGATACGCCAGCGGCTTGGTATTTAGGGGAGCGGATCTGTACGAAATTCCACACCGAAGGCATCGACAGTGGCAGGTGGGTGTCGTTGGCCAGCAGGCTCTTGCCGCTGCGGGTGCGCTGGGGGGCAAAGGCCCAGTTGTTGGACGCAGCCACGCCGAGCATATGCGCATCGGCAAATTGGCTGACGGCTGCGCTAACAGCCCCTAGCCCTTCAAGCTGACCGTTGAGGTCGAGCCCTTTGAGTTTCGCGGCTTCTTCCAGTGGTAAGGGCTCATCGGGGTAAGTTGGCAGCAGCCAGGCGAGCTGCTCGCTGCCGACTTTCTGTGCGAGCACCAGCGCGGCGATTTCTTCCTGCAGGTTGACCGCCAGGCCGAAGTTCAGCAGGCAGAACACCAGCACTGAGTCCTCGGCCTTCCAGTACGCCGGACGATAACCGGATTCGGCCAAGTCCATCGGCAGCTTGTCGCGGTAGCGGAAGAGGTAGGCGTTGACCCCGCGGGCATAGACCTCGAAGAAGCGTTTGATCCGCGGCGAAGCGTTGCTGTAGAGCACCTCGGCACTTTTCTTCAGGTTGACCGCGCGCATGAAACGGTCCATTTCCAGTACGCCAGGGCCGGCCATTTCGGCCAGGCGACCTTCGGCCATCAGGCGCAAGCCAACCATTTGGCTGAGGCGGTCGCTGGCATGCACATAACCCAAAGCGAACAGCGCGTCGTGGAAGGTGGTCGTTTCGATCAGCGGCATGCCCAGTGGGTTGCGACGGATTACCACGCTTTGTGCCAGACCCTTGACCCGGACGATGCCCTGGTCCGGGTGCACGCTGTCGCTGTAACGACTGTTCAGAAAGGACTGGCAGCCCGTGAGCGTGACGACGGCCGTAAGAACGGCGGCGAGGCTGAGGTGGGCCATGGGGCGTAACACGCGCGCTAGCATGCAGCAGGCTCCTTGCGGATGGAAAACGATCGGTTAGGGTGTGCGCTTTCCAGATGCGTGGGTGCGCAGGTGCGGTGTACTACGTTAGCCAGCGGCCCTACGCCTGACAAGGCGCAGGGTGAGCGAATCAGGCGCTTTGCCGCAGGGGCGGCAGGGCTTCATCAAGCAGCCAGCGGGCGGCGGCGCGGGCGGCGGCCTTGTGCTGCAGTTCCAGTTCGCTGAAGTGCTGCTCATGCTGGCGGCGTACGCTTCTTTCCAGGGCCTTCCACTCGGCATGGGTCGGCACCTGGGCGGTTGCCGCGAACAGCAGGTGAAACACCTCACAGCGCTGATCCTGGCTGAGGCTGCTGTCGTAGTTATCCAACAGCACCTTGATCCGAATGGCGCCCTCAATCAGCGGTAACTGGCCCTCGAGCAGGCTGCTGGCGAGGATGTGCAGATCGCCGCCAATGCGTTCACGCTGCCTGTTGAGCGCTTCGGCTTGGGTTTTTTCCTGGGTCCAGACGCGCCGCCATAGGTGTAGGGCGTACAGCGCCAGTGCGGCTATCAATGTGGCGCTGCTGATCAGGAGCAGCAGACTGAGATTAGTCATCGCAGGCTTATGCGCCGTGGCATTTCTTGAATTTTTTCTCGCTGCCGCAGGGGCAAGGGTCGTTGCGGCCAACGTCCTTTAGGGCGTTGCGCGCAGGTTCCTGATGGCCGTGATTGCAGTGCGGGCCATGCACGTGGCCGTGATCATGGTGGTCGGTATGATCGTGGTCGTGATTGCAGTCAGGGCCGTGGACGTGTTCTTGCTGGGTCATGCGAGTTACTCCGGGATGTAATCGCCGGGAATTATCTCGCCATTGCGCGACATGTGCACGCTCTGTCCGAAGAACCAGCCAGTTTTTACTGCGCCTTGTAGACGATAGGGGATGGGGCGGTCGGGTTTTTCCAGGGCTTTGACGATCTGCCGCAGGTGGCGCCATAGGTTGGTACGCACCGGGATGGAGAAGTTGTGATGTCCGTGGGCGGGCACGGTAAATGACACATTGGATTCACCTTCGGCCAGTTTGACGTGGTTCAGATGCACCAAGTAGTCCATCCCACGCACTGGCAGGCTGAAGTTGTTGGGGTTATCGATGCGAAAGCGCAGCGTGAAATGCTGCTCCAGCAGTTTGGCTTTAACAATGTCGACTTTAACGAGGCGTACGTCGGGCGACTTGAGATCGCCTTGTGAGGAACAACCGCTAAGGCCCGACAGGAGGCCAAAAAACATCAATAGGCTGAGAATTCTTATCGTTTGCGCCTGATAAAACATTGCATACTCCGAATGACGCATCAGTGTAACAAGCAAGTGCTTGGCTGCAACCTGTTGTGGCGGTAAAAAAACCTGCGCCATACTGAGCAACGAATAGGACAGGAGTATGACCATGGCTCGCTACGAAATTGCCTTTAGTGCGCAGTTGGTCCCGGGTGCCCAATTGGAGTTGGTGAAAGCCAACTTGGCCAAGCTGTTTCAGGCCGATGAACAGCGACTGGCGTTGTTGTTTTCAGGGCGGCGTATCGTGATCAAAAGTAATCTGGATGCAGCCGGGGCGGAAAAATATCGTTCGACGTTGGAGCGCGCCGGCGCGGTGGCCGAAGTGGCCTGCCTGGACGACGAGATCGAAGAAATCGAGCTGGCTGCGCCACCTGCTGTGGCCGCAGCGCCAGTTGCTGCCGCAGTTGCAACACCAGTGCAGGCAGCCAGCAGTCAACCAGCGGGGCGCCTGAAGGTTGCGCCACGTGACGAATATATGGCTGCGTTTGCAGAAGTGGATGCGCCAGATTTTGGTATTGCGCCGCTGGGTGACGATGTACAGGACGGCAAGCCGCAGGTACAGGCTCCGGCCTTGGATCTGTCGAAGTTCAGCCTGGCACCACCCGGCAGTGACATGGGTGAGGCGAAAAAAGCCCCGGCCGGGCCGCCACCGGACATCTCCCACCTGAAATTGCAGGATTAGTCTGCAGTTCGCAGAAAGCGCCTTGTCGGTGCTTTCTGCGCGATCAACCCACCTCAGCCGTTAGAAATAGCTGGCACAGCACTTCTTGAACTTCAGCCCGCTGGCGCAAGGGCAAGCGTCATTGCGGCCGAGTTTCAATTCGACAGTCGGGTCAATGAAATACCAATTACCATTGTTGCGAACAAATGCCGAACGTTCGCGGTGGCTGTGCGCGCCGCTTGCGTCACGCCAGTGCGCGGTAAAGGTGACATAGGCGTGCTGCGGTTCGCCCTCGATCAGCTGCGCCTCTTCCACTTCAAGTCCAATCCAGGTGCTGCCCAAACTCCAGGCGCCAATGGCTGCGTGGTCGAGGCCTGCTTGCTGGGCTGGTAGCGTGCTATGTACCAAGTAGTCGATTAGTCCCAGGGCATAGGCGCTGTAGCGTGAGCGCATCAAGGCTTCGGCGCTGGGTGCTGGGGTGTCTGCATGATAACGGCCGCAGCAAAGTGTTAGCAGTTGGCCGCTGCCGCAGGGGCAGGTTGTGCTTCTCATGGCCTTACCACCAATACTTGCCGAAATTTTCCGGGTTGGCCCAGAACTTGGCGTTCAGCCAGTCGGGTACTTGCTTGTAGTCGAGCAGGTCATAGGTGAACAGGTTAAGTGTCTGTTCACCGCGCTGGAAACACTCACTGGCCTGTAGGGCCAGGGCAAAGAAGTCGGTTTCCTGCCAGTCACAGGCGTGTAAATCGACCAGTACAGCCATGCGGCTGGCATTCAGGTTGCGAATACCACCGAGCAGCTCTAGTCCAGTGCGTTTCGGCAAGTGCTCAAGGCAGTCGACAATCAGCGCCAGATCGAAACGTTGGGCGACCACTTCATTAGATAGGGAGCCTGCAACCGCGTGGACAAAGTGGCAGCTTGGATGGGCCTGGATAAATGCATCAATAGCTGGTGGTTTTCGGCTACCCACTAGCAACAGGCGTTCTGGTATGTAGCGTGCCAACAGGGCGGCAAGGGCTTGCTGGGGCGTTCGGGTGGACGGGCTTGCAGGCATAGCGGCTCCTCGCTCAAGTACGCAAAGACTAACGTGCAGTAGCAATGTGGCCTAGTGCGGAATGTGCTAGTAATGTGTTTACATATTCTCTGGCATATTTTGTTGCTGGCGTCTTTACTTCGTCAGTATCGGTTTTTGCCGATTTACCAATAGGAGACGTATATATGAGCATCACCAGGAAAGCATTACCCCTGATTGTCGCGAGTACCTTTTTGACCGGTTGTGCCGGGCTGCAGAAAACGGATTGGCCAACCTGTGCCGCGATTGGCGGTGTGGGCGGTGCTGCTCTGGGCGCGATTGAAAGCTCTACCTGGGCTGGCGGCGGTGCGGTCGTAGGTGCCGGTATGGCAGCTGCATATTGCTGGGTGCATGGTGCCAGTGATGAGCAGGTTGTTATGGTTGAAGAAGTGGTTGAAGAAGTAGTAGTTGCCGAACCAGCCGAAGCCGTACGTGTAGAGCTGGACGTCAAGTTCGACTTCGACAAGGCCCAGGTCAAGCCAGAAAGCTATGGCGATATCAAAAACCTGGCTGACTTCCTGACCCAATACCCACAAACCACCACTGTGGTTGAAGGTCACACTGACTCCGTAGGCAGTGATGCTTACAACCAGGGTTTGTCCGAGCGTCGTGCTAATGCGGTGCGTGATGTACTGGTCAACCAGTACGGCGTAGGCAGTGATCGCGTCAATGCTGTGGGCTATGGCGAAACTCGTCCGGTTGCGGACAACGCCAGTGCTGATGGCCGTGCCGTCAACCGCCGCGTAGAAGCAGAAGTAGAAGCTCGTCCTTGATCGTCTGACCCCAGACTTTCTGAAGAAAACAAGCCAGACCCTTCGGGGTCTGGCTTGTGCAGCTTGAAGGGTAGGTCTTTACTCCTTAGTTACCGGCAGTAGCCGGTAATACAGGAGATTTCTACCATGAGAGTTAGATCCATAATGGGGATAGCCCCCATTCTCTTGGTCAGTAGTGTTCTTTCAGGTTGCGTCACAACTTCCAGTACGGGAGATGCGCCACTCAACCAAGGGAACTGGCCCCTGTGCACTGCAATTGGCGGTCTGACCGGTGCTGGTCTGGGCGCACTCGAAAGTTCTACGTGGGCAGCAGGTGGAGCCGTGGCCGGTGCGGTCATTGGTACGCTTATTTGTTATGCCCAGGATGGTGATGAAGACGACGACGGTGTGTTTGATCGCCGTGATCGTTGCCCAGGAACCCCTTCTAATACGCCGGTGCATCACAACGGCTGTCCCTTCAAGGAATATGCCAGTACGCCTGTTGAAGCAGAGTCTGAGCCCATTGAAATGGTGGACTCGGTTCGGGTAGAGCTGGATGTGAAGTTTGATTTCAACAAGTCCGATGTAAAAGAAGACAGCCAGGCCGATATCAAGAGCCTTGCCGACTTTATGAAGCAGTATCCACAAACCACCACAACCGTTGAGGGGCATACCGACGCCATAGGCAGTGATGCCTATAATCAGGGCCTGTCTGAGCGGCGTGCCAATGCGGTACGGGATGTGCTGGTCAATCAGCATGGCATCGAGAGCGGCAGGGTTTCTTCTGTCGGGTACGGTGAGTCGCGACCGGTTGCCGACAATGACAGCGATTCCGGGCGTGCAATCAATCGCCGGGTTGAGGCGGAGGTCGAAGCGCAGCCATAGCTGATGTGATGCGTTGTCAGGCCGTTGCGAACCTGCTTTCCAAGTTCGCAACGGCCTGCCAGCGAGGCGATACTTTCAACCCAGTAAAAGCTGTGAAGGGATCCGCTCTCCATGGTTTTTACTGGTCTTCTGGCAGCACACTCCCAAAGCAGATAAGGTGCAGCGAAATAAAAAACTGCCGGGGGCGGATATGAAGATTTTTCTGACGTTGGGTAAGGTGCTGACGGCATTGTTCTGGGGCGTCGTACTGGCAAATCTGCTGCAACCCTTTGCGCAGCCCTTCGCACTGCTGTTGAACGGCGCCGGGGCTTTTATTCTGCTGGTCCATGCATTCGAGCTGTGGCTTTTTGATAAGCGCATCGCCGCTTGCCCCAAGCCGGCGCTAGAGCGTTTGCAGGTCATGTTATTCGGGGTTTTTCAGTTGCTCGGGCTGCCAACGGAACAGCCGGCTGTGGCCGAGACTGAGCAAACGCTGCAGATGGAGGCCGAGAATGCGTAAGCTGCTTGTCCTTGCTGCGCTATTCAGCCCATTGGCATTGGCTCAGGCGGTGATTGAAGTCGACTCTAATACGGTTATGCGGCTGCCGAGCAATACCAGCGTGTTGCTGCTAGATCGTCTGGAAATTGCCGATCATGGCACTTTGTTGATTCCGCCCGGCCTGACCGAAATTCGTGTCGCGCAGCTAAACCTGGGACGCGAAGCACGGCTGGCGATTGCTCCCAGCGATCAGGTTCTGCGTCTCGAAGTGGAGGCTGCCGAGATTGCCAGTGGCGCCCAGATCAGTGCACGTGGCGCCCAGGGCAGTGCTGAAAAACCGGCGCTGCCGGGGCGCGATCTAAGCCTGCGTTTGCAGACCGTCACTCTGGAAAACCTGGTGCTGGATGCCCGCGGAGGTACCGGCGCGCCTGGCTATGCCGGCCTCGCTGGTGCCGATGGCAATCCAGGTAACTGCACCTGGGGTGAAGCCAGTCGTGGCCATGATGGTTTGGATGGTGGTGACGGCCAGCCGGGTGCCTCGGGTGCGCAGGTGCGCCTGGAAGTACCGCAGGGCTTCCCGGTTGAGCAGTTGCAGGTACGCTTGGATGGCGGCAGCGGTGGTCAGCCAGGCACGCCCGGGGCGGGCGGCCAAGGTGGCGTTAGCAAGGGTTGCTGGCTGTACAGCACCGATGGCGCACGCGATGGCAAGCCTGGGCGGGCGGGGCGTGCTGGTGAGCCAGGCCCGGCTGGCGCTCTGAATATCGTGCAGTTCTAACCGGTTGTGCAGTGTTAACCGCTGCTCTCGGGCAGCGGTTGCTTGAGCGCGCTTAGAGCGCGGGACGGGTGCCGGCGATTGCCACCACCAACAATCCCAGCAACAAATTGATGCCGACCAATCGACGAATACGCCCAAGCACGGCTCCGCCATTCGGCCAATCTTCCGCCGCCACAGCGCGGCGCAGTTCAGGCAATTGCAGTGCCTGAATCCGCAGAAACAGCGCGAGCATGGCGATATACAGCCCCATCATGATGTGCACATAGCGCGGCGCGGCGTCGAAGCCGCTAAAGCGCAGGTGCAACATGCCCACGCCGGTGATCGGCAGCACAATCACCGCCGCCCATACCCAGTAGAAAAACCGCGGAAACACCTCCAGCCAGAGTTTCAGGCGAGGCGGGGCCTCCAATGCGGCGACGGCTGCCGGGCGTAACACCATCCACGCGAAGAACATCCCGCCCACCCAAACCAGGGCGGCGAGTAGGTGCAGGCTGTAGACGAAGGCGTATGGGGTCATGCAGGCACTCCTGTTGGTTAAGCGGTTCAGCGCTAAATCGATTTGCGCGCTATGATAGCCGCCGATTACAAACACTGAAAATTTATCCAGCCTTTTCGCGTCAGACTCCATGCTCAGTACCGAACTCAAGACCCAGATTCAGGGCGCCTATTCCCGTTTTCTCGAAGCCAAATCGCTCAAACCGCGTTATGGCCAGCGCCTGATGATTGCTGAAATCGCCAAGGTGCTCGGTGCGATCAAGGCTGACGACGAAGGCCGACGCCTGGGTGATCCGGCAGTTGTGGCGGTTGAGGCCGGAACCGGTACGGGCAAAACCGTGGCCTACAGCCTGGCGGCGATTCCCACTGCCAAGGCGGCGGGCAAGCGTCTGGTGATCGCCACGGCCACCGTAGCCCTGCAAGAGCAGATCGTGCACAAGGATCTGCCCGATCTGATGCGCAACAGCGGGCTGAATTTCAGCTTCGCCCTGGCCAAGGGGCGGGGGCGTTATCTGTGTCTGTCCAAGCTGGATATCCTGCTGCAAGAAGGCCAGGCACAGAGTGCCACCGCCCAGCTATTCGAAGAAGAAGGCTTCAAGATCGATGTGGATGTGCAGAGTCAGAAGCTGTTCACCGCGATGATCGAAAAGCTCGCCGGCAATAAATGGGACGGCGACCGCGACAGCTGGCCGGAAGAGTTGGAAGACACACGCTGGTCGCAGCTGACCACCGATCACAGTCAGTGCACCAATCGCCATTGCCCGAACTTTCAGCAATGCGCCTTCTATAAAGCGCGCGAGGGCATGGGCAAGGTAGACGTCATCGTCACCAACCATGACATGGTCCTGGCCGATTTGGCCCTGGGTGGCGGTGCGGTGCTGCCGGACCCGCGCGACACGCTCTATGTGTTCGACGAAGGTCACCACCTGCCGGACAAGGCCATCGGCCATTTCGCTCACTTCACCCGCCTGCGCTCGACTGCCGATTGGTTGACTCAGATCGACAAGAACCTGACCAAGTTGCTGGCGCAAAATCCGCTGCCCGGGGATCTCGGCAGGCTGATCGAGCAGGTGCCGGAACTGGCGCGGGAGCTCAAAACCCAGCAGCAATTTATGTTTTCCGCTTGTGAACAGGTGGCCGACTTCAAGCCCGGCGAGGATATGCAGGGCCGCGAGCGGCCGCGCCATCGCTTTGTCGGCGGTGTAGTGCCGGAGCATTTGACTGAGCTGGGCCTGGAGCTAAAAAAAGGTTTTTCCAAGCTCAATGAGCTGTTCACCGGCGTGACTGAACAACTCAAGGAAGCCATGGATGGTGAGGGCGCTGTTGGTATTGCCAGTCACCAGGCCGAGGAATGGTATCCACTGTTCGGCAGCCTACTGGCGCGGGCCAAGGGCAACTGGGAGCTGTGGCTGGCCTTTACTGCTGAAGATCCGGAGGAAAGCCCGCCGATGGCGCGCTGGCTGACCCTGGCCGACAGTGGTGCTCTGTTCGACATTGAGGTTAACGCCAGCCCGATCCTAGCGGCGGAAACCCTGCGACGTAACCTATGGAATGTCGCCTATGGCGCCCTGGTGACCTCGGCGACCCTGACGGCGCTGAGCACCTTTGATCGCTATCGCATGCGCGCCGGCTTGCCGAAAGTGGCAGTTACCACCGTGGTGCCGAGCCCGTTCCATCATGCCGATGCCGGCGTGCTGCGGGTACCCAACCTGAACGCCGATCCGCGTGATGCGGTGGCGCACACGGCCGCAATCATTCGCGAGCTGCCCGGCCTGGTCGAGGGCTCACGCGGCACCCTAGTGCTGTTTTCCTCGCGCAAGCAGATGCAGGAAGTCTTCGACGGCCTGGAGCGCGACTGGCGCAAGCGGGTGTTTATCCAGGGCAACCTGTCCAAGCAGGAAACCCTGAACAAGCACAAGGCGCGGGTGGATTCCGGCGAGGAAAGCGTGCTATTTGGCCTGGCCAGCTTTGCCGAAGGTGTCGATCTGCCGGGTGCCTATTGCGAGCATGTGGTGATCGCCAAGATCCCCTTCGCGGTGCCGGATGATCCGGTAGAGGCGGCGCTGGCCGAATGGATCGAAGCGCGCGGCGGCAATCCCTTTATGGAAATCGCCGTGCCGGATGCGTCGTTGCGTCTGGTGCAAGCATGTGGCCGACTGCTGCGCACCGAAGCGGATCGCGGAATCATTACCCTGTTGGATCGGCGCGTGGTTACTCAGCGTTACGGCAAGTCGATTCTTAATGCCTTGCCGCCGTTTCGTCGGGAAATCAGTTAGCAGTCCATCTGGTAAGCAACTCGTTGAGCCTTATCGGCTCCAAGTGGCGCATGGATAATGCCTTGGTAAGCACTAAGGCCAGAATTATGCCTCCGGCAGTGTTGCCCAAGGAGGACGAAACAATGGGAGAGTGTGGTTCGTGAAGGTTAAGCGCAGGCTGCAAACGGCTGTTCTGGTATCAGCGCTAGTAGGGTTTAGCGGTGCAGCCATGGCGAAAGAGCAGGAACTGTTCAACTTTGTTCGGCCAATGGATGCCGTACAGGTCACGACGCAGGATGCTGATCTGCCCAACCGTATCGGCGAGCCGACCCCGCAAGGCGAAGTACTACGCCGGGTGACCTTCCATCCTGCCGAACAGCCGAGTCTACGGTTGACCCCGCAAGACGGCAGCTGGGACTGGTCGCAGCAGGCACTGATAAGCCTGCGTGTGCAGAACGCCATGGATTGGGCGTTGACTTTGGATGTGCTGATCGAGAGCGCTGACGGTCAGCGCCTGAGTACGCGTATCGCCTTGCCGGCTGGCCCTGCGCAAACGCTGTTGATCCCTTTGCAGGCAACTTCGCCCCGCGATCAAGGTATGCGTGCCGGTGTGCCGATGCCCTGGACGGACAAAGGCCAGCGCCTGCTGTTGGCGGATACGGTCACTGGTGCGCTGGACCTGAGCAAGGTCAGCGCGGTCACCCTGTCCATACCGCAGCCGAAAGCCGGACAAGATATTCTGATCAGCCAGTTTGGCGTGACTACCGAGCAGCTTTCTGCGGCGGCATATGCCGGCATCGTCGACAGTTACGGCCAGTACACGCGGGCCGATTGGCCGGGCAAGGTCAAGCACGACGAGCAATTGCAGCAGGCCGTGGTCCAGGAGCAGCAGCAATTGCATACCTGGCTGGCTGAACGCCCTGCGCAGGATAAGTTTGCGGGCTGGACCGGCGGACAGCCTTTCGAGGCGAGTGGCTTCTTCCGTACCGAAAAGCGCGACGGCCGTTGGTATCTGGTAACGCCAGAGGGTCATCCGTTCTACTCGCTGGGCGTCAATGCGGTCACCACGCAGCAGAGCGCTACCTACGTTGAGGGGCGTGAGGCGATGTTTGCCGGGTTGCCGCAACCGGGTGAGGCGCTGGCCGCCTATTTCGGCACATCCGATAGCCGCAGCGACACTGGCGCCAATCAGGGCCGGGCGTTTGCCAGCGGGCGCTGGTTCGACTTCTACAAGGCCAACCTGCAGCGCAGCTATGGCCAGGTTGACCCTGCGGCCTGGCTCACGCTGAGCCAGGACCGACTGCAGGCCTGGGGCTTCAATACCCTGGGTAACTGGAGCGAGCCGGCCTTCGGCGGCGATACGCGTATGCCGTTCAGCATTGCGCTGTCGATTCATGGCGATTACGCCACCATCAGCACCGGCGTTGATTGGTGGGGCGCGATGCCTGATCCATTCGACCCACGCTTCGCCATGGCCACCGAGCGCGCTGTAGCGATAGCCTCGCGCGATCACCGTGACAACCCCTGGCTGCTTGGTTATTTCGCCGATAACGAACTGGCATGGGCTGGGCCGGCGGATGACCCCTATGGTCGCTATGCCCTGGCGTACGCCACGCTGCGCCTGACCACCGACGTTCCGGCCAAGCGTGCCTTTCTCAAGCAGCTACGCGACAAGTACCGCAATCAGAATGGTCTGTCCCGCGCTTGGGGCATCGAGCTGCCTGCCTGGGAATTGATGGAAGATCCTGGCTTTAAGGCACCATTGCCAAGTGCCGAGTACCCGGCCGTCGAAAAAGACATGCAGGCATTCTTGCGTCTGTATGCCGAGACCTATTTCAAGACCATTGCCGATTCGCTCAAGTGGCACGCGCCCAACCACCTGCTGTTGGGTGGCCGTTTTGCCAGCAGCATCCCCGAAGCGGTGAATGCCTGCGCCAAGTTCTGCGATGTACTGAGCTTCAACTTCTACACCCGCGAGCCGCAGCACGGTTACGACTTTGCCGCCCTGCGTGAGCTGGACAAGCCGCTGATGGTCACCGAGTTCCACTTCGGCTCCCGTGACCGTGGGCCGTTCTGGGGTGGCGTTGCCGAAGTCTACAAGGAACAAGAACGCGGCTCGGCCTATGCGCATTTCCTGGCCAAGGCCCTAGAGGAGCCGCAGATCGTCGGCGTGCACTGGTTCCAGTACCTCGATCAGCCGGTTACCGGGCGTTTGCTGGACGGCGAGAATGGTCACTTGGGTCTAGTCGCGATTACTGATCGGCCATGGGATGGCTTCGTTAAAGCTGTGCGCAAAGCTAACCTCGATGTGCCGAAAGCTCTGCTTAAGCCTGTAGCTGCGCCAGTTCCTGCGGTTCCATAAAGGCTATTCGCCAGACTGATAGTAGGCTTGCCAGCCTTGGGCTGGGTTCACCGCTGGCGTCAGAGCTGAAACAATCTGCCGAACAGTGGCCAAATATAAGAAGAAGGGGGCAGGGCGGTGCAGATACAAGGTTATTTCGACCTGAAGTTCGAGGCGTTGCGCGACGCTTTTGCGGCGTTGTTCGATGAGCCGCAGGAGCGCGGCATGGCGCTGTGCGTGCAAATCGGTGGCGAAACCGTGGTGGATCTGTGGGCCGGGGTGGCCGACAAGGATGGCCAGCAGGCCTGGCATAGCGACACCATCCTCAATCTGTTCTCCTGCACCAAGACCTTTACCGCAGTCACTGCCCTGCAACTGGTGGGCGAGGGCAAACTCGAACTGGATGCGCCGGTGGCGCGCTACTGGCCGGAGTTCGCCGCTGCCGGTAAGGACAAAATCACCCTGCGTCACTTGCTCAGCCATCAGGCCGGATTGCCAGCTTTGCGCCAGATGCTGCCGGCTGAGGCGCTGTATGACTGGCAAGCGATGACCACCGCCCTGGCAGCCGAGCAGCCCTGGTGGGCATTGGGTGATGGTCATGGTTACGCTCCGATTACCTATGGCTGGCTGGTGGGTGAGGTGTTGCGCCGCGTCGAGGGGCGTGGGCCGGGCGAGTCCATCGTTGCGCGTACGGCCAAACCGCTTGGCCTGGATTTTCATGTTGGTTTGGCCAATGATGAGTTTGACCGCGTATCGATCATCTCCCGTGGTAAGGGCAACTTCGGCGACGCGGCCGCCCAGCGTTTGCTCAAAACCATGATGAGCGAGCCGGCGGCCATGAGCACACGGGCCTTTACCAACCCGCCGTCGATCATGACCAGCACCAACAAACCCGAGTGGCGGCGCATGCAGCAGCCGGCAGCAAACGGCCATGGCAATGCGCGTAGCCTGGCCGGCTTTTATAGCGGCTTGCTGGATGGCCAGTTGCTGGAAAGCGAACTGCTGGCCGAGTTGACCCGTGAGCACGCGGTGGGCGAGGACAAGACTCTGCTGACCCGCACCCGCTTCGGTCTGGGCTGTATGCTCGATCAGCCCGAGGTCGCCAACGCCACCTACGGCATGGGGCCGCGTGCATTTGGCCACCCTGGAGCCGGCGGCTCTATTGGCTTTGCCGACCCAGAGCGGGATGTGGCCTTCGGTTTTGTCACCAACAACCTAGGACCGTTCGTCTTGATGGACCCTCGTGCGCAGAAACTTGCGCGTCTGTTGGCTGATTGTTTATAGCCAGCTCGGCTAAACTGCTGCGCAACATGGCATGGCCCGCCCTCTGAGCGGGCCACTGACCGGCTTCTTTTTGCTCAACACGTGTGGATACCCGATGCTCGCCAATAAAACTCTCGCCATCGCTCTGTGTGTACTTATCAGCGGTTGCAGTCTTTTCGACAAGTCCGCAAAGCCTGCACCGAAAGTGGTGCCAATGCCGCCACCCGCAGTGACCCAGGCTTGGTTGGATGTGTATGAGCCGAAGGTGCGCGAAGCGATCAAGGGCACCCATTTTGAATTTGAGCGTCGGGAGAACCTACTGGTGATCACCGCGCCGGTGCAGGGCTCATTCAACCCGGACCGTCCGCACATGATGCTGCCGATTACCCTGGGGCCACTGAGCCGTATGGCCAAACTGCTGGAAAGTGATGAAACCATTGGTGTGCTGATTCTCGGCCATGCCGATAGCAGCGGTGAGGTGAATGCCAACCGCGAGCTGAGCCAGCAGCGCGCCCGTGCCTTCACCTCGATTTTCCGCCTCAGCGGCCTCAAGCAGAATCGCCTGATGGTCAAGGGGCTGGGCTCAGACATGCCACGCGCCGCCAACGATAGCCAGCAAGGCCGTGCGCTTAACCGTCGGGTGGAAATCCTCCTGACCTCGAAAGCCACCCTTAACGCGCTGATCTCCAAATACAGCCAGCCGGCGCCCGCTGTAGTAGTCGCGGCTGCCAAACCTGCTGCGGACAAGAATGCGAAAGCCGTAGCCAAGGCCGATAAGCCCGCTAGCAGCCAGTAAACCACTACGTTAATAGTCATTACGCAGTGGCGTATTGCTGCAGATCAAACCAGATTGAGTGCTCGCGGGTAAGCTAGGCAAAACGTTTTTAAGAGGATTTGCCGATGACTCAAACCCTGGCTGATATGCGCCGTGACTACACCCGCGATGGCTTGAGCGAGGCGCAAGCGCCGCTTGAGCCTTTTGCGTTATTTGAGCAATGGTTTGCCGATGCGGTAAAGACCGAGCAACTGCCGGTCGAGCCTAATGCCATGACTCTGGCGACCGTCGATGGCGAAGGGCGTCCGCATTGTCGGGTGCTGCTGCTTAAAGGTCTGGATGCGCGCGGCTTTACCTTTTTCAGCAACTACGACAGCGCCAAAGGTCAGCACCTGGCCGTCAATCCCTTTGCCGCCATGACCTTCTTTTGGCCGAGCCTGGAGCGGCAGGTACGGATCGAGGGGCGCGTCGAGCGGGTTACTGCCGAAGAATGTGATGCCTACTTCCAGGTGCGTCCGCTGGGCAGTCGCTTAGGTGCCTGGGCTTCGCCGCAGAGCCGGGTGATTGCCGACCGTGCCGAGTTGGAAGGCCTGTTGGCTGAGACCGAGCAACGCTTTCTGGACCGTGCCCCGCATTGCCCGCCGCATTGGGGCGGTTATCGTCTCCTGCCGGAGCGCATCGAGTTCTGGCAAGGCCGTTCCAGTCGTCTGCATGACCGTCTCAACTTCCGCCTGCAGGACAGCGCCTGGCTGCGCGAGCGCCTTGCGCCCTGAGTGCGCTTCAATCGCCGGAGTAGTGCGCGGCAGCGTGCTCCAGCCAGGCGGGCAGGGCGCTGCGTTTGATGCCGGCAGCCTGTGCTTCAGCCAGGCGAGCGAGCATATAGCTGCGTTTGGCCACTGAGTCACCGGCCAGCGATAGCGCCAGGTCACGGTCCATCCAGCGTCTGATCCGCACATAGAGCCACCAGTGGAAGTACAGCCCGGCAACACTGGTGATGGCGACGATAAAGTAATCCATAAATCCCCCAAACTAAGCCTTAGCTTAGGCTGATTGGATGTTGTGATTGCACGCGGCTAAGTGTCGCGCCATAGCCCTAGGCCGCAGCTTGGGTAAAGATTTGCTGCATATTGGCGGGTGACAGCGCCAGTGTGCAGGCGTTTTAATGAGGGTCTGCCCAAATGGAGAAACCATCATGCGTAAACACTTTCTATTGGCGGCTTCGTTTGCCGCGCTAGCCCTGCTGGGCGGCTGCGCCTCCAGCCTGACGGGTGACACTTACTCGCGCGACGAAGCGCGTGCGGTGCAAACGGTGCGCATGGGTACCATCGAAGCGCTACGTCCAGTGAAGATCGAAGGAACGAAAACTCCGATCGGCGCAGGTGCCGGTGCGGTAATTGGCGGTGTGGCGGGTAGCGGCGTCGGTGGTGGACGTGGCAGTGCGGTGGCTGCAGTGATCGGTGCAGTGGCAGGTGGCTTGCTGGGGGCGATGACCGAAGAAGGTCTGACCCGCACCCAAGGTGTGGAAATCACCGTGCGCGAAGATGATGGCAGCATGCGCGCCTATGTTCAGGCCGTCGAAGAGAATCAAATTTTCCGCGTTGGCGAGCGTGTGCGCATTATGACCGTGAATGGCACTAGCCGCGTTACTCACTGAGTGTCGTAAAGGCCGGATCAGTCTCGACTGATCCGGTTTTTTATTGCCTTTTTTCCAGATAAACCAGATGTTTGCCGGTGTTTTTCGGGTTTTTTGGGCAGGCTCGCGGAAAACACTGTGTTTAGTAATGATTCTATCCATGACTGCTGGCCGATAGTTATGGATAATCGCCCACGCTTTTGCGCCGACGGGCTTTCGTTGCCGTGCGGTGCAATACTTCTGCGTGGGTGCAGCCCAGGTCAAACCTGGGGCTGCCCGCCAGTCAGCAGGTTGGAGAGTCAGCCGGGGACGGGTACGTACCGGGTTCGTATTAAGGGGTTTTTTCTATGACGCTTGCGCTGATCATCGCCTTGCCATTTCTCGGCATTTTTCTGCCTCTGCTGGCCGAGCGTCTGGGCCGTTCTGCCTGCGCCGCGGCAGCAGGGGTGGCGCCGCTGACGGCTCTGATCTTGCTGTTTTCGCAGCAGTCTGCGGTGTTCGCTGGCGAGTTGCTCAAGGTCAAGTTGGAGTGGTTACCAGCCCTGGGTCTGAACCTCAGCCTGCGTCTGGATGGCTTGGGCTTTCTGTTTGCCTTGCTGATCCTCGGCATCGGCCTGCTGGTCATTCTCTACGCCCGTTATTACCTGTCGAAGAAGGAGCCCATGGGGCGCTTCTTTGCCTTCCTTTTGCTGTTTATGGGCGCCATGCTCGGTGTGGTGCTCTCGGAAAACCTGCTGCTGATGCTGATGTTCTGGGAGCTGACCAGTCTGTCGTCATTCCTGCTGATCGGCTTCTGGGGCGCTCGCTCGGATGCGCGCAAAGGTGCGCGCATGGCTTTGGCCGTGACCGGTGGCGGTGGCCTGGCGCTGTTCGCCGGGATTCTGCTGATCGGCCATATCGCCGGCAGTTTTGAATTGTCCCAAGTGCTGGCTGCTGGTTATGCGATCCGCGCCCACGAGCTGTACCCGCTGGCGCTGGTACTGGTGCTGCTGGGGGTGTTTACCAAGTCGGCGCAGTTTCCGTTCCATTTCTGGCTACCGCATGCCATGGCTGCGCCTACGCCTGTGTCGGCTTATCTGCATTCGGCGACGATGGTCAAGGCCGGGGTGTTCCTGCTGGCGCGCCTGTACCCGGCGTTGGCAGGTTCGGAGTGGTGGTTCTATCTGGTCAGCATCACTGGCCTGGTGACCTTGCTGGTCGGTGCCGGAATGGCGCTGTTTCAGCATGACCTCAAGGGGCTGCTGGCCTACTCGACCATCAGCCATCTGGGCCTGATCACCTTGCTGTTCGGTCTGGATACTCGCTTAGCGGCGG
This sequence comes from Pseudomonas sp. EA_35y_Pfl2_R5, assembly GCF_963970805.1. Classification (NCBI taxonomy): domain Bacteria; kingdom Pseudomonadati; phylum Pseudomonadota; class Gammaproteobacteria; order Pseudomonadales; family Pseudomonadaceae; genus Pseudomonas; species Pseudomonas sp. EA_35y_Pfl2_R5. The sequence continues at coordinate 28,087 of NZ_CAXAOW010000005.1, read as the reverse complement.
TGGCGGCGGTGTTCCACATCATCAACCACGCCACTTTTAAAGCCTCACTGTTTATGGCCGCGGGGATCATTGATCACGAAACCGGTAGCCGCGATATGCGACGCATCAACGGCATGTGGAAATACATGCCGCATACGGCTGTGCTGGCCATGGTGGCAGCCTCGGCGATGGCCGGGGTGCCGCTGCTCAATGGCTTCCTGAGCAAAGAGATGTTCTTTAGCGAGACGCTCAATCAGCACCTGCTGGGCAGCTTCAACTGGGTAATTCCGGCTGCCGCAACCCTGGCCGGGGTGTTTTCGGTGGCCTATTCGTTGCGCTTTATCCATGACGTGTTCTTCAACGGTGAGCCGGTTGATCTGCCGCATTACCCACCGCACGAGCCGCCACGGTATATGAAGGTGCCAGTGGAAATTCTGGTGTTCCTCTGTCTGCTGGTAGGTATTGTCCCGGCTTACACCGTGGCGCCGCTACTGGCGGCTGCCGCTACGGCTACCCTAGGCGGTGAGGTGCCGACATATAGCCTGGCGATTTGGCATGGTTTCAACCTGCCGTTGTTGATGAGTTTTATCGCCTTGTTTGGCGGGATTCTGGTGTACGTGTTCCGTCAGCCGTTGTTTCGCTGGTATGCCGGGCTGCCGAGTGTGGATGCCAAACTGCTGTTCGAGCAGGGCGTGCTGATCCTGGTCAAGGTGTGTAGCGCGCTGTCCAACTGGTTGGAGAATGCTTCGCTGCAACGCTACCTGGCGCTGCTGCTGGCTACTGCCTTGTTGGTAGTAACTCAGGGCCTTAGTTCGTTGCCACAGATCAATGGGCCGCTAGCCATGGCCCCGATCGACGGTATCACCACCCTGGGCTTGGGCATTATGGCTTTGGCTGCCTTGGTAACAGTGGTCTTCCACCGCCAGCGGCTGGTATCGCTGTTGATGCTTAGCGTGGTCGGGCTGATGGTGGCCCTGGCCTTTGCCCGTTACTCGGCGCCAGACCTGGCCCTGACTCAGCTTTCGGTCGAAGTGGTAACGATCGTCCTGCTGATGCTCGCGCTGTTCTTTCTGCCGGCGCACACCCGTATTGAGTCGAGCAGCCTGCGCGGTCTGCGCGACTTCACCCTGGCGGTGGGGAGCGGGGTGATGGTGGCGATGCTGGTGTTTGCCGTGTTGACGCGGCCGTATGACAGTATTTCGACGTTCTTCCTGGAAAACAGCGTGCCGGGCGGCGGCGGTAGCAACGTAGTCAACGTGATTCTGGTGGACTTCCGTGGCTTCGATACCATGGGCGAGGTCACCGTGCTGGCGATTGCCGCAGTCGGTATCTTCGCACTGCTTGATGGTTTGCGCCTGATCCAGCCAAAAGTTGATGCACAGGGGCGCGACTGGGCGCGTGACCGCCATCCGTTAATTCTCGCCACTTTGTCGCGTGTGTTGTTGCCGATGGCGCTGCTGGTCTCGGTGTTTATCTTCCTGCGCGGGCACAATCTGCCAGGCGGCGGCTTTATCGCAGGGTTGGTGACCGCAGTGGCGTTGATCCTGCAATACGTTGCCAGCGGCGTGCAGTGGACGCAGTCACGCCTGCCGCTGAATTACCAGGGCATGGCCGGCCTCGGCGTGCTTGTTGCAGGCCTGACGGGCCTGGGCAGCTGGCTGTTTGACCGGCCGTTCCTGACCTCGGCCTTCGGTCATTTCCATATCCCGCTGATCGGTGAAATCGAACTGGCCACCGCCATGTTGTTCGACCTGGGCGTGTACCTGACGGTAGTCGGCGCGACCCTGCTGATTCTCGCTAACCTGGGCAAGTTGACTCAGGAAAAAGCCGTACAAGAGGTGCTTTGAGATGGAAGCCATATTTGCCGCAACCCTGGGCATCCTGACCGCCAGCGGTGTGTATCTGCTGCTGCGCGCACGGACCTTCCCGGTGGTGCTGGGGCTGACGCTGATTTCCTATGCGGTCAATCTGTTCCTGTTTGCCATGGGACGTTTGCAGAGCGGCGTGACCACGGTGATCGGGCAGAGCAGTGACTACGCAGACCCGTTGACGCAGGCGCTGGTGTTGACCGCCATCGTGATCGGTTTTGCCATGACTGCCTTCGTCGTGGTGCTGGCGTTGCGCAGCGTCGGCGAAACCCAGACCGACCATGTTGACGGCCAGGAGCCTGTGCAATGAATCACGGCTTGATCCTGCCAATTTTGCTGCCGATGTTTGCCGGCAGCCTGTTGCTGCTGGGCGCGGGCCTGAGCCTGCGAGTCAAACGCAGCCTGGCGTTGCTGGCCACCTTATTGCTGCTGCCATTGAGTGGATACCTGCTTTGGCTGGCCGATCAGGGCGTGTTGCAGGTGTATGCCGCCGGTAACTGGGCAGCACCCTTCGGCATCATCCTGTTGCTTGACCGTCTAAGTGCTTTGCTGATGGTGGTCACGGCGGTGCTCGGCAGCTTTGCCCTGTTGTATGCGGTGCGGGGCGACGATGAGCGTGGGCAGAGTTTCCATGCGCTGTTCCAGTTCCAGTTGATGGGTATTAACGGCGCCTTTCTCACCGGTGACTTGTTCAACCTGTTCGTGTTCTTCGAAATTCTGCTGATTGCCTCCTATGCGCTGCTGGTGCATGGCGGCGGGGTGGAGCGGGTGCGCGCAGGGCTGCATTACGTCGTGCTGAACCTGGTAGGTTCGGCGTTCTTCCTGCTCGCGGTGGGGGTGCTGTATGGCATTACTGGCACCCTGAACATGGCCGATATGGCCATTCGCGTAGCCGCCACCGGGCCGGATGATGCCGCGCTGCTCGGCGCTGCTGGGCTGTTGCTACTGGTAGTGTTCGGCCTTAAGGCGGCCTTTATGCCGCTGTATTTCTGGTTGCCCAAGGCTTATGCCTCGGCCACTGCGCCGGTCGCTGCGCTGTTTGCGGTCATGACCAAGGTCGGCCTGTATTCGATCATCCGCGTGTACACGCTGATCTTCGGTGACGAGGCCGGCAGCCTGGCTAATATGGCTAACGACTGGCTCTGGCCGATTGCCCTGCTGACCCTGGCGCTGGGCGTGATCGGTGCGTTGGCGGCGGTCAGCTTGCAGGGGCTGCTGGCGTACCTGGTGGTGGTGTCGGTCGGCACCTTACTTGCGGGTATTGCAATTGGCACCGAGCAAGCATTGGCGGCTGCCCTGTACTACCTGGTGCACAGCACTTGGGTGGCCGGCGGGCTATTTCTGCTGGCCGATCTGATTGCCCGTCAGCGTGGTGTTAAGCAGGCGCTGCTGGTACAGGGTCCGGCGTTGCAGAATCCGCATCTGCTCGGTGGCCTGTTCTTTTTCGGCGCGATTGCCGTGGCGGGCCTGCCGCCGCTTTCTGGGTTTATCGGCAAGCTGTTGTTGCTGCGCTCGCTGGAGCCTGGCCTGCAGGCCCTGCTGTTATGGCCGATTGTGCTGGGCGGTGGTCTGTTGACTCTGATTGCTCTGAGTCGCGCCGGTAGCATGCTGTTTTGGCGCGTGGGTCTGAGCCAGCTAGACAGCGCCGAGTTGGATTACGGCCGGCTGCTGGCCTGCGCCAGCTTGCTACTGCTTAGCCTGCTGTTGATGGTCGGTGCTGCGCCGCTTCTAGCCTATGTCGAAGCCACGGCCAGTCAGCTGCATGACCTGACGCTGTACCGGCAGATCATCGAATCGGGAGCTGCACGATGAAAGCACGTCGTTGGTTACCTCATCCGCTGCTGAGCCTTTGTTTGCTGCTGGTCTGGCTACTGCTGATAAACGACCTGAGCCTGGGCCACTTGTTGCTCGGCGCGTTGCTCGGCTGGGCGATTCCGTTGCTGACCCAGGTGTTCTGGATCAACCCGCCACGGGTCTACAAACCGCTGAAGCTGACTCTGTTCCTGCTGCGCGTCCTCGGCGATATTGTCGTTGCCAATCTGCAGGTGGCCAAACTGATCCTCGGCCCGACTGCCAAGCTGCGCCCGGCATTCGTAGAAATTCCCATGCTGCTGGAAGATGAACTGGCCCTGACCATGCTCACCAGCATCATCTCGCTGACCCCGGGCACGGTGTCCGCCGACCTCAGCGATGACCGCAGCATGCTGCTGGTACACGGCCTGGATGTGCCTGACGCCGAGGCCATGGTGGCGGAAATCAAACAGCGCTACGAAGCACCCCTGCTGGAGGTATTCACATGCTTGCCTACGTGATTCCGCTGTGCCTGGTGATCATCGGCTTGGCTCTGGTTCTGACCATGGCGCGGCTGATCATCGGGCCCGATCTGCCCGATCGCATCCTGGCCCTGGATACCCTGTATATCAATGCGATTGCCATGCTGGTGCTGTTCGGCATCTGGCTGGGCTCGGACCTGTACTTTGAATCAGCCCTGCTGATTGCGGTGATGGGCTTTATCGGCACGGTGGCCGTGGCCAAGTATCTACTGCGCGGCGACATCATCGAATGAGGAGCACCTGATGGCTTTCTGGATCGAAGCGCTGGTGGCGCTGTTTCTGCTGCTTGGCAGCCTGTTTGCGCTGGTCGGTGCGATTGGCCTGTACCGCCTGCCGGATTTCTTTATGCGCCTACACGGCCCGACCAAGGCCAGCACCCTGGGCGTGGGCGGCATGGTGATTGCCTCGCTGATCTACTTCAGCTTTCGCGGCGAGGGCGTTAGCCTGCATGAACTGCTGATCGCCCTGTTTCTGTTTATCACCGCACCGGTCAGCGCCCATATGCTGGCCAAGGCCGCGATGCAGCAGAAGCTGCGAATCAGCGAGCAGACCCGCGGTAAGCCTTGGGAGCAATAAGCCGGCGTCGCGTGTTGATCAACCTTGGCTGTTACTACATAGCGCCTTGTCTCGCTTTAGCCTCGCGAGATCCGAAGCAGGCTCAAGAACCAGCCCACACAGTTCGCGGCGCTGACTGTATCTGTTAGCGCCACGCCTGCCTCTCTACACTGCAGCCTTTAGTCAGGGGCTTGGGTATGCGAGAGCAGGGAAGGGGCATCGCGGTGATCTGTCTGGTGATCGCCATGGCGCTGTGGGGCAGTTCCTTTATTGCGCTGAAACTGGCCTTTGCCGAGTTGCCGCCACTGTGGGTGATCTTCGGCCGTATGGCTTTAGGCAGTCTGGTGTTTCTGCTGGCCTGGCGCTGGCGTGGGCAGATGCACTACCGCGCCGGTGACTGGAAGTACCTGCTGGGCCTGGCGGCCTGCGAACCCTGTCTATATTTCCTCTTTGAAGCTTTGGCCTTGCAGCACACCAGCGCTGCCCAGGCGGGCATGGTCACGGCCTTGTTGCCACTGCTGGTGGCGGTCGGAGCGTTTATCTTCCTGCGCGAGCGGATTAGCCGCATCACCTTGGCAGGTTTTCTGGTCGCCCTGATCGGCGCCGTATGGCTAAGCCTGGCCGGAAGCGCCGATGAGCATGCCAGTAACCCGATTCTCGGCAACTTCTACGAGCTGCTCGCGATGCTTTGCGCCATGGGTTACACCCTGCTGCTCAAGCACCTGTCATCGCGCTATTCGCCTTTTCTGCTGACCGCCATGGTGGCCTTTGTCGGCACCATCTTCTTTCTGCCCTTGGCCTGGTTCAGCGCTCCGTTGCCAACCAGCGTTAGCCCAATGGGCCTGGGCGCGGTGGCGTACCTGGGCATTCTGGTCACGGTGGGCGCCTACGGGTTGTACAACTTCGGCGTCAGCCGCTTGCCGGCTAGCCAGGCGTCGGGCTTTACCAATCTGATTCCGGTGTTCACCCTGCTGTTCGCCATACTGCTCTTAGGCGAAAGCCTGAATGCTGTGCAGGTTTTAGCCGCCGCTTTGGTATTTGCCGGCGTGTTGTTAAGTCAGTGGCGCGGTGCTACGCCCATGCCCGCTGGCGTGCTGGATTGAGGAACTAATGATGAGCGATACACGAAGCTGGGCGCGCGAAGCGATCCGTATTATCGAGGCGGATTTTCAGCGCAGCGCCGATACCCACCTGATTCCCCTGGCGCTGCCGGGCTTACCGGGCGTCGAGCTGTATTTCAAGGACGAGTCCAGCCATCCCACTGGCAGTCTTAAGCATCGCCTGGCGCGTTCGCTGTTTCTTTATGCGCTGTGTAACGGCTGGCTCAAACCTGGCGCGCCGGTGATCGAGGCGTCCAGCGGTTCCACGGCGATTTCCGAGGCCTATTTTGCCCGCTTGCTGGGGTTGCCGTTTATTGCGGTGATGCCGGCCAGCACCTCGAAGGAGAAGATCGCGCAGATCGCCTTCTACGGCGGGCAGAGCCATCTGGTGCAGGATCCGACGCAGATATACGCCGAATCCGAGCGCCTGGCGCGGGAGGGCGGCGGGCACTTTATGGATCAGTTCACCTACGCCGAACGTGCTACTGACTGGCGTGCCAACAACAATATTGCCGAGTCGATCTTCCAGCAGCTGCGTAGCGAGCGCTTTCCCGAACCGAGTTGGCTGGTTTCCAGCCCCGGCACCGGTGGCACTCTGGCCACGCTGGGGCGCTATGTGCGCTACCGCCGCCACAACACCCAGGTGCTGTGCGCCGATGCCGAGCGTTCGGTGTTCTTCGATTACTACCGCACGGGCGATGCCAGCCTGTGCCTGAACCATGGTTCGCGTATCGAAGGAATCGGCCGGCCGCGAGTCGAGGCATCCTTTCTGCCGTCGGTAATCGATGCGATGTGCAAGGTGCCCGATGTACTGTCGCTAGCCGCCATGCATTACTTGGCGCAGCGCCTGGGTCGTAAAGTGGGCGGCTCCAGTGGCACTAACCTGATTGGCGCGTTGCTGGTGGCGCAACGTATGGTCGCTACGGGGGAGTCCGGCTCGGTGGTGGCGATTCTCTGCGATGGCGGCGAGCGCTATGCCGACACTTACTATGATCAGGCCTGGCTTAGCGCCCAGGGTTTCGACCTGACTGGGTTAATCGCAGCGGTGGCGGATTGTGCCGAACGCGGCGTCGCCTTGCCGGCTGACTTGCCCACGGCAGGGCTGTAGATGGATAACCTGCGCATTCGTGAGGCGACGGCTGCCGATATCGACAACCTCTGTGGGCTGATCTTCGAGCACGGGCCGAATCCATGGAATTATCTGCCTCCTGCCGAGGTAACAACCCATCTCCAGCAGATTGCCGACGGTTCGGTGTCGGCATTGCTGGCCGAGCGCGGTGGTGAGCTGCTCGGGTTTGTCAGTTATCAACGTTCGCGGCAGTTTTCCCGCTACCAGCCTCCCGCCCGCCTTGATCTTGAGCACGCCTATATCTGCGAAGCGGTCACCCATCGCGCAGTTGCCGGACAGGGCCTGGGTTCACGCCTGCTTAAACAGGTGATTGCCGCGCTGGTTGAGCAGGGCATAAGCGATATCTATATCGACCGCCACGAAGAGAACGCCGCCTCGGCCGGGATGATGCGCAAGGCCGGTTTTGTCGAAGTCGAAACCTACGCGGACCCTGAACGTCGCCCCAATGGTTCGCGGTGCACCACGCTCTGTTGTCTGCGTCTGCACGTGTAGTCGGCCGCTCGCGATCCTGTGGGCAAGCCGTGCTGGTCTAAAGTCACTGCTGAAGGTGGGCGTACACCGCGCCCCGAATGCAGCAGGAGAAATACCATGGGAACTGTGCGCAGCTGCTTGCACTTGCTGCTCTGGTCAGCCGTTTGGCTGAGCGTACCGGCGCTGGCTGCCAGTGATACGGCGGGGTCGAAGGATCATCCGCTGCTGTCCCGCTACCCGAATTCGCATATCGTCGAGTACGAGCAGAACTACAACGCCGCGCAGTTCGCCATCGGCACCCAAGACGGCGTGCCACAGCGCCAGACCGTGGAAGGCGATGCCACGCAGATTCGCTATTTCCACAACGCGGTAGACAGCCAGCCGAGCCCGCTGCAGCTGCTGCGCAACTATCAGAATGCGATCAAGTCGATCGGCGGCGAAGTGGTTTACGAGCGTCTGCCGCAGGATGGTGATGGCGGCGAAACCACGCTGAAGGTCACGACCGGTGGTAAGGAGGTGTGGGTGCGCCTGGAACCGGAAATCTTCAGCGCACCGACCCAGAGCTACAAGCTGGTGATCGTCGAAGTGGCGGCCATGCAGCAGGTTGTCAGCGCCAATCAGTTGCTCGATGAACTCAACCGCAACGGCTTTATCGCTCTGTATATCAACTTCGATACCAGCAAAGCCGAGCTCAAGGCCGATGGCCTGGCCACGGTAGCGGAGATTGTCAGCATGCTGAAAACCTCGCCGGCTCTGCGTCTGGCCATCGAAGGCCATACCGACAGTCAGGGGCAGGCCGAGGCTAACAAGCTGCTGTCCGAGCAGCGCGCGCAGAGCGTGATGAACGCCATAGTCGCCGCCGGTATCGAGGCGCAGCGGCTGACGGCTGCAGGCTCCGGCCAGGAACGACCGGTGGCGGATAATCGCAGTGAGGAAGGGCGTGCGAAGAATCGCCGGGTCGAGTTGGTCAAGCTGTAGCCCACACGCTGCCTGGCTTGCAGGCAGCGTGTGGGTGACCTCTTAAACAGGTTCGGCAATACCCAGCATGTCGCGGATCAGCGCTTCGGCCACGCGAATGCCATCAACCCCGGCGGAGAGGATGCCACCGGCATAACCCGCGCCTTCACCGGCCGGGTACAGGCCGCGCACATTGAGGCTCTGCATATCTGCGCCACGGGTGATGCGCAGCGGCGAGGAGGTGCGGGTTTCGATGCCGGTCAGCACCGCGTCATGCAGGTCGAAACCCTTGATCTGCTTGCCGAAGGCCGGCAGCGCTTCGCGGATGGCCTCGATGGCAAAGTCCGGCAGGGCCAAAGCCAGATCGCCCAGCTTGATCCCAGGTTTGTAGGATGGTTCGACGCTGCCCAGTGCGGTGGACGCTTTGCCGGCAATAAAGTCGCCAACCAGTTGCCCCGGCGCTTCGTAGTTGCTGCCGCCGAGCAGGTAGGCCTGGGATTCCAGGTGTTCTTGCAGCTCCACGCCGGCCAGCGGGCCACCGGGATAATCCTGCTCGGGGGTGATGCCGACCACGATGCCGGCGTTGGCATTGCGCTCATTGCGCGAGTACTGGCTCATGCCGTTGGTCACCACGCGGTTCGGCTCCGAAGTCGCCGCGACCACGGTGCCGCCTGGACACATGCAGAAGCTGTAGACCGAGCGGCCGTTCTTCGCGTGGTGCACCAGTTTGTAATCCGCAGCACCGAGCTTGGGATGGCCGGCGTATTTGCCCAGGCGCGCACGGTCAATCAGGCCTTGCGGGTGCTCGATACGAAAGCCCACCGAAAATGGCTTGGCTTCCATGAAGACTTCGCGTTTGTGCAGCATGCGGAAGGTGTCACGCGAGCTGTGGCCAAGGGCCAGGATCACCTGGCGGCTGAGAATCTGCTCGCCGCTGTCGAGCACCACGCCTTTGAGCTGGCCATCCTCGATCAGCACATCGCTGACGCGCTGCTGAAAGCGAACTTCGCCGCCTAGCGCCTTGATTTCCTCGCGCATGGTGGCGACCACGCCGGTGAGGCGGAAGGTGCCGATATGCGGCTTGCTGACATAGAGAATCTCGTCCGGCGCGCCGGCTTTGACGAACTCATGCAGCACCTTGCGCCCGTAATGCTTGGGGTCCTTGATCTGGCTGTACAGCTTGCCATCGGAGAAGGTGCCGGCACCGCCCTCGCCAAACTGCACATTGGACTCAGGGTTGAGCACATTCTTGCGCCACAGGCCCCAGGTGTCCTTGGTGCGTTGGCGCACTTCGGTGCCGCGCTCCAGCACGATGGGCTTGAGTCCGGCCTGGGCGAGGATCAGCGCGGCGAAAATCCCGCAGGGGCCGAAACCGACGACCAGCGGACGCTCTGCGAGGTTCTCAGGCGCCATGCCGACTGCTTTGTAGGCGGTATCCGGGGTGACGCTGATATGCCGGTCATCGCTGAACGTGGCCAGCAGCGTCGCTTCATCGCGCAGCTCGCAGTCGATGGTGTAGATAAAGTGCATTTCACTGGATTTCTTGCGCGCATCGTAGCTGCGCTTGAACAAGGTGAAGCCAAGCAGCTCGCTGTCGGCAATCCCCAGGCGCTGGACGATAGCCGGGCGCAGGGCCTCGTCGGGGTGATCGAGGGGCAGCTTGAGTTCGGTAATACGAAGCATGAGGGACGATCCACTTTCAGGGCCGGAGGCAACCCGGCAGCTTTTAAAAGGCGGCGATTATACGCCTGATCCGTGGCTAAAGGCCGCCGCCGATAGCGGGCCGCGGCCTGTAATATGGCTGGGTGCTAGTGTGCCTGAGGCTTTACCCAGGCCAGCATCACATCGATCATGCGGTTGGCGAAGGCCCACTCGTTGTCATACCAGGCCAAGACCTTGACCAGATCGCCCTGCACGCGGGTGTGGCTGAGGTCGACCACGCAGGACACCGGGTGGCCGTTGAAGTCGCTGGACACCAGCGCCAGTTCATTGCATTCCATCACCCCGGGCGGCAACTGCAAGGCACCGGCCTGCAGCGCGGCGTTGATCGCTTCGCGGCTGGTCGGGCGCTCGCTGGTAAAGGTCAGATCGACCAGTGACACGTTGGGCGTTGGTACGCGTATCGATAACCCATCCAGGCGGCCGATCAGCTCCGGCATGACCAGGCCGATGGCCTTGGCCGCGCCGGTGCTGGTGGGGATCATCGACAGCGCGGCGGCGCGGGCGCGGTAGAGGTCGCTGTGGGTCTTGTCCAGCAGGTTCTGGTCATTGGTGTAGGAGTGGATGGTATTAACCAGCCCCTGACGAATGCCCACGGCTTCGTGCAACACCTTGGCCATCGGCGCCAGGCAGTTGGTGGTGCAGGAGGCGTTGGAAACGATCTGCTGATCACCCAGCAACTGGTGGTTAACGCCATAGACCACGGTCAGATCGGCGCTGTCCAGCGGATGCGAGAGCAGCACGCGCGGGCTGCCGGCACTGATGTGCTGTTCGACTTGGTCGCGCTTCTTCAGCTTGCCGGTGCATTCGAGCACCAGATCCACCGCGTGCTCACGCCAGGGCAGATTGGTCACTTCGCGCTCACGCAGCAGCTGGATCGGGTGGCCGTTTACCAACAAGGTATCGCCGTCCAGGCTGATATCCCCAGGAAAGCGGCCGAAGGTGGAGTCGAAACGGGTGAGGTGAGCGAGGGTGCTTTGCTCACCCAGGTCGTTGATCGCGGTGAGGTGGATCTGCTGCTCCAGTTTGCGCTCGAACAACGCGCGCACCAGGCAGCGACCGATACGTCCATATCCATTGATAGCAATGCGCAGCATAACGATTTCCCTTTGGCTAACTTCCCTTTCAGCTTAGGTCAATCGTCTGCCAGCCGGCTGATCCGTGTCAGCCAGCTGATTACTAATCGTTACGTGCGCCGCCTAGGTAGGCGCAACCACGCAGGATTTCCCCATTAAGGCGCAACTCGGCGCTCAAATGCTGTACTGCACCACTCATGTCATCGACACAGCGCTGGCGGGCGATCCACAGATCCAAGCGTTGGCCGTTGGCTTCGCTGCTGAGGTTGAGGCGACCTTCGGGCAATTGCTCTTCCAGGTACGGCAGCGCCTGTGGCTCTTTGCCTGGGCGATTGAGGATCAGCCCCTGATTGCTTACCACGATATTCCAGTCCGGTTCATGGCCGCTGGCGCGCAGGATGGTGCGGGCGAAGTTGATATCTGTGCAGCCATGGCCTTCAGCCTGTACGCGGTACACCTGGCTAGGCACGAACTGACCATCGACACCTTTCTGCGCATTGGCCTGCAGTTGGCCGCGCATATCGACATGCAGCGTTGTGTGGCCATCACTAAACAGCGTGCTGGCATCGCTGCTCAGCTCGGCGGCGCTGTCTTCCTTGAGGATAAATTGACGTTGTTCCTGGCAGGGGCGAAACAGCAACTGGCCCGCGTTCAGGCTGAGCTCGCCCTGCATGCGCGTCTGCTCGATTGCGGGCTCGGCGGGTTTGTCGGTAAACACCTGGCAACTGGCGAGCAGTGGCAACAAGGCAAAGCAAAAAGGGCGGCTGAAACGCATCGTGGGGCACTCCTGAAAAGTGCGCTCACGTTACCCAGGCCCCTGGCGTATCACAAGGGTACGCCGCTACATGTTGGCAGGGTGGCGTGAAATCTGCATCTAGGCGCTATCCGCCGGTTTCTTGTCACCGGCAGCGGGAGAGACATGATGCGTAGTCTGTTGCTGATAATGAGCGTGTTGCTGCTGGGTGGCTGCATGAAGGCCAGTGATCTGGCGGATGAGGCAATCTATCAACTGCGTGATGTGGGCGTGCTTGATCATAGCCAGACGCGTCGCGCCAGCCCTTGGCGCCTGCAGGCTGATTCCTTTATTTATATTGCCCAAGGGCATTTCGTGCCGCCGGGTGATGCCTACCCGCGGCCCAATGTGGTGGCTGAGGAAGCCTACAAGGGCTTTATCGAATATTTCCCCATGGTGCGTCGTGCCAAGGCGCCGCTAGGGTTGGAAGAGTCGCTGGCCGAGGCCCGCGAAGTCGGGGCGCACTATCTGTTATACAGCCGCTTTGCCTATGCCGATGACCGTATCGGTACGGTGGAGGAGTGGGAGGACCAGGAGGCGCTGGATCGCCTGGGTACTGATCGCGGAGTGATCCAGCTGATGCTGATCGAGACCAATACCCGCTATTTGGTCGATACCGCGCGCATTCGTGGCCGCGGAGGCTTGCTGACCCTCTATGATGCAAAACCGGAGGACCTGATTGGTCCGGCGCTGCAGGATTACGCGCGGCGTTTATTGGGTTTGGGACATTAATGATGACTGATACAGGCAAAGCCGGCGATTTGCTGGCGCAGATACCCAAAGGGGAAGGCAAGGGCTTGCCGCCAGTGCACCTGTGGAACCCGACATTCTGCGGTGACATCGACATGCGCATCGCCCGCGATGGCACCTGGTACTACCTGGGTACGCCGATTGGCCGCAAACCGATGGTCAAGCTGTTCTCCACCATCATTCGCCGTGATGGCGATAAATACGTGCTGGTGACGCCGGTTGAAATGGTCGGCATCCAGGTCGATGACGCACCCTTTGTCGCAGTCAGCCTGCAGGTTGAAGGTGAAGGTGAGACGCAAGTGTTGCGCTTCATCACCAATGTCGAGGATGAGGTGGTTGCCGGCAGTGAGCATCCGCTGCGGGTCGAACTGGATGCCGTAACCGAAGAGCCCGCACCCTATGTGCACGTGCGCAGCAATCTTGAGGCGCTAGTTCACCGCAATGTGTTCTATCAGTTGGTCGAGCTGGCGGTGCCGCGCGAGATGGACGGCAAAGCCTGGCTGGGTGTGTGGAGCAGAGGGGAGTTTTTTCCTATCGGTCCGCAGCCGGACTGACCTGCTTTCTCGGTAGCGGTTGTTGCAATCAGCGCAATAAAAAAAGGCTCCCGAAGGAGCCTTTTTGCGTCTTAGATGCCTGTATACGATCTCGCGAGCTAAAGCCATGCAAGGCGTAAACAGGTGAGGAAGCGGAGTGTACTTTTGTACATGAGCATTCCGAACCTGTTTTCAACGCTGCAGGGCCGACGCGCAGCAGAGCGTAGGCAGGTTCTCACATATTGGGGTAGTTAGGCCCGCCGGTGCCTTCAGGGGCCACCCAGTTGATGTTCTGGGCTGGGTCCTTGATGTCACAGGTTTTGCAGTGCACGCAGTTCTGTGCATTGATCTGGAACTTCTGCTCGCCATCTTCCTTGGTGACGATTTCGTAAACGCCGGCCGGGCAGTAGCGTTGGGCCGGTTCGTCATACATCGGCAGATTCTTGCCCAGCGGAATGCTCGGGTCGGTGAGCTTCAGGTGGCAGGGCTGCTCCTCTTCATGGTTGGTGTTGGAGAGGAATACCGAGCTGAGCTTGTCGAAGCTGAGCTTGCCGTCCGGTTTCGGATAGGCAATCTTTGTGCACTCGGCGGCCGGCTTCAGGCAGGCGTAATCCGGCTTGGTGTCGTGCAGGGTGAAGGGGAGTTTGCCGCCGAAGATGTTCTGGTCCAGCCAGTTGAAGCCGGCACCCATCAGTGGGCCAAACTTGTGCATCGCCGGGCCAAAGTTACGGGTGCTGAACAACTCGTCGTACAGCCAGCTGGCCTTGAAGGCATCGACATAGCCGGTCAGCTGGTCGCCGCCTTCTTTACCGGCAAACAGTGCATCGGCTACGGCCTCTGCGGCGAGCATGCCGGATTTCATGGCGGTGTGGCTGCCCTTGATTTTCGCCACGTTCATGGTGCCGAGGTCGCAGCCGATCAGGGCGCCGCCGTTGAACACCATCTTCGGCAGGGAGTTGATGCCGCCTTTGGCCAGGGCGCGAGCACCGTAAGCGATGCGCTTGCCGCCTTCCAGGTACTGGGCGATCACCGGATGGTGCTTGTAGCGCTGGAACTCGTCGAATGGCGACAGGTGCGGGTTGCTGTAGGACAGATCAACGATCAGGCCGACTACCACCTGGTTGTTTTCCAGGTGATAAAGGAAGGAGCCGCCGGTGTTTTCTTTGGCGACGAGGTCCAGTGGCCAGCCAGCGGTGTGTACCACCAGGCCTTGTTCGTGCTTGGCCGGATCGATGTCCCAGATTTCCTTGATGCCGATGCCGTAGTGCTGGGCGTCGGCTTCGGAGTCGAGGTTGAATTGCTTGATCAGCTGCTTGCCGATATGGCCGCGGCAGCCTTCGGCGAACAGGGTGTACTTGGCCCGCAGTTCCATGCCTGGGGTGTAGTAACCCTCTTTCGGGTTGCCTTCACGGTCGACACCCAGGTCGCCGGTGAGAATGCCATAGACCGCGCCTTTCTCGTCGATCAGGGCTTCCTGAGCGGCGAAGCCCGGGTAGATTTCCACGCCCAAGTTTTCCGCCTGCTGCGCCAGCCAGCGGCACAGATTGCCGAGGGAAATGATGTAGTTGCCATGGTTGTGCATGGTCTTGGGTACGAAGAAGTCCGGAACCTTGGTGGCTTTCTCGGCGTTCTTGAGTACATAAATGTCGTCGCGCTTGACCGGGGTGTTGAGCGGGGCGCCCAGCTCTTTCCAGTCAGGGAACAGCTCATTCAATGCACGCGGCTCGAACACCGCACCGGAAAGAATGTGCGCGCCGACTTCGGAGCCTTTTTCGACCACGCAGACGCTGATTTCTTTGCCGGCTTCGGCGGCTTTCTGCTTCAGTCGGCAGGCGGCGGACAAACCAGCAGGGCCGGCGCCGACGATGACGACGTCGAATTCCATAAATTCGCGTTCCACAGGCAATCTCCTACTCAGGGCTCTCTAATTTTATTTGGCGATCGAGCTCGTTCCATGAGCGATGCTGGCGCATTATATCCAGACCCTTCGGATGGGCCAATACAAACGTTTGTTTGAATTTTCTGTAGGGCTGTTAGAATCTTACTACATCGCTGACGATTGGCCGGTTCGTTGTATTGACCAGTCTAGGTCGTGCGGTCAAGATACGGGCGGTTTTGTGTCTGCCGTTATTGGTCGACTCCCGGTTCCGGCCGGTCTGTAGTTCCCGCCATGTTCGCTTCTGGCGACATTCTTATTCACCGGAGAGTAACGAGGAATCCATGAAGGTTCTTGTAGCTGTCAAACGAGTGGTCGACTACAACGTCAAAGTTCGCGTCAAAGCGGACAACAGCGGCGTTGATCTTGCCAACGTCAAGATGTCGATGAACCCTTTCTGCGAAATCGCCGTGGAAGAAGCTGTACGCCTGAAAGAGAAAGGCGTGGCGAGCGAGATCGTTGTCGTAACCATCGGCCCGGCCACTGCTCAAGAGCAGCTGCGTACCGCGCTGGCGCTGGGTGCTGACCGTGCCATCCTGGTTGAGTCCGGTGACGAACTGAACTCCCTGGCTGTGGCCAAACTGCTTAAGGCAGTGGTCGACAAAGAGCAGCCGCAGTTGGTGATCATGGGCAAACAGGCCATCGACAGCGACAACAACCAGACCGGCCAGATGCTCGGCGCACTGACTGGTTTCGGTCAGGGCACCTTCGCCTCCAAGGTTGAAGTAGCTGGCGACAAGGTCAACGTAACCCGCGAGATCGACGGCGGTCTACAGACCGTTGCTCTGAGCCTGCCAGCTATCGTGACCACCGACCTGCGCCTCAATGAGCCGCGTTATGCGTCGCTGCCGAACATCATGAAAGCCAAGAAAAAGCCGCTGGAAACTGTTACTCCGGCCGATCTGGGCGTTTCTACCGCATCCACCGTCAAAACTCTGAAAGTCGAAGCGCCTGCTACCCGCAGTGCCGGCATCAAGGTCAAGTCCGTGGCTGAACTGGTCGAGAAATTGAAGAACGAGGCGAAGGTAATCTAAATGACTATCCTGGTTATCGCTGAACACACCAATGCCGCCCTGGCTCCAGCCACGCTGAACACTGTTGCAGCTGCTGCGAAGATCGGTGGTGACATCCACGTTCTGGTTGCAGGCTCCGCTTGCGGCGCTGCTGCCGAAGCTGCTGGCAAAATTGCTGGCGTGGCCAAGGTGCTGGTTGCTGACAACGCCGCTTTCACTCACCAGCTGCCGGAAAACGTCGCGCCGCTGGTAGCTGAGCTGGGCAAGGGCTACAGCCACATTCTGGCTGCTGCTACCAGCAACGGTAAGAACATTCTGCCGCGCGTTGCCGCTGCGCTGGACGTTGATCAGATCTCGGAAATCATCGCTGTTGAAAGCGCTGACACTTTCAAGCGTCCGATCTATGCCGGTAACGCTATCGCCACCGTGCAATCTTCCGCTGCCGTTAAAGTCATCACCGTGCGTAGCACGGGTTTTGATCCGGTTGCTGCTGAAGGTGGCTCTGCTGCTGTTGAAGCAGTTGGCGGCGCAGCTGACGCTGGCAAATCGGCTTTCGTTGGTGAAGAACTGGCCAAGTCCGATCGTCCTGAACTGACCGCTGCCAAGATCGTCGTTTCCGGCGGCCGTGGCATGCAGAACGGTGACAACTTCAAACACCTGTACGCTCTGGCCGACAAACTGGGCGCTGCTGTAGGTGCCTCGCGCGCCGCAGTTGACGCAGGTTTCGTACCGAACGATATGCAGGTCGGCCAGACCGGCAAAATTGTTGCGCCACAGCTGTACATCGCCGTCGGTATCTCCGGCGCGATCCAGCACCTGGCTGGTATGAAAGACTCCAAGGTGATCGTTGCGATCAACAAGGACGAAGAAGCGCCGATCTTTCAGGTTGCCGATTACGGCCTGGTTGCTGACCTGTTCGAAGCAGTACCTGAACTGGAAAAACTGGTCTAAGCCGGTTTCCCTAGTGCAGAAAAAACCCGCTCACTGAGCGGGTTTTTTATTGCCTATATTTTGGCGCTAATCCGGCAATGCTTGGAGAAAGGTCCGGTAGTGCTGTGCGGTCAGTTCCGCCCGTTCAATCATCGGCGCATGGCCGGTATCCGCCAGGATAACCACGCTGGGTTTGCGCAGCAGGGGCTGCATGACCTCGACACTGGATACGTTTAGTGCACGATCTTCTGCGCCCCAGATGATCAGCGTCGGTGCCTGGATCTTCGGCAGCTCCGGTTCCAACGGGATATAGCGTTCGATCAGGTGGGCGAATACCTGGTCGTAGTGCGCGCTATTGGCGATGGCCTGCTCGGCGAAATAGACCTTGAGCGATTCCGGCAGATAGGGCGGCTGCACGAAGATAAAATCGAGCAGGCGCTGAAAATCCTCGGGGCTTTTTACCACCAGCGGATTGGGCTCGCCGCGCTGCAGCCGTTGCATCAGTTCGCTAGGCTGCGGCGAGGTGATACCGGCGTTGTCGAGTAGTGCCAGAGATAAAGTCTTGTGTGGATAGCGTGCGGCATATAGCGCGCTGATATGCCCGCCCATGGAGTTGCCGATCAAGTGCAGCTGTTCTATTTTCAGCGCATCAATCACGCTGGCCAGGCGTTCGGTCTGGGTGCCAACATCGTAGCTCCCGGCTGGTTTGTCGCTGGCACCGAAGCCTGGCAGGTCGAGGGCTATAATCCGGTAATCCTGGCTGAGGTGCCGAGCGAAACGCAGCCAGTTATCCTTGTTGGCCGCAAAGCCGTGCACCATCAGGATGGTTTGTGCGCTGCTTGGGCCGCCCTCGTAGTAATGAATGCTAAGATCGCCCACGCTGATCTGCTTGAGACTTAGCCCGGCGCGTTGTCGCTCCACCAGCTGTACGCTCGTCAACAAAGCGGCGGGTGACAGGTAGAGCAGGGCTGCAGTGCCGGTTAGCAGTAGCATTAAGGCTGCGATCAGTTTTTTCATGATTAGTCTTTATCGCGAATTCGTATGGATGCGTATTAAGCTAGCATGATCCAGAAGTCTCCCGATGTGTGGCCGCAGACGCCCATCCAAGGTTAAGTCGAGAAGTCGCCAATGCTTGAGCGTGGTTTTTATAGGTCGTTTCTCCTGTTGTTTGCAGCGCTGCTGATGCCGGCTTTAGCCGTTGCAGCAGGCAAGTGCGAACGCCTGGTGGCGACTGGTAATCCGGAGTATCCGCCATACCTCTGGCGTGACCCGCAGAATCCTCAACAACTGATCGGCGCCAATGCCGACCTGCTGCAGCACCTGGCCAAGGAGCTGGGTGTGGTGGTGGATATCATCTATACCGGGCCCTGGTCACGGGCACAGGATGAAGTGCGCACCGGTCGTGTCGACCTGATTGCCGGGGCGTTTCTGACTCTGCCGCGCCTGGAAGTCATGGATTACGTGCATCCGGCGTTTTTCTATACCCCAAGTGTGGTCTGGGTACATCGCGGTGCCGAGTTCCCCTACGCCGGCTGGGATGACTTGCGCAATCGCACCGGCGATACCTTGGTTAACAACAGTTTTGGCCAGACATTTGATGCCTACGCCAAGAGTAATCTGACTCTGGAAGGCGTTGCCAGCCTGACCCAGGCGTTCCAGAAGCTCTTGCTTGGGCGTACCGACTATGTGCTTTACGAGCGTTATCCGGGGCAGGCTCTGGCCGATAGCTTGGGCATGCAGGACGATCTGCTGGTGCTCGATCCACCGATCTCCAGCGAAGGTTTATACCTGACGTTGTCGCATAACTCGGCCTGCAACGATGCGTGGCTGCGCGGCATGTTGGCGAAGAAAATGAACGAGGCGATCGCCAGCGGTTTGCCGGACGACTTGCTGCAACGCAATCTGCAGCGCTGGAAAGATCAACAGCTCGCCCCCACCGGTGAAGCTGAACAGTAGGGAAAATCTGTGATTTATCGACGTATTTGTGCGGCCTTGCTGCCGCTCATGCTCAGTGCCTGTGCATCCGACCCTGCGCCTAATGAGCAGCTGAGCTTGACCGAACAAGCGCTTAGTCAGGCCAAGGCGCTGGGTATTTCTGCTGAGCAATCGGCTTCGCTGCGCCTGGCCGAGGAAAAGCTCGCATTGGCCCAAGCGGCTATGCAGGATGAGGATTACAAACAGGCGCGGGTGTATGCCGAGCAGGCCGAGCTGGATGCGCGACTGGCTGAAGCCGAGCACCTGACCGAGAAAAGCCAGCAGCAACTGGCCGAACTGAGTAACGCCATCAACCGCTTGCGCAAACAGCTGGGAGGCTTGCAATGAAGCATGCTCAGCTAAGTCTGTCGGCGCTTTTCGTGGCGCTGCTGTTGACCGGCTGCGCCTCATCGCACAGCTCAAGCGACCAAGCACTACAGGAGGCGAACGCCGCCTTTCAGCAGGTCAAGGAAGATGCCGATGTGCTGCGCAGTGCGCCCAAGGACCTGATTCGCGCTGGTGAGTCGCTGGCCAAGGCTGATCGGCTGTCGAGCTATTGGGGCAGCGGCGCTGATGTCAGTCACTATGCCTATCTCAGCCAGCAATACAGTGCGATTGCTGGGCAGAAGAGCGCGCTCAATCTGAACCAAGAGCGTGCGGTCAAGCTGGAGCTGGAGCGTCAGCGCCTGCAGTTAGCCTTGCGTGAGGCCAAGCTGCTCAGCGTGCAGGATCAAAGCAATTGGCTTGAAGAGCAGATGGTCAGCCTGGCCACCAGCCAGAGCGAGCGCGGCCTGGTGATGACCCTGGGCGATGTGCTGTTCGATGCCGGCCACAGCGACCTCAAGGCCTCGGCCAATCGCACAGTATTGAAGTTGGTGCAGTTCCTTCAGCTCAATCCCCGGCGCATCGTGCGCATCGAGGGCTATACCGACAGCCGTGGCGATGCCCAGGAAAACCTTGAGCTATCCCGCGCTCGTGCCCAGGCAGTGGCCGATGTACTGGTCGATCTGGGCATCGATGGTAAACGCATCGAAGTGCAGAGCCATGGCGAGAGCTTCCCGGTAACCGAAAATGCCTCAGCGAAAGGCCGGGCGCAAAATCGCCGGGTAGAGATCGTGTTCTCCGATGAGCAAGGCAACCTGGGCTCGTCGCGCTAAGTTTTGCGTCGTTTAAAAGCCCCGGTTGGCCGGGGCTTTTTATTGCCTGTCATTCAGATCGGCGCAGCCTGCGGGCAGTCGCTAGGCATCGCCCCACAGTCCATACACCTGTTAATTGAACCGCTACAGTCCTGGCGGGTTCGCACTGTATCGCCCACAATTCAGTGAGCTGTACCGGTGCAATCGTAAAAGCCCGGTTTACTGTTACGGTTCAGTCAAGCAGGAACGCGGTCATGACCAATCTGTTGCTTTATCAGCGTATTGCCCAGCAACTGGCGGAAGACATCCGCCGCGGCGTTTACCAGCCCGGTGAGCGTGTACCTTCGGTGCGCAAGATGAGTGCGCAGCTCAGCGTCAGCCACGCGACTGTGCTGCAGGCCTACGCCAACTTGGAAGATCAGGGTCTGATTCGCGCCCGCCCGCAGTCTGGCTTCTACGTGCACCAGACCCCTGCCCTGACTGCGCCAACTCCCGATATCGCCCGCGTAGAGCGCCCTGGCTTGGTGACGCGCAGCAGCATTATCAATCAGGTGCTCACCGAGTCGCGGCGCGAGGGTGTATTCCCTCTCGGCGCCGCGGTGCCGCATGTGGATTACTTGCCCGTGCGTGCGTTGCACCAGCAGTTGGCCAAGGTCACTCGTTTTCACAGTGCGCGGGCTTTCAGCTATATGTTCAGCCCAGGCTTCGAGCCGCTGCGCCGCCAGGTGGCGATTCGTATGCGCGACGCCGGCGTGGTGGTCGACCCGACTGAGGTGGTGATCACTCACGGCTGCGTGGATGCGCTGCAGATGAGCCTGCGCGTGCTGACCAAACCGGGTGATCTGATCGCCGCCGAGTCGCCGACCTATTACGGTCTGTTGCAACTGGCCGACCTGCTCGGGCTGAAAGTCATCGAGATTCCCAGCGATCCGACCACCGGTATCAGTCTGGAGGCTTTGCAACTGGCAGCGAACCAATGGCCAATTAAGGCGCTGGTACTGACCGCGAGGCTGAGCAACCCGCTGGGCGGCACCATTCCCGAAGAGCGTCAGCGTCAGCTGCTGCGTTTGGCGAGTGACTACGATATTCAGATCATCGAAGACGATATCTACGGTGAGCTGATGTTCGAGCAAGGCCCGACCAAGGCGCTCAAATCCCATGACCGCGAAGGGCGGGTGGTGTATTGCTCGAGCTTCTCGAAAACCCTCTCACCGGGTGTGCGTATCGGCTGGATTGTCGCCGGCAAGTATCAGGATGAAATCCAGCGTTTGCAGACCTTCAGCACCCACTCGGCGTGTAGCGTGACGCAGATGGCGGTAGCGGCCTATCTGGAGAACGGTGGTTACGATCGCCACCTGCGCTTTATCCGTCAGGAGTACCGCAAGAACCTCAGCGCCTTCCAGCTGGCGGTGCAGCAATATTTCCCGGAAGGCACGCAGATGAGTCGGCCCAAGGGCGGTTTTATTCTCTGGGTCAGCCTGCCGGCGCGTGTCAATACCAAGGACCTTCACGTACGCGCCCTGCAGCAGGGCATCAGCATTGCGCCGGGGCTGATCTTCAGTAATACCGAGCAGTTCAACCACTGCATCCGCCTGAACTGTGGTATTCCATGGAACCGTGAAGCCGAGCGCGCTTTGATGACCCTGGGCATGCTTGCCGGGCAGCTATGTCAGGAAGGCGGTGATGAAGGTGATGTCCGTCGCCATTTTTAGCTACGAGGGGTGATCGGGCTCGCTTTTTTGCCAAGAGTATTTGACTGGCATCTCGCCATTACGTAAAAAGCCTCTCGAAATTCCATGTTGAGGGCAATCCGTTGCTCGGCATAGGTCATGGATAGAGCAGTCGGTAGTGCTACTGCCGACTGCAATGAGTTTTTGCAAAGTGCAGGGATGCCGATGTCAGACGTTTTTTCCGAGCCAGCCCCGCTCGACACGGGCCTTGCCTGCCTCGTAATGCTTGCGCGTTTCCACAACGTTGCTGCCTCCCCCGAACAACTCACCCACGAGTACGCCGAA
Organism: Pseudomonas sp. EA_35y_Pfl2_R5; assembly: GCF_963970805.1. Taxonomy (NCBI): domain Bacteria; kingdom Pseudomonadati; phylum Pseudomonadota; class Gammaproteobacteria; order Pseudomonadales; family Pseudomonadaceae; genus Pseudomonas; species Pseudomonas sp. EA_35y_Pfl2_R5. The sequence continues at coordinate 5,820 of NZ_CAXAOW010000005.1, read as the reverse complement.
GACGGCCGTCTGTTTGGCCGCACTGAGGTGCTCTTGGCGGCCAAGAAGCTGGGCCTCAAAGCCAAGTCTGCACGCAGCTCGCTGTCCCGCTTGAGCCATACACCGTTACCGGCCATAGCCGCTGATGGCGACGGGCGCTTCTTTATCATCGCCCGCCTGGATGACGGTAAAGCACTGATCCATGACCCGCAGGCTCAGCGCCCGGAAGTGCTGAGCTTCGAGGAACTAGAAGCTCGCTGGACCGGCGAGTTGATCCTCATTCGTTCGGAGTCCTCGCTCGCCGGTGACCTGGCGCGCTTCGACTTCAGCTGGTTTATTCCGGCTATCGTCAAATACCGCAAGCTGCTCGGCGAAGTGCTGCTGGTGTCGTTTGTACTCAATATTTTTGCACTGCTCACGCCGCTGTTTTTCCAGGTGGTAATGGACAAGGTGTTGGTGCACCGCGGCCTGACCACCTTGGACGTGATCGCAATTGGCCTGCTTGGCATCATGATCTTCGAGACCGTGCTCAGTGGCCTACGCAGTTATGTCTTCGCCCACACCGCCAGCCGGATCGACGTGGAGTTGGGCTCACGCTTGTTTCGCCATCTGGTGACTTTGCCACTGGCCTATTTTCAGGCACGGCGGGTCGGTGATTCGGTTGCACGCGTACGCGAGCTGGAAAACATCCGTAGCTTCCTCACCGGCAACAGCATCACCCTGATTCTGGATGTGCTGTTCTCCGTGGTGTTTATCGCTGTGATGTTTATGTACAGCGGCTGGCTGACTCTTGTGGTGGTGCTGTCTCTACCGTTGTACTTCATTGTGTCCCTGCTGATCACCCCGGTATTGCGGGCGCGCCTAAACGAGAGTTTTACCCGGGGTGCGGAGAATCAGGCGTTTCTGGTGGAAACCATTAACGGCATCGACACCCTCAAGTCGATGGCAGTGGAGCCGCAGATCAACCGCAAGTGGGATAACCAGCTGGCCGGTTATGTGGCTGCCAGTTTCAAAACCCAAACTCTCTCCACCATCGCCAATGAAAGCGTCGGCTTTATTGGCAAGCTGGTGACTGTTACGACTCTGTGGCTGGGCGCACGCTTAGTGGTTGAAGGCGATCTGAGCGTGGGCCAGTTGATTGCTTTCAACATGCTCGCCGGCCGGGTATCTCAGCCGATCATGCGGCTGGCTCAACTGTGGACCAACTTCCAGCAGACTGGCGTTTCCGTGCAGCGCTTGGGCGACATTCTCAATACCCGTACCGAACTGTCTCAGGACTCGCGCAGCGCTTTGCCGCCACTGCGCGGCGATGTTGAATTTGACCAAGTGCAGTTCCGCTATCGCCCCGATGGCTCGGAAGTGCTGCGCGGTATTAGCCTGACCATCCAAGCGGGCGAAGTGATTGGCGTCGTCGGGCGCTCCGGCTCCGGCAAAAGCACATTGACCCGTTTACTGCAGCGCCTCTACACCCCCGAGCGCGGCCGCGTGCTGGTTGACGGCATGGATCTAGCCCTGGCCGATGTCTCCTCACTGCGCCGACAGATTGGCGTGGTGCTGCAGGACAACATGCTGTTCGCCCGCAGCATCCGCGAGAACATTGCCCTGGTTGACCCGGGCACGCCCATCGAAGCCGTGATGCAGGCAGCCAAGATGGCCGGTGCTCACGACTTCATCCTCGAACTGCCAGAAGGCTACGACACCGTAGTGGGCGAACATGGCGCCTCACTCTCGGGCGGCCAGCGTCAACGCATCGCCATCGCCCGCGCGCTGATCGGCAACCCGCGCATCTTGATCTTCGACGAAGCGACCAGTGCTCTGGACTATGAGTCCGAACGCATTATTCAGCAGAACATGCAGACCATCTGCAAAGGCCGCACGGTGATCATCATTGCTCACCGTCTTTCTGCCGTACGCGACGCCAACCGTATCCTGGTTATGGATCGCGGGCAGATCGTCGAGCAGGGCAGCCATACCGAACTGCTGACCCACCAGGCTGGCCATTACTCACGTTTACATCGCCTGCAGCAAGGCGGTGCGGCATGAGCGCCAAACGCGACTTGATCAACCGCTACCGTCAGGCCTGGCGACACTCCTGGCAGAACCGCAAAGCCATGGATGCACCGGCGCGGCTAAACCACGAGGTGCAATTCCTGCCGGCTGCTTTGGCTTTGCAAGAACAGCCGGTGCATCCAGCGCCACGTTATACCCAATGGACCATTATGGCTTTTGCGGCCCTGTCCCTGCTGTGGGCCTGCGTCGGTGAAATCGACGTGGTTGCCACCGCCAGCGGGAAGATCGTGCCCAGCGGTAAGAGCAAGGTTATCCAGCCCAGCGAAGTAGCGGTGGTCAAAGCCATTCATGTATACGACGGGCAACAGGTCAAAGTCGGTGACCTACTGATTGAACTGGACACCAGCATGACCGGTGCCGATGTCGAGCGCCTGAACAGCGACCTGCTCGCCGCCCAGGTCGACAGCGCCCGCGCCCAAGCATTGCTGGAGGCCATTCAGAACAACCGTGCCCCGACAAGCCTGGCGCAGCTGATCCCCCAGGCCAGCGCCGAACAGCAACTGGCGGCGCAACGCTGGCTGCAAGGCCAGTACTTGGAACTGCAAAGCACTTTGGAACAAAGCGCTGCCGCCATCGAGCAGCGCAGTGCCGAGATCCAGGCTGCACAAAGCACGGTGTCTTCACTGGAGCTAAGCCTCCCGATCACCCGTGAGCTGGCTGCCGACTACAAGCGTTTGCTCGAACGACAATTTGTCGCCAAACACGCCTACTTGGAAAAGGAACAGATTCGACTCGATCAGGAGCGTGAGTTGAGTATTCAGCAATCGCGTGTACGCGAACTCAGTGCGGCGAAGAAGGCTGCGCAGAGCCAGCAAAACAGCGTGATTGCCCAGACCCGCCGAGCCATGCTCGACCTGCAACATGAGTCTCAACAACGCGCCGCTGCACTCACCCAAGAGCTGAAAAAGGCGCAACAGCGCGACAGCCTGATGCGCCTGACCGCACCGGTAGATGGCACCGTGCAGCAACTGGCCATACATACCAATGGCGGTGTAGTCACCGAAGCACAACCTCTGATGGTCATCGTCCCCAGTGACCAGCCAGTGGAAGTGGAAGCCATGCTGGAGAACAAGGACATCGGCTTTGTAAGGCCAGGGCAAACCGTAGAGATCAAAGTCGAAACCTTCAGCTTCACCAAGTACGGCGTGGTCGACGGCGTTGTGCAAAGCATCTCCAACGATGCCATCGAAGATGAACGGTTGGGGTTGGTGTATAGCGCGCGTATACAGCTTAAGAAGAACACGATTCAGGTGGGTGAGAATCTAATTGCGCTATCGCCGGGTATGGCGGTTAGGGCGGAAGTTAAGACGGATAAGCGGAAGGTGATTGATTACTTCCTCAGTCCGCTCAAGCAATACACGGCGGAAAGCTTAAGCGAGCGCTGAGCATAAAATAATGGGGTGGGTTGGTGAGGGTAGTGACCCATCGGAGACAGAATGCTTAATAAATCCCAATATTAATGGTCTTAGCGAGCTATTTTTCAGAATCTCTCGTTAGGAGGGGTGCTGATAATTTGTTTTAGTCGGAAAGTTCTTGCTTTGGCATCCTTGGTGCAGATGTTGATTTTATATGTTTAGTGTGGGGGTAAGCCTCTCTTAACTATAGTTGTGTTTAATTAATATGGAGGTTGGTATGGCGCAACAGTCACAGCAAGCGGAGCCGCATAAAACAGTACGAACTAGTTATGCGAATAATGCCGTCGCGAATGCAATTCAAGCGGCATATATAGCATGGAGGTCAGAAGGAGGGCCGTGGAGCCCTGAAAACCAAGTGGGTGCTCAAGAAACAGCGGAACAATTTTTGGGCGGTGAGGTGGACTTAAGTAGGGTGTTTAATTCTATTAATAATCATAATCAAGCGCTTAAGGTTGCGCTAGACTTTGATAAGAGTATTGATCCTAATACAAATACAACTTTCAGGTCCTCTCATAGTTTCGTCCAGCGCAGCGATCCTCTCGCTCTTGATCTCGACGACGACGGCATAGAAACTATTTCAGACAACTCCGGTATTACCTTTGACTTCGATGGTGACGGTCTTAAAACAGGTACAGGTTGGGTTAAGGGCGATGACGGTTTTCTAGTGCTAGATCGCAACGGCAATGGCACGATTGATTCCGGCAAGGAGCTGTTCGGAGTTGATACCGTCAAGGCCAATGGTCAGTTGGCCTCCGACGGCTTTGATGCATTGCGTGACTTGGATGGTAATACAGACGGTGTATTCGATGCCCAAGATCAACAGTTCGTGAGCGTTCGCGTTTGGCAGGATACGAATCAGGATGGTATCGCCCAGGCCAACGAGATGAAGAGCCTGGCCGAGCACAATATTACCGCTATTAATCTGGGCTCCACTGCGACCAACCAGAACTCCAATGGCAACTTAATCAGTGCCGTGGGTACTTTCGTGCGTGGGGATGGCAGCGAGGGTTCGGTCAATGGCAACCAGAGCTTGGCCGCCAACCTGGATTTGGCCACTAATCCGTTCTACCGCGAATACACCGACCGTATCGCATTAAGTGACAGCGTCAAAGCCCTGCCTGACATGAAGGGTTCTGGTGCCGTGCGCGATCTGCGTGAGGCCGCAATGCTCAAGGCCGGGCTGAAAAGCGTCTTAGACCAATACAGCCAGGCGCAGAGTCGTGAGCAACAAATGGGCCTGCTTGATAAGCTTTTAACCGAATGGGCCTCAAGTTCTGCCTTTAAGACCTGGGATCAACGTATCGGCAACCTCGGCAATGACCTGTTAGAAGTCAGCTTCGCTTATTCCTGGGAACGCGCTGAGACGGAAGGCTTTGGCGTCGGTGGTGGCGGAAGCAGTGGTAGCGTTAATCTAGCAGAGGGTGATGGATCTGCTGCTAATAGCGGGCCTACAGAAGCACAGCTCGCACAAAAGCAGTTGCTGGAGCGTATCAAAGTACTGGAAGTGTTCAATGCTCAGAACTTCTTCAACTTTTCCCGAAGCACTACGTCTGGGGACTCAAATGGGGACGCTATTAATCGACTTACCTTGGCCTCAGGTGCTGCTACCGGCACGAGATCGTTAGGGTTTGGTGTTCGGGAAGTAGTGCTGACCGAAAAAGACCTCAATATCAACGCTGGCCAGGCGGCACTGCTAAATCAGTCATATGAGTCTTTACTAACATCGGTCTATAAGGGCTTAGTAGTTCAAACACAACTGCAACCTTATCTTGATGTAGTTAGGGTAGAGTTTACAGAAGCCGGCTTTGCTCTAGACCTTGCGGCCAGCCAGCAACTTTTTCAACAGAATGCCCAGCAGAACCCAGTTGAAACCCTTTTGGACCTTGCTGATTTCATTAACTACATGAAATTTTCGGGCAAAGATATGCTGGACTGGGGGGGGGCGGGCGACAGCATGTTCAATGCCTTGAGCGAAACTGATGCCGTTGAGCTTCAACGTCAACTCGCTTTGCTTCCTCATACAACTGGTGCGGTACGCTTTGGTACTCAGGGTGTCGATAATCTGAGGGGAGGTGTTGAGGCAGATATATTCTTCGCTGGTGCAGGTAACGACATTATTGATGGCGGTGCGGGCAGCAACACGCTGTACGGCGGAGCCGGCGATGACACCTTGTTGGTACATGCCTCCTCCAATGGCAACGTCCTGGCCGGTGGTACCGGTAATGACGCGCTGATAGGTAGCGGCTACGCCGACACCTATGTATTCAACCTGGGTGATGGTGTGGACACCATCACGGAAAGCGTCATCTCGGGTTCGACCGCTGTCTATACCGACGTGCTGCGCTTTGGCGAGGAT